>SKUN01000147.1 GCA_007129945.1 Bacteroidales bacterium
ATTTTCTCTGGTTGTTTACCTCGAACCGGGTCTTTCGCATTGACCCGGAGGAAGAAGTTTTTGAGGTGCTGGCGATCAGCGTGGATTTTACTTCCCCGCTTAGTTACCAGAAAAACATTAAACAATTTTTCCAGGATAAACTCCAGGGAGTAAATTTTAAAGATGTTCAGAAAATCACACCCCGCGAACAACAGGTGCTGCAATTGTTTGCCAATGGTCACAATACAAAAGAGATTGCTGGACGTCTGAAGATCAGCTTTCATACAGTCAACAATCACAGAAAAAACATGTTGAAAAAGCTTCAGCTGAAAAATCTGTCATCACTGGTGAATTTTGCGGTGGAGAACGGGCTGGATTGATGCAAAATCCTGATTTTTTATTATATTTGCAACTGGAAAATAAAACATTGTTTCATAACAGTGGTTTTTGCCTGTTAGGTGAGGCTACTGGGTGAACACAGGCTACTGCCCAAAAATGTCTACAGACGCCAATGGGTAGAACAGGCTTTGTCGGATTAAGGCATTGCTTAAGGTAGCTTCCCTCTTTGGATAAGGGGATAAGTCATCCAGAGCTAAAACTCAACAAGGGGCACATTGACAGGGAGTTGCTGCGCAACCCCCTGATTCATAAAAGAGCCCCCTTCCATAATTTCAGGAAGGGTTTTTTGTTGGCTTGATGTCCCCCGTATTTCAGGGTAATACTCACCTGAGGCAATCCACTCCAATCCAAGAAAGGAGGGAGCCATGGTCGTAGTGGGTACCGAACAAAAGAACATGGTCATTGAAGGACTGGTGATGGCCCGTGAATGGGAAGCCTTGGTCACCATCCTGAAGAAAATGCCGGTGGTTGAAGTGGTGGAGGTTCTCGAAAAACTTGAGGAACCTGACTTGCTGGAGGTGCTGGGCCATTTTGATCCGGAAGCACAAGGATACATTGTATCTGACTTTGACCTGGAAATGCAGCTTACCCTTTTCAGGCAACTTGGTCCCCGGAGGTTCACACGTATTTTTGCCAATATGGCCTCTGATATCCGGGCTGACCTTTACCAGGAACTTGACCGCGACGATCAGCTCAAATTATTACCCTACCTGGATAAAAAAACCCGCGAGAACGTAGTCAGGCTGAGTTCTTATGATCCTGAAACAGCAGGAGGAATCATGAGCACCGACTTCGCCACCATTATTGGTGATATGACGGCAGCCGAAGCCATTGACAAGGTTCGCAGTGATGCCCCGAGTAAAAAGATGATCTACTATGTGTATGTGGTGGATGACGATATGAAACTTCAGGGCTTCACTACGTTGAAGGATCTGATCATGGCTGATCCTGATACGTCAATCTGGGATATTGTTTATAGAGATTA
Organism: Bacteroidales bacterium; assembly: GCA_007129945.1. Lineage (GTDB taxonomy): Bacteria > Bacteroidota > Bacteroidia > Bacteroidales > UBA7960 > PUPG01. The sequence goes on from SKUN01000147.1 coordinate 1,364, forward strand.
TGCCACTGCAGAGGTGGATGAGGACCGGGAAACCGTGGCCAATAAAATTGAGAAATATGACCTTGTGGCGATACCTGTAATCAACAGGTACGGGCAGCTTGCGGGTATTGTCAGGCATGATGAGGCACTCGAAGTGATCCAGGCCGAGCAGACTGAGGACATGGAGAAGTTCATGGGGATTGTCCCTGATGTGGATGGATTGAATTATGCGGAGACCGGGGTGATGAAGCACTTCCGCAAGCGGATTACCTGGGTGTCTTCACTTGCCGTAATCGGAACCATTTCCGGGTTGATTATCCACAGTTATGAGGAGGCGATGTCGGCCCTTATCATTCTGGCCCTTTATGTCCCGATGGTTGCCGATACCGGCGGTAACGTCGGGTCGCAGGCCGCTACGGTTGTAATACGTGCCCTGGCACTGGGGCAGATTTCTATACGGAACTGGCTGATGATCCTGTATAAAGAAGCCCGGATATCCATTATGGTGGCCGTGGTTCTTGGTGCGATCGGATATGGGAAAGTGCTGTTTTTATCATGGAACGCGGATATACCGGAGCAATACAATTTGTTTTATATGGCATTCGGGATCGCGCTTGCACTGAGTCTTCAGGTTGTTTCAGCTACCCTTCTCGGGGCCAGTCTTCCCCTGGTGGTTAAGCGGCTGGGGGGTGACCCTGCCGTGGCTGCCAGTCCGGCCATTACAACCCTTGTGGATATTACCGGGTTGCTGATATACTTCGGTGTGGCAATGACGATGTTTTTTTAAAGATAGTCGGGTGCTTCGCACCCTCCGGTTAGTCGGGGCTAACGCCCCTCCGGTTGGTCGGCGCTGACGCGCCTCCGGTTAGTCGGGGCTAACGCCCCTCCGGTTAGTCGGCGCTGACGCGCCTCCGGTTGTTGGTTCTCATGGGCTGAGTGATGTGGGGGTTGCCTGTGGGCATTGGACGAGGCTGGGAGGTTGTTGGTTCCTATGATCCTGAGTGGGGCATACGTTAGGGGTAAAAGATGTATCTTTGTGGTTGTTTTTTGTACTGGAGGGGATGCCCGCTGGCCGGAGGGGCTGGGGCCTGTTTTCAGTTTTCCGGCTGCGACTCCGGTTGTTGGAGGGAATTCATTGGTTGTTCTGGAATACCCAGTATAAGTATGTATATTTTTTTTGCCGGGGGTTGCCCGGTTTCGAACCCTGGAAACGGGGAATATGCTGGACAGCTGGAATACCCTGGAAACGGGGAACATCCTGGAAACGGGGAATATCCTGGAAAGGGGGAATATCCTGGAAACGGGGAATATCCTGGAAAGGGGGAATATCCCGGAAAGGGGGAATACCCTGGAAACAGGTAATTTTGAATCCCAAAATAATTACTTAAAAATGAATATTGAAGACCGGATTGCGCAGATCGTCGAAGCTTCAGTCAGTGAATTGTCGGGCCGGGAAATAAAGCCGGGGCAAGTGGTGCTACAGAGAACAAGGAAGGATTTTGAGGGTGACCTTACATTGGTGGTTTTTCCCTTTGTGGGGCTGATGCGCCGGTCACCGGAAGACACGGCCGGTTATTTTGGTGACATACTGGTGGAGAAACTGGAAGAGGTGGAAAGCTTCAATGTGGTGAAGGGATTTCTGAATTTAAGCCTTACCAAGGGGTTCTGGCTTAATTTTTTAAAAAATTACAGTGGTGACGAGGCGTTTGGGCTTATTAAGCCGGGAAAACAGCCGCAAGTGAAAGCGCGGGGCCCTGTTGTGGTGGAGTATTCCTCTCCCAATACGAATAAACCCCTGCACCTGGGGCATATCCGGAATAACCTGCTGGGTTATTCGGTTGCCTGTATTTTGGAGGGGGCCGGCAGGGAAGTGGTGAAGGTGAACCTGGTCAACGACCGGGGTATTCACATTTGCAAGTCCATGCTCGCCTGGATGTGTTTTGGTAATGGGGAAACTCCCGGAAGCTCCGGAAAAAAGGGGGATAAGCTTGTGGGCGAATACTACGTGCTGTTTGAGCGTGAGCTTCGCGTACAGGCCAGGGAGCTGATGGAGAGTAAGGGTCTCAGTGAAGAGGAAGCCCGGAACCAGGCCCCGCTTATGCAGGAAGCCCGGGAGCTTTTGCTTCGCTGGGAGTCCGGTGACCGTGAGGTAGTGGATATCTGGAAGCAGATGAACGGTTGGGTGTATGATGGGTTTGATGCCACCTACCGGCGCCTGGGAGTGGACTTTGATAAGATTTATTATGAGTCGGATACTTACCTCCTCGGGAAGGAAACGGTACTTGAAGGTCTTAAAAATGACGGACTTTATAAAAAAGAAGATGGCTCAGTTTGGGCTGACCTGCAAGACGACAAACTTGATGATAAATTGTTGCTGCGTGCTGACGGAACTTCCGTGTACATGACTCAGGATATCGGGACGGCCCAGCTTCGCTACGATGATTACCAGCCGGGACGAATGGTTTATGTGGTCGGGAATGAGCAAAATCATCACTTCAATGTCCTGAAAAAAGTGTTGCAAAAGCTGGATAAACCATATGCCGATGCCATATACCACCTGAGTTATGGTATGGTGGAACTACCTGCAGGTAAAATGAAGTCCCGGGAGGGAACTGTGGTTGATGCCGATGACCTGATGGATGAAATGGAGGAGACGGCCCGGCGTATGACAGAGGAACTTGGGAAAACCCAGGACTTCAATGATATCGAGAAAAAGGAGTTGTACCAAATCATCGGCCTGGGGGCACTGAAATATTTTATCCTGAAAGTGGATCCCAAAAAGAATATGTTGTTTAACCCGGAAGAGTCCATTGATTTTAACGGGAACACGGGTCCGTTTATCCAATATACCCACGCAAGGATTTGCTCCGTCTTACGAACAGCAGGGGAGGAGCGCCTTGTCAATGCACATGGTTTCCCGGCTGACATTCAGCTGCAAGAGAAAGAGAAACAACTGATCAAAACCATCTATGACTTTCCCGGGGTGGTAAAAGAGGCGGCAGAAGAAATGAGTCCTGCCCGGATAGCCAATTACACGTATGAGGTGGCCCGGGAATTCAATCAGTTTTACCACGATCATTCTATCCTGAATGAGCCCGATCAATTTGTGAGTGACTTTCGTTTATGCCTTTCGGAGCTTACTGCACGGACCATACGTAATGGTATGGGGCTACTTGGTATCCGGGTGCCGGAGCGGATGTAAAAGTATCCGGCCGGAAAGAAAACGGGCGTCATTGCCGGGTCATTTAGTCTGACCTTGTTGACGCCCGTTTGCTTATTTGTGGTGTGGTTTCGACTGAATTAGCTTTATATCCTGGCTGAACCTGCTGTATATCCGGGGCGAGGCATGTTTGTGACACGATCCATCTGCGACCCGGTCAACTGATTAATTGATGTATATCGGTCCGTCGGGTCCAAGCGGGATACCCAGCCATACCCAAAGCATCAGGGTTGCGATCCATATGACACCCAGAATGATGGTGTAGGGCAGCATGGTTGAAATGATGGTTCCGATGCCGTATTTCTCATCATACTTTTGGGCGAAAGTTACGATCAGGGCGAAATAACTCATCATTGGAGTTACCAGATTGGTGAGGCTGTCGCCGATGCGGAAAGCCGCCTGGGTGATGCCCGGATGATAAGCATTGTCAAGCAGCATCAGCATGGGGATGAATACCGGGGCGATAATGGCCCACTTGGCTGAGGCACTTCCCATAAACAAGTTGATGAAGGCCGAAAGGAGTACAAATGCACCGATGAGTACCGGCCCTGTCAGGCCGACATCACGAAGGCCAGCTGCTCCTTCAATGGCGATAATAAGACCGAGGTTGGATTCATTGAAGAAATAGACGAACTGGGCCGCAAAAAAGACCAGTACGATGTAGCCGCCCATGCCTTTCATGGAGGCAATGATGTGTTTCATCAGATCCTTGTCGTTCCTGATGGTCCCTACAATGCGCCCGTAAACCAGGGCGGGGATAAAGAAGAATAGCAATATACCGATGATGATGCCGTCAAAGAACGGGGAGTGCAGCACGGAACCGGTTTCGGGGTCGCGCAGCAGGCCGTTTTCCGGAATCACGGTCAGGGCGCCCAGGATCACAAAGGCGAGCGCTGCAATACCGGCCCACCTCAGTCCTTTGTGCTCTTCAGGCTTTAATTGCTCAATGGCCAGGCGTTCTGCCGGCCCCTGGTATTTACCCAGCCTGGGTTCAACGATTCGATCGGTGACATAAGTACCTACGAACAGGACCACGAAACTGGAAATGATCATGAAGTAGTAGTTGACCGCAGGGTTCACGACCATGTCCGGAATGATGAGCTGTGCGGCCGAGGTGGATATTCCGGCCAGAATAGGGTCGATGGATCCGATGACGAAATTGGCACCGAATCCTCCGCTGACCCCGCAAAATGCGGCTGCCAGTCCTGCCATGGGGTGCCGTCCGATGCCGTGGAAAATCATGGCTCCCAGCGGGATGAGGATTACATAGCCTGCCTCAACCGCCAGGCCGGAGATGATACCTGCTGTTACAACCGCGGCAGTGATCAGCTTCTTGGGGGCTCCCAGTACCAGCGCACGGATCATTACGGCAAACAAACCGGTGCCCTCGGCCAGGCCGATACCTATCATGACAACCAGCACATAACCCAGTGGCGGGAATTGCAGGAAGTTATCCAGCATGCTGGTGTATATCCAGCGAAAACCGTCGGCACTCAAAAGGTTATTGACTTCAATGATTCTGCCGTCAACGGGGTGTATGGCAGAAACACCCATCCAGTATGAAATGGCAGAAATCAGGATAACCAGCCCGGCCAGCATGGCAAAAATGGTGGCCGGGTGTGGAAGGCGATTACCCACCACTTCGATCACATCAAGTGACTTGGTGAAAAAACGTCCAAAGAAACTTTTCGGGTTCTGGGGTGACATGTAGGGATTTATTTTGTGGTTAAAAAAATGACAGCCAATGGCCAATCACCATTGACTGTCTGATTACTCAATGCCCAGTTCAGGATATTTTCCTGGTTTTTCATCACGTTGATTGCCTTCCAGCAGATAGAAATCAAACCATTCCATGGTGCGAACCAGGTAATCCAGCCTGTGTACATTTCTGGAGTTTCCATGTCCTTCGTTGCCGTACCAGATCAGGCGCGTGGCCGCACATCCGTGCATCTTCAGGGCCCTGTACATTTCCAGACTTTGCTGAGGGTGTACACGGGGATCGGAATCTCCGTGAAGGATCAGGGTGGGGGTGAGGCTGTGATGGGCGTATTTCACCGGGCTTCGGCTGTATACATCTTCCCAGTCCTCGTGGTTCCAGTATCCCCAGTGTACCATATAATCCTCCCAAGGGATGTCGGTGGTGTGGCGCTTGGAAAGTTGGTTGGATATCCCTACAAACATCACAGCAGCAGCGAACCGGTCAGTGTGCCGTGTGGCAGACCAGGCGGAGAAATAGCCCCCGTATGACCCGCCGCCTATGCCTACGCGGTCTATGTCAACATAGCCGATCTCAATCAGGTGATCGATGCCGTCCAGTACGTCATCGTATTCCACGCCAACCAGGTCGCCATAGCCGGCCATGGTGAAGTCCACACCCCGTCCTGAGCTGGCGCGGTAGTTGGGCATGAATACGAAATAACCCCTTGCTGCGGCCACCTGACCCCAGCGGTTGTAATGGGTGTTCCATCCGTTTTGCACAGCGGCCTCAGGACCTCCGTGGATCCAGTTGATCAGCGGGTAGGTTTCCCCTTCCTGGTAATCAAGGGGGTAGATCAGCACGCCCTGGATATCCATTCCGTCGCGGGCGTCATACACGATCTTGCGCTGCGGGGCCAGGCGGATATCCTCCAGCCAGGGATTGTGGTCGGTATGACGCACCAGCTGGCCGGTGTTCAGGTTGAAGGTGTAAAGTTCGTTGGGATGTTCCCAGGTATTCCCTGACATGGCGATCATGTCGTTAACCAGCTGAAAGCTGCCAAAAACAACCATCTCAGGTTCGATGAGGATGGTGCGGTCGTCCTCGTCCAGCAGCTGTTCACTCAGTACGATATCGACGCCCTCTTCAGCGGCATAAAGCAGGGTGTTGTCATCTTTCCAGGCAAAGTCAATGACCGAAAGTTCCATCCCTTCCGCGTAGTTTCGCAGTTCTTCGAATTCCAGTTCGGTGTCTGTATCGATCACAAACAGGCTGCCTACTACGGCATCCTCCATTTTACTTGCCGCCCGGAAAGCCAGCTTCGTGCCGTCGGAATTGAAGGCCATGTTTCCCAGTTTTCCGGGGATGTCCATGATCATTTCATATTCCCCGGTTTCCAGGTCAACCAGGTGGATGTCCTTGAACATGTAGCTGTCGTCTACCAGGTTTCGTGGGGCAATGGCTGCGGCGGCATATCTTCCGTCGGGGCTGATCGTAAAATCAAATACGGTACCACCTTCGGTGAGTTGGCGGGCTTCGCCGGTCTGCAGATTCTGTACATAGAGGTTGCGGTGGACCCACTCCTCTTCGAATATTTCTACGCGAAGGCCCATATCGCGCATTTTGGCCTGGCCTTCTTTTCCCTGTCCCTGAGCCACAAAGGCGAGCCTGTCTTCATCAATAAAGGCATGGCTGATCACGCTGTTGAAGTGGTTGGTCAGTGGCCGGGGTGCACCACCGCGCAGGCTCAGTTTGTATACCTGCACCCCGGAAACCCCAGGCAGGTTGGCGCGAAAAGTTACGGCATCTCCTGCCGGAGTCCATCCAATTCCGAAGATGCGTTGTTCACCTGTCATGAAAGGGAGAATTTCATCACGCTCCACATCATACACATAAAGTTCGCGGTAGTCTGTTCCCGCATCGTGGGCAAAGGGCCGTGGAACGTTCAGGGTAAAAGCAATGTAATTCTGGTCGGGTGATATGGCCACCTCGCTCACAGTTTCAAGGTCAAGAACCTTGTGCGGCGTAAGTACCTCGTCTGCCTGAACAGCAGGAAGCGTCAACCATAGTAAAGTGAATAAAATCGTAAGTTTTTGCATGGCTTTGTGTTTTTGTGAACATTAAGCAATCAGAAAATACCTTCTCACTTTCGTGATTGATCTCTGTAACCGCACAAATTTAATATTTTTTATAAAACGGGGTGGGGTGCTTCTGTAATCTTGCATCCGGGGAGAAGACCGCTCAGGTCACCAGCTGGCGGAGTATGTTGAAAAATGCCGTAAATTGCTGATCCACTGCCGCTCATGGAAGCATAAACGGCGCCTTTGGCCAGCAGTGTTTCCTTGATTTTTTTCAGGCGTGGATGTTTCGGAAAGATCGCATTTTCAAAATCATTGACCAATCGGCCCTGCCACATTGCTAAGGGTTCCTGAAGTAATTCCGCGGGTTTCTTTTCTGGCTCCGCCGGGGTGACAAGCCTATAGGCCTCTGCTGTACTGATATGAACAGGCGGAATGACGATTAGCAGGTGGTAATTTTTTAGGTTGATATGCCCTGCGGGACGAAGGATGTTTCCCCTTCCCGAAGCCAGCATCGGTTGTTTGTGTATAAAAAACGGACAGTCACTCCCCAGTTGTCCGGCCAGTGAGGCCAGCTCTTTAATGGTCAGATCTAAACGAAATAGTTCATTGAGCATTAAAAGCATAAAAGCTGCATCAGAACTGCCTCCTCCCAGTCCTGATCCTGCGGGGATTTTTTTATGAAGATGTATATGAACGGCCGGCAATATGGAGGTTGTTCGCTGCCATATGGCGTCTTTGAGGAGGTAATAGGCGCGGAGACAGAGGTTTGGCTTTCCGTCGTTTGGAAGGGGAATCCCGCTTTTTTTGAACAGCAATTGCTGATCAGGTGCCGGAACCACCTCCAGGGCATCGTACAGCCCTACAGGATAGAGCAATGTTTCTATTGTGTGGTAGCCCTGGCTGTTGTTTTTGCCGGGCTGCCGGGTTCCCCCTGTATCTCCTGTTTTTTCCCTGC
>SKUN01000159.1 GCA_007129945.1 Bacteroidales bacterium
CGCTGGAATTTATTGATGACAGTGGTCATTCCGCTGCCCGCGGTGATGATCACATCTTCCGGGCCTGCATTTACGTGCTTTTTGATCAGCTGATGGGCATGGTGGTAAGCATTGGTCATCAGCGTACCTGTTTCACTGGCCTCGGTATGGGTGTTGGCGACAAAAGGCCCGAATCGTTCCGTGATGACTTTTTCGACGGGGGCATACATGCGACCGCTGGCGATCCAGTCAGCATAAATGATCTTTTGCATCCCGTAAGGACTTTTATATTCCTTGTCAATGCCGATAATGTGTTGCCTGAACTGACTGAAATAATTTTCTGACTCTGTCATATGGCTTTTTTTAGTTCTGCAAAATTGCAAAAAAAAATGCATACTTCACCTTGGTAAATAGCTATAAAAAGCTAAAAATTAAATAATTGCAAAAATATAGATATGAGATTGTTATAAATACATGTAATGTTAAGATGTTGTTGAACAAATGTTTATGTTTTTTTGTACATGGGTTATGTAACTGACGAACTGGAATAATTTTTGTACCTTTAAAATACCTTTTTCGGGTGATTTACCATGCTTTTTTTCGATGTGATCCGCATCTCAAAACTTCTTAGCTATGATCTCCATTAAACGAAACTTTTTACTGCGGCCGGGGGTTCTCCTTGTGCTTGTTGCGCTGATTTTTCCTTTAGAAAGCCAGGCGCAGTATTTTGGCCGCAATAAACCCAGTTACCAGACTTTTGACTTCAAGGTTTACGAAACTCCTAATTTTGATATATACCACTATTTCGAGGACGATTCTATCCCGACATGGATGGCACAAACCTATGAAAGATGGTATAAGCGCCATCAAAAATTGTTCAAGGATACATTTGAGACCCAGAATCCCATCCTGATGTACGCCAATCATCCCGATTTCCAGCAAACCACTGCCATCAGTTCAATGATTGGTGTGGGAACCATGGGGGTGACAGAATCTTTGCGCAACAGGGTGGTTATGCCCATTCTCGAAACAAATGCCCAGACCGACCATGTGATCGGTCACGAGCTGGTACACGTATTTCAGTACCGGGCCATGTTCAATGATGATTCACTGTCGTTGAATTCCATGCGCAACCTTCCGCTATGGCTGGTTGAGGGAATGGCAGAATATTTCTCCCTCGGAAGTCTTGACTCCCATACCGCCATGATCATGCGTGATGCCATTCACCAGGATGACTTTCCCACCCTTGAGGATATGACCAGGGGATATGAATACAACCCTTACCGTTACGGACAGGCTTTTGTATCTTTTTTCGGACGTACCTGGGGTGATTCACTGATTGTCCCGTATTTCAGGGAAACAGCCAAATTTGGCTACAGCCGTGCGCTGGAGCGTGTTGTGGGGCTTTCAGAACGAGGGGTCAACAGGTTTTGGCGGGAAGCTTATGAAAGCCATTATGAACCTTTGATCGGCGGAGAAGAACGGCACACCCCTGTCGGACAGACGTTGATCTCATATGACAATGCCGGTGGCAGGATCAACATCAGTCCTGCTTTCAGCCCCGACGGTCAATTGGTTGCATTTTTTTCTGAGAGGGCGTTGCTGTCTATCGACCTTTATCTTGCCGATGCTTCCACCGGGGAGATCAGGCATACACTTGCCAGTGCGACAAGGGGGGGTGACATTGATGGGTACAATTTTTTCGAGTCACGGGGTACCTGGTCACCCGACGGAAAACAATTTGCCCATGTGGCGATCAAAAAGGGGGTTAACCAATTGGTGATCGTAGATGCAAACCGGCCCAGACGTTCCCGTGAAATACGGATCCCCGGGGTACCCTCATTCAATAACCCCACCTGGTCTCCCGACGGATCATATATTGTATTTAACGGATTGGTAGACGGGCGGTCTGACCTGTATCGATACAACCTGGAGACAAAGGAGGTCACCAGGCTGACCAATGACAGGTATTCCTATGCCCATGCCGCTTTTTCTGCTGACGGGCGTTACCTGGCTTTCGCTACCGATCGCCCGCAAACCGTTCAACAGAGCGTAGAGAAGGTGAATATGACCAAGAATCTCGGTGTGATGGATCTTGAAAATGATTCGCGCACAATTGCCGTGCTGGATGTGTTTCCCGGGGCAGAAAACCTGAACCCCGTTTTTTCACCGGACGGTGAAGGGATTTATTTTCTTTCAAATAGCGACGGATTCCGCAACCTGTACTTCTATACCCTCGACAACGGAGATCTGTTCAGGCTGACCGATTATTATACAGGGATCAGCGGCATCACCCATAATACCCCGGCCTTCAGTGTCTCAAGAGAAACGGGGGAAATTGTTTACAGCCATTACCAGGCCGGTGAGTATACCATATACCGTGCAGCTCCCGATGAATTTCAGCGTGAGCAGGTGGACCCGATGGCTGTGGATATGACCGCTTCCGTGCTGCCGCCTTTTGAGGCCCAGGCTGACCTGATCGTTGACCATAGCCTGGAAGTGGAGCCATACGCGGGTATTTTCCCGGTGGATTCTTTTGCAGAAAAACCTTTCGAACCCCGCTTCAGTTTGTCCTATATCGGCAGTACCGGAATCGGGATGGCAACAAGCCGCTACGGAACCGGTATGGCAGGTGGAGTGGCCATGATGTTCACTGACATTACCGGCGACAATCAGTTGTTTGCCCAGGTAGCGGTGAATGGTGAAATATATGATTTTGGGGCCATGGCAGGCTACCTCAACCAGAAAAGCCGTATAAACTGGGGAGCGACTGCTTCCCACATTCCTTATTCTTTTGCAAGCCTGAGAATGGTCCGGGATACCATGCATATCGGGGACGATGCAGTTTATGTGGATAACCTGCAACTGTTGCAACAGCGGACATTTCAGGACCAACTGGCCATGTATGCCTATTACCCGTTTTCCACCACAAGGCGGCTTGAGGCCGGTGGCAGTCTTGCTTTGTATTACTTCCGGATAGATGCGATCAATAATTATTACCACCAGGGATTCAGGGTGGGGGAAAGCCGTGAGCGCCTTACCGACCTGGAGCCAAGCAGCTTCATCCTGTCGCGGCTGAATCTGGCCTATGTGGGAGACAACTCCTTTTTCGGGATGGCCTCACCCATGGCGGGATGGCGATATCGTTTCGGAGTGGAAAAAATGTTCGGACGAGTGGATCTGTATAACCTGACAGCAGATTACAGGTATTATTACCGTGCACAGCCATTTACCTTTGCAGTCAGGGGGATCCATTACGGAAGATATGGCCGTGAACCTGAAAATGACCTGTTTTACCCCCAGTATCTGGGTTATCCCGGGTATGTCAGAGGATATGATTATTCCACCCTCAATCAGATCGAGCAAACTTTCGGCCGGAACGGTGTCGACCAGGCATTCAGTAAACTCCTTGGTAGCCGGGTACTGCTCGGCGGCCTGGAGGTCAGGGTGCCTTTTACCGGCCCTGAAGAGCTTGCGCTCATTTCCAGCGGGTTCTTCTTCACCGAACTGGCCTGGTTCCTGGATGCGGGTGTGGCATGGAACAGTGACAGCCGTATTACGCTGACTGCTTCCAAAGCAGACGAACCGGGCAAGCGGTTTCCTGTTTTCAGCACGGGACCGTCCCTGAGGGTTAATCTTTTCGGCGCCATCATCCTGGAGCCTTATCTTGCTTTCCCGTTCCACACCAGGGGAATTCAGGAAAGCGTCTGGGGGCTTAATTTCCTCCCGGGATGGTAATTGTTTCAGTGTGGCCTGCAGACTGCAGGACGCAGACTTGAAAGGGCTGACAGCTTATATGCTTGTTATTCTTGCCTGGTTTGTCCTTCAATTTCTTCCGGGACATCACTCTTTACCTCTTCCATGGCTTTGGCCAGGGAAGTTTCTTTGGTGTAAAAACGGCCCCATTTGCTCTCCGGATCGGGCCTGGTGGCCAGTGAAACGATGATCAGCACCAGGATCGATGCACTTGCCGCAGGCAGAATAATGTATTGTTCATTCAGCAGTTGTGTTCCATAAAGGCTGTTCAAAACTGAGTTGATAATGGTAATGATCAGTGTGACACCCATACCGGTGGCAATGGAAGCCACTCCGCCTTCTGTAGTGACCCGTTTCCAAAGGAAGGCGGCCAGCAATGCCGGTGTCAGTCCGGCCCCCACCATGGTATAGGCAGTCAGGGCCATGGCCAGGATGGTTTCAAACTGAGTCAGTATCAGGTAAGCAAGCAATCCGAGCAGTACCACCATTACACGCTGGAAAATCACAATCTTGTCAGGGTTGGCTGCCCTGTTGATAAATCGCTGATAGACATCCCGTGTCAAATTGGTGGAAGGAGTCAGCAGAAAGCTGTTACCCGTGGAGGTGATAATGGCCACGGAGGCAGCCAGCAAAAGCAACCCTCCCCAAACAGGCAGGCCTACCTCTGTTCCGTAACGTGCCGTGTGCAGAATGATCCGTTCTGCGTTTTCGCTGGACAGGAACATCTCATTTGCATGATCCAGTACATTAAAGTGGCTGAAGGCAAAAATTGCCAGTGAGGCCAGTGCAGTTTCCACGACAATGGTACCTGACACCCAAAATAATACAGCCTTCTTGGCCGATTTCTCATTCTTGGCGGAGAAGAATTTCTGGTACATGTTGGACTCTCCCAGTAAGAGAAAGAAGGTGGGGAGGAATATACCCATGGCCCAGAAAAAGTTGTTATCCCCGAATATCTGGAAATGGGAGGGGTCAAGGGCAGTTGTGAGATGCTCAGCCCCCCCGATATGAAAGTAGACCACTGGCGCAGCGATCAGCATGGCCACGGTGATCACAGCTCCGTTAATAATATCCACCGAAACAATGGACATCATCCCCGCAAATGCAGTAAAAGTGATAATGAAAGCAGCCGTGAGCAGCACACCCTGCCATTCAGGGATGCCTGCAACAAGGTCCAGGACAAAACCACCGGCCCTGAACTGGTAGCCCACAATGGTTGTATATGCAATGACGATTACGACGGTTCCGAGTATCCGGGCCCATTTGTTATAGCGTAATTCAAGGATGTCCGGAACTGTGTACTCAGCTATCCGCCTGACCCTTGCAGCCAGGAAAAACACAATGATGATCCCCAGCCAGGCTCCCGCTGCCATCCATAGTTCGGAGAATCCCACATTGGCGGCAAGTCCGGCACCCGCCAGCAGACTCCCCGACCCCATCCAGGTACAAAGCAAGGTGCCCACCAGCCGTGCCGTGGAAACAGAACGGCCGGCCACCATGAAATCTTCCTGGTTTTTGACCATGAAACTTTTGTAAACGGAAATACCCATTAACAAGACGAGATAGCCGATAACAGCATAAAGGAATATCATAATCTGTGCATTTACTGATTAACAAATAGGTTTCAACGCGGCAAAGGTAAAAAAAAATAGATATGGGCTTCATTAAAAGCGCAGCCTGACCTGGGCTTTAACTTCGGTACGCGTGGGCCCTTCAATACGATCCAGCCCGGATCCTGAATGGGTTCTGTTGATGTACATGGTGCGGGACAGCCGTGCATACAGGTCTACATTCCGGAGTAGTCGCCATCTTGCCACCATATAGGTTCTCATCCCCTGATCGGAGTAAAAAGGAAAGGAGAAAGCATACAGCACATCATGTTCGTAGGCGTATATTCTGGAATCGAATCCTTCCGTGTCAAACAGGGCGAAACGGAAAGTCAGTGCCAGCGGATGCCTGGCGTTTCGGTAAAGTATATCCTGGTAGAGCAGAAATCCTGATTCCTTTTGGTCTCCATGCCGGTGAGTCATGAACTCCATCCTTCCCCTGAGGTTTATGGAAGGAGAAATATGATAGCTGAGGTTCATTCTGTATTGCGACCTGCAAACCTTTTCCAGGAAACGGACATGACTACTTGCTGTTTGACGGCTGCTGCTTTCGTTATTGTTAAGTGGTTTATTTTTACGCCTGAACCGGAATGAAACCCGGGTTTCATTCGATGGCTCAAAGTCCAGGTTGAGCTGGTAATCGCTCCCGTGTGATGGCATATAGGTGCGAAACCTCATCCAGGGGAAGGAAAAATGATCGGCATAACCATATACTGTCAGCCGTGGAGAAAGCTGCATCTTTACCCCAAGGTACAGCCCTTTTTCATTCGTTGTTCTGCTGTTTTCGCCAAAAGCAGCAGCAAAAGGTGACTGATAGGCAGGATCATAATGCCGGTGTATGAGCGCCAGCGAAAACTGCCTGTGCAGACTGATCATCATCCCGTTGATCAACGCCATTTTTCCATTGCCTCCGAAGGCTGTTTCACCGAAAAAATGCATATTCCGATGCAGGTAACTGTAGTCCAGCCCCGCTCCGTGGTAATGGTTGCTGCTGAAATCAAACTGATTGTAAAACGTCAGGTTTCGCTGATATTCGGCTCCCAGCCGGAACATGTATCCGGTTAAGCCCACTTTCAGTCTTTTTCGCCGAAAGGTAATATTGCCTCCGCCGATTCTTTCCTGCACGGCATTTTTTCCGGCCAGCTCCCCCGGGGTGCGGTGCAGGCCGCTTTGCCGGAGGCTGGTGATTGTCAGGGGTTCACCTGTCAGGCTGTCTGACTGTGCCACAGAGGCATCCCTGTATTTGGATGAGTAAAAGCCAGTGACTTCGACCGGGCCAACTTGAATGGTAATCCCTGCCCCGCGCAGAAAGTTGTTTTCGTCCACCGAAGTGTAGGGCCGCAGGCCCAGCCCGTTTTTCTTGACACCGATCCCCTCAGTGCTTTTTCCGAATCCCATGCCTGACCAGAATGTCAGCCCCTGCCCGAATTGGGCCTGGAAGTCACCCAGCGACAATACTTTGATTCTTCCCATATCCTTCAGGAAGAAATGACCAGAATAGAAATCAAATCCTTTGGGCTGACTGCCTGTGAAAAACTCTTCACCGGGGTCTTTTTCGGCAGTAATCCCGAGGCTGATGTTCTGATACCAGGTAAACCGATACCTGGCATAGAGCCGGAGGGGGCTTCCCGGGTACCTGGCGTTGGGATTGGCCAGCAGCTCCTCTGGAGTTATGTCGCTGAAACCTTTCTGTTGCTCCAGCAGTTGCTGGTAACGCAGAAACAATACGTTTTCTCCTTCATCCATGATGTTTGAGCGTATGAAATGACGGCGGGGGAGGTCGTCGCTGACGGTTACAAAGGGTTCGATGGCCCTGATGTCGGAAGGGGTGAAGCCTTCAATGGCCTGGAGTTCATAGATGCTGATCAGGTTTCCGTGACTGTCAATATGCTGCATAAGCTGACTGATTTGCCATTCACTCAGCATGAACAACTGCCTGAGCTCATCAGCGGAAGCACTGTTGAGGTTAAGGGGATGGACCGCCAGCGACTCCAGTATTTCGACGATACTGCCGTAATCCGTTTCACCTTCCTGGGTTTCCAGCAGGTCTTCGACGTAGGAGAAGATCAATTGTTGCAATTCATCCGTGACAGGATCCTCCTGCTTGCCGTTAATCGCGGGCGGAATTGCTGTGTTTGCTGCCCGGATGCTGCAGCCACACAATATAGGGAGAAACAGCAAGGCGAGGGTGCCGGCGATTGTGAAACTCAGGATTATATGCGGGTCTGAACGATACATGGTGAAGTGTCACATAAAGGTTTGCGGGCCCTGATGGTTGTTTTTTAGCGCAGTCACTTCAGGGTGTAAATCATTGCCACACCCGGTGAATAGCCGAGGGCATAGTGATAGGTCGCGGCCAGGTCTATTTTCAGGCGACCTCTCCGAAACCCTATCCCGAACGCATTTTGCACAGGCCTTGTACTGACCCCCGTCCGGAATACAAATGCCTCTCCGGCAACATATTCAACACCAGCCCTGAATACCGGAGGGAAGCGGATGTCTTTAGCCGTTTCCAGATTCAGTCTGACTTTGTCGGAAAAACTGTAGGATAAGCCAGTCCGGATAACTGTGGAAATATTTGTGCAGGACCCCGGCCTGGCACAGCCTGAGCGTCCGGCCCTGGTGGGGTTGAAAACATGGGAAGCGATCTGTAACCCGGGCTTCAGTTCATAAATAATGCCCAACTCCGCTACGGCTGTACCACTTTGTCCGTACCCGTCAGCTAGGGCTGCAAAGTGGTAGCTGATCTGCAAGCCTGCTGACAACTTATCTCCGAATGACCTGGCATAAGCGATGCCTGCTTTTCCTTCCCGGTAGAGTGAACTGCCGAAACCATTGAAACTTACCCCCAATGTACTGCCTGAAAAGGGAATGATAACGGCGAAACTTGCGCGTGATAATTCCGGAAGCAGGAAACGGTTTTCTGTGTAAAGGGCCGCAGTGACATTTTCTGTATGCATCATACCCGCCTGGTTATGACTGACGGACCAGGTATCGTAAATGGCCACCGAAGCATTGGCCATGGCTGCTGCTCTGCCCCCGGAAAGGAAGCTGTCAGATCCGGCAAGGCTCAGGGGGAGGAGCAAAAGGGTGCAGGACAAACAAAAAACGGAATAGTAATTCATTGGCACAGATTGTTTGCGCCAAAATAATTACTTTTCCGTTTGTACCACGTACTGTTTCAGACTAAAGCTGAAGAAGGGTCGAAAAACCCTCCTGAGCGACACAGTTGCAGAAACCTGCGCACAGTGTGGATCCTCCTTTTGAGGATTGACGTCTGAAATAACTCTTATTACGACTCTGTGGCTCTTATACGACCCTGTGGCGGAAACTTACCTTCTTGAGGTCTTCGTTGGCTTTCACCACCTTTTCTTTTAACCCCGCCTTAAACGCCTGAAGTTTTTCGTTGATCTTCGTATCGCTTTGGGCGAGGATCTGGGTGGCCAGGATGGCAGCGTTTTTTGCACCGTCAAGGGCCACGGTGGCTACTGGAATGCCGGCGGGCATTTGCAGGATGGACAAAATACTGTCCCAACCGTCAATGGAAAGCGAGGAGCGAACAGGCACCCCGATCACAGGCAGGGTGGTTCCGGCCGCGATCACGCCCGGCAGGTGGGCGGCACCACCGGCCCCTGCAATAATCACTTTAACCCCTCTTTTGTGTGCATTTTCAGAAAACTCCATCACGCGTTCCGGTGTTCTGTGGGCCGAAAGTGCATTGATCTCAAAGGGGATCTCCATTTCATCAAAAAATTTGGCGGCCTGCTCCATGACCGGCATATCTGATGTGCTTCCCATAATAATACTTACCAGTGGTTTCATAATTCGCTGTTTTATAGGGTTTAAATAGAAAATTAAGGTTTCTTCCCGGGAAGGCAAAATTATGGCTTTTTTTTGAAAGAAA
>SKUN01000135.1 GCA_007129945.1 Bacteroidales bacterium
AGTGGCAGACCAGGATGAACCGGAACACCTTGTCGGTTTTTACCACCGTCACGAATCTGTGGAATCAGGCGTATGAAGTAATGAAAGGCCGCCCCATGCCGTTGCGGCACGCAAGAGCCGGAGTCAGCCTGCACATATCGCAGGAAAGGAATAACAACTGAAGCAACTCATAATCGAAAATTTAAAACCAATTAAAATCAATCACATGCATCAAACTTCTACCCTTAAAAAAATCATGAACGTGGCAGCCACCTTCCTGGGGGCCGCAGTATTCATTTGCGTATCAAGTATGTCCCTTCACGGGCAAACCACGTCAGACTTCAGCGAAATTGAACTGGATGAGGAAAGTCACTGGAACGGTTCCGATGATTCCGGAGGTTTTGAAAGCGGCAATGTTTTCTTTCCCAACTATTTTACCTGGTGGGATGAAGATACCTACAGCTGGAGCGGTTTTGCAGTGTCCAATGTCACTGACAACGAAACCCCTGGCTACGGGAATCATTATAGTGCTTTTACCGGTGAGCCTTATGGCGAGAACCCGAATTATGCCGTTGTATACGTGTCCGACCCCAGCACATACGAAAACAGCATGTTTTTATATCCTGACGAAGACGCCAAAGGGGGGTATTTCAGAGAAATAGTGGTGACCAACAACACATACTCCGCCATCGCCATGCGCGACGGAGATGACTTTTCCAAAAAATTCGGCGGAGAAGACGGAAATGATCCGGACTGGTTTCTGCTGACCTTAGTGGCGTGGCACGATGGAGACTCCGCAGGAGAAAAAGAGTTTTACCTGGCCGATTATCGTTTTGAAAACAATGAGAACAATTATATTGTGGACAGCTGGGAAGGCATTTCACTGGAAGGACTCGGCCCGGTCGACAGTCTTGAACTCCGCCTGAGCTCTTCCGATGTGGGAGATTACGGGATGAACACACCGGCTTATCTCTGTATCGGTGAGGTCACCACCTGGGATGACAATGATCCCACCCCGGTTGCGGCCATTGAAAATGAACAGCAGCCCCTGATCTACCCCAACCCGGTCCGGGATCAGGTGCATATCATGATGCCTGAAAATCAGCGTAATGAACCTGTTGATCTTCGCATTATGGATATGGCCGGACGGCTGGTTTATTCCGCCGGAATTAACCCGGGCAGCCCTGTTGACCTCTCATCCCTGCCGGACGGGATCTATATGGCCATCATGGATGGAAAAAACTTCCGCCACAGCCAGCGGATCATCAAACGATAACACACAAACACCACCACGCCAGTCCCCTCTTCCCGGGTAAACTTGCGATAATCATAAAACAATCACATACAAACGCCACCCCGTAAAATGGTAAGAACAAAAGACACTCTGCACTTTGCGCTATATTTGGCTGTTTTTGCAGTGGCCGCGGGGTGGTTGTTTCCTTTCACTGCCCTGGGCCAGTTTGCTCCGCCGGCAGGGCACCCCGAAACAACCGCCATACATAAAGATTCCACAGTTTTCATTGGCTGGGCCACAGGTTGTGAAGTCGTCCGCGGCCCCATCAACATTGCCAGACCCGAAATGGGCCCGGCCTCTGCGGGCAGCTGTGATGACGTCATCGGAAAAGCCGGCGAAAAAGGGGCCATGAGCCTGGGCGACGGCGGATTTGTTACACTGACCTTTGATCCGCCGATCACTAACGGGCCGGGATGGGATTTTGCGGTGTTTGAAAACGCGTTTGACGACTACTTCCTTGAACTTGGGTTTGTGGAGGTCAGCTCAGACGGTGAGTACTTTGTACGTTTCCCGAATACCTCCCTGACCCCCACCGATCACCAGGTTGGACCGTTCGGAACACTTGAGGCCGAACACATTCACAACCTGGCCGGTAAATACCGGTTATTTTATGGCACCCCTTTCGACCTGGATACCCTGGCAGACACCCCCGGACTGGACGTTAACCGCATCACCCATGTCCGGGTAATTGATGTGGTTGGAAGCGTTGACCCCGAATACGCCACCTACGACACCCATGGCAATATCGTCAATGACCCCTGGCCTACGGCGTTTCCCACCAGTGGTTTCGACCTCGATGCCGTCGGAGTCATTCACCAGGCAAGTGCTGAAGTTCAGTACCTCGGGGCTACCGTAATTCCCAACCCGGCAGATTCAGGAAGTAAAATCAGGCTTGAGATTCCGGAGGCCTCGGTTATCCGCATCAGCATCATCAATATGCAGGGTGCGGCATTATACAACCAGGATAAAGAGATCGGGCAGACAGGCGTTCACATAATGAACATGCCGTCGGTGTCGTTGTCTGCAGGCATATATATATTACGGGTTACTTCTGCTTCCGGCACACATACCGAACGATTTTTCTATTCAGAATAAACCGCTGCCAGCCAAACAAACAGTAGCCGGCCCTAACCAGGGCAACAAGGAGAAAAACGAAACACGCAAATACCTGACCACCACAACACCAAAACCACCTTGTGATGACACAAAAATTCTTTCGCATCTTTTCAGCCCTGATGGCTATCACGCTCACCGCAATCATGTTTACATCCTGCGAAAAAGAAGACACGGAGTCAGACACCGGCCTGCCGGACATTGTGCCCGGTAAGGGACTGTTTGTACTCAACGAGGGGAATTTCGGATGGGGCAACGCTTCACTGAGCTACTACGACAAGATAAACAAAGAAATCCATCACAACCTCTATCAGAAAGCCAATGGCAGTCAACCAGGCGATGTGCTTCAATCTGCACATATTACAGGTAACGAATTGTGGCTGATAATCAATAACTCCGGCCAAGTAGCGATTACAGACCCAGTCAGCATGGAGCAAACACATGTCATATCGGGCCTCACCTCCCCGCGTTACATGACCTCAGCAGCTAACGCAACAGGATATATCACGGATCTGTATGCCGGAAAAGTACATATAGTTGACACAGACCAGAAAACAGTTAAAGGATATGTGGAAGTGGATGGCTGGACAGAGGGAATCATTATATTCGGTGATTATGCATTCACCACAGGGGTAGAATCCGGCCGGCTATATGCCATTGATACAGAAACCAACGAACTGGCCGACAGCCTGGACGTACCACCCGGCCCTGTATCCATGACCACAGATTACCAGGGCCACCTTTGGATACTGGCAGGTGGAGACCCCCTGATCAAAAGCCGACCGATGCTATACCAGATTGATACGGAAAACTTTACAATCCTGCACGAACACCCCCTCCCGGGCGGAGAAACCACTTTCAGCCGTCTGGTCAGTTGCCCGGATGGCAAAATGCTCTATTTCCTTGGCGGAGATGTATACAGCATGTCCGCAGATCCGGAAGCGGCCTCACCCAACGTATTTATAGAAGCTGACGGACGAATTTTCTATGGTTTGGCTGTGGACCCGGACAACGGAGACATCTATGTGTCAGACGCAGTGGATTACGTGCAGCGGGGCAAAATGCTGCGGCACGACCCGGATGGAAAATTGACAGACATCCAGGATACGGGGATCATTCCCGGCGGATTCACTTTTTTCTAAAAGATTCCATTTACCTGGCAGCATCACTTTTTACCGTGGATGGGGCTTTTTTCTTAATTTTGTCATCATGGATGGTCTTTCTGAATCCCTATCCCGCTATCCGGGGAAACTTTTTTCCCTGCTGATGCTGGCCGCACTGTTCCTTTCAGGTTGCCAGGGAGATGAAGTATGCGAGGAAATTACCGCCAACCCCCTGCGGATCGCCTTCTACCTGGCCGGTCAGGATGAGGAAACAAGAGCACCTGTTGACTCACTCACCGTATACGCCATCGGAAGGCCTGACGACAGGATTTACGACCGTGAGAGTGCCGTCTCCCTTATCGAGGTCCCCCTGAATCCCGGTGAAAACACCAGTGGATTTGTGCTTTCTTTTGAACATACAAATGACACCATAGTGCTGGATTACAGGCATGATGTGCATTTGATATCCGTTGAATGCGGGTTTACCATGTTTTTTGACATCACTGAAGTCAGTTATTCCACCAATCGATTGACATCCCTGGCAATTGCAAACAAGCATGTAACAAATACCTTTGATGAACATATTCAAGTATTTATTCCTGATCCCGGCAATGATAATGGCAATAAATCTAAGCCTGGCAGCCAGCGAAAATGATACGATTTTTCACCCTGCTTTGCGTATAGGGGTTGATGTGTCCGGATTTGCCAGGCAAATTATTGAGCCGGAAGTTTTTCCCATAGAAGTATCGGTTGACTTCGAGTGGAGAGAAAACTTTTTTGCCGTGGCAGAAGCAGGAATGCTTACCGTCAATATGGAGAGGGAAACCCATCAGTATACAGCTGACGGCTTTTTCGGACGGGCCGGAGCGGACTACAACCTTTTGCAGCACATCACAGACCCATCCAATGATGTAATACTGGTGTCATTGCGGTATGGCTACAGCCGCTTCCGGCAGGAGGCCCCCCTTATCATTATTCCCGACGAATACTGGGGGGACCACCAAACTGCTGTAGATGAAGATATTTATCAGGCACATTGGATGGAAGCAGGAATCGGCCTGAAAACAGAGGTCTTTCACAATCTCTTTTTTGGCTGGAGCCTGAGGGGAAAGATACTTCTGAGCGGCACCTCCTACCCGGAAATGGATCCCTATTATGTAGGAGGTTACGGAAGTTCCGACAACAACACTGCCATGACACTCCATTATAGCTTATACTATCGTTTCCCGATCAGATAACCTTTCCACTTGTCGACCAATAGACATCAATCGGAAGAAAACAACAACCATCAGGCTTTACAAAATGGAATCAATGCGGCAGGCCACAAAGTTTGTCCGATAAATTTTTTTACATGCAGGAATTTTTATAACTTGTGGACGTAAACAGGCATTTAACCACCACTAAAATTCCCGCCATGGACACTGCCGATCAAACCACCTTCCTGGTATCCACCGATTTTACTGAAGTCAGCGATCACGCAATGGAACATGCCGCTATGCTGGCCAGTCACTTCGGGGCTAAAATCCTCCTGGTACATGTCATTGACAAATACACCCGCAGGATGCTGAAACGGGAAAAGCAGAATGAAGATTATGTAACAGAAAAATTATCCGGCATTGCCAATGAAGCAGCTGCAAAATATAAGCTGGAAGTAACCCCCATTGTCAAAAAAGGCAAAGTATGTCAAAACATTGCCGATATCGCCAAAGAATACGGGATTCTATTTCATTTTCTGGGTACCCACGGTAAAAAAGGACTACAGCACATCACCGGCAGTTTTGCCCTGAAGGTGGTCAAACGGTGTCCCTGCCCGGTGGTCATTATTCAACAACCAGCCGGAAACATCACCTATAAAAAAATTGTTTTCCCGCTGGACCTGCAGCCGGGGTCCAAACAGAAAATCAAATGGGCCAAAATTCTTCACCGGAAAACAGGCAGTCATTTTGATATCTTCGTGGAAAACTACGGCGACAAAGACACCGACCGCAAACTCAATGCTGACCGCAAGCAGGTTGTGGAAATCCTGGAACACAATAAAGTGCCGAATACCGTGTCCTGCTCCAGCCCGGGCGGGTCGTTTGCAAAGCATATATTGCAGTTCGCCAGGGAAAAGGGTGCAGAGGCCATCATGGTCACCTCCGACCCCGACAAACTGACCTGCAACCCTTTCAACAAAGAAGAGGAGAGAATTTTGTACAACAGGGAAAAGATCCCGGTAATGTTCATTAACTCCCGGAACCTGAGCCTGGTCATCGGCGGACCATAACCGCAATACGCACACAGCGCACCAACCAAAGCCGGGCCTGTCGCGGCTTTTTTCGTACTTTTACGCTTCTCTGACAAACACGGATCATTTTCAAATTTGTAAAAGCCCATGAATGCAGAAGAAGCCAGGAAGCGCATTGAGGAACTCTCTAAAAAGATCAACGAACACAATTACCGGTATTATGTGCTGGCAGATCCGCTCATCAGCGACTATGAGTTTGATCAGCTGATGGAAGAACTGATCTCACTGGAGAAGCGTTTTCCGCAGTTTCTTGATAAGAACTCCCCCAGCCAGCGTGTCGGCGGGCAGATTACAAAAAAATTCCCGGCTGTAAAGCACAAATACCCCATGCTTTCCCTGAGCAACACATACAACAGGGAAGAACTGACCGCCTTTGACAAAAGGGTACGCAAAGCCCTGAACGAGTCCTACGAGTATGTGTGTGAGCTCAAATTTGACGGGGTAGCCATTGGACTTACCTACCGGCAGGGGGAATTGCAAAGGGGAGTCACGCGGGGAGACGGAGTGCAGGGGGATGAAATTACCACCAACATCAAAACCATTCCGAGTATCCCGCTTAAGCTTGAGCCCATCAAAGATTTTCCGGAGTTTGAAGTACGCGGTGAGGTCTACATGCCCCACAAAAGTTTCATACAACTCAATAAAGCCAAAGAGGATAAAGGGGAGGCCACATTTGCAAACCCGCGAAATGCCGCTGCCGGCAGCCTGAAGTTGCAGGACTCGGCACTGGTAGCCCGTCGGCACCTCGATTGTTTCATCTACGGGGTATTGGGTGAAAACCTCCCCTTCGACAATCACTGGGACAGTTTGAACACCCTGAAAAAATGGGGGTTTAAGGTGTCAGACCGCGTAGCAAAATGCGCAGGCATTGAAGAGGTCTTTCAGTACCTCACGACCATTGAAACCGACCGCGGCCACCTTCCCTTCGACATCGACGGCGTGGTCATTAAAGTTAACAGTTACAGGCAACAGGAAAAGCTTGGTTATACCAGCAAATTTCCCCGCTGGGCCATCTCCTACAAATTCAAGGCCGAACGGGGCCTGACCAAACTTAAGAATGTGGTTTACCAGGTCGGCCGTACCGGGGCGGTTACACCAGTAGCTGTACTTGAGCCGGTTACAATTGCCGGAAGCACCGTCAGACGTGCCTCTCTCTATAACCAGGACAGGATGGAAGAACTGGGCCTGCACAAAAAAGACAGTGTATATGTGGAAAAAGGAGGCGACATCATTCCCAAGATCGTCGGTGTGGATAAATCTTTGAGACCCGCTGACGCCAGCCCTTTGCGCTTCATTGAAAACTGCCCCGAGTGCGGCACTGCCCTGAAACGTGATGAAGGAGAGGCGGCTCATTACTGCCCCGATTCAGAAAACTGCCCGCCACAGATTCAGGGCCGTATAGAACATTTCGTAAGCAGGCGGGCAATGAATATCGACAGTCTGGGCCAGGGAAAAACAGAGCTTCTGATCAGAAAAGGCAAGATCAGTAACATTGCTGATTTATATGATTTAAGCCATGACGACCTGATCGGCCTGGAAAAAACCATCACTGACCCGCAAACCGGAAAAAGCAGAACCCTCAGCTTCAGGGAAAAGACCGTCAGCAATATTTTGGATGCCATCCGGGCATCAAAAGAAGTTCCGTTTGAACGTGTGCTTTATGCCCTGGGGGTCCGTCACCTGGGAGAAACCATGGCACGTAAACTGGCAAGGCAATTTGGCAATATTGACAACCTGGTGCGTGCCGGCAGGGAGGAGCTTATTCAGGTGGACGACGTGGGAGACAAGGTGGCATCAAGCATCGTGGCCCATTTCAATGATCCCGGAAATATGGCGATTTTGGATCGTCTGAGGAATGCCGGTCTTAATTTCTCCTGTGAGGAAACACAGGCCACAACTTCAAACAGTACCCTGTCAGGGATGGCATTCGTGATTTCCGGGGTGTTTCAACAGCACAGCCGGGATGAGATCAGGCAGCACATAGAAAACCTCGGTGGCGAGGTAAAAAGCAGTGTTTCCTCAAAAACAGATTACCTGGTGGCGGGAGAAAACATGGGGCCGGAGAAAAGGAAAAAAGCCGAATCACTGGGCATCCCCATTATCAATGAGGAAGAGCTGCTGACCATGCTGAACTCAATCCTGTGAAACCTCCAGCAACATTTTCCTGTAAAGATTAAACACATTGGCCCTGGAAACAAAGCCCTTGTACTGACCGTTTTCCAGCACGGCCATATTCCACAAACCGGCATCGCGGAACTTCTGCATCACCGTATCCATGCTGTCCTCCATATGAACAGTTGCCCTGGGCTGCACCATCAGGTTATGTACTTTCAGGGTGTCATACTGACTTCGGTCAAACATAATTTCCCGCACATCGTCAAGGCGCACCAGCCCAAGGAAGTTATTTTCTTCGTCCGTAACGGGGAAAATGTTCCGGTTTGCCCTGGCAATTACCTGCACCAGCTCGCCCAGGGTCATTTCCGGGGATAACTTATTGAAGTTGGTTTCCAACACCTCTCCCACATGCAACAGGGTAAGTACCGTCTGATCCTTATGATGGGTGACAAGCTGACCCTTTGCTGCCAGGTGACGGGTATACAGCGAATGTGGCTGAAAGTAATTCACCGTAACATAGGCGATTGATGAAACCAGTATCAGCGGGATAAAGAGCTCATAGCCACCGGTAATCTCTGCAATAAGAAAGATCGCTGTCAGGGGGGCATGAATTACCCCCGCAATAAGTCCCGCCATTCCCACCAGCGAGAAATTGTGCTCAGACAAAGTCCAGCGGGTAAACATATTGGTCGTACGGGAAAACAGGAAACCTGCAATGCTGCCCATAAACAGGCTGGGGGCAAACACCCCGCCAATTCCGCCGGCACCCGTGGTCAATGAAGTGGCCACGGCTTTAAAAAGCAATACCAGCAACATAAATGTAATAAAAAGCAGCCCGGATTCACCCACAATCTGTGCAAAAATGCTCTGCTCAAGCAGCTGTTCTGGTTCACCTGACAACAATCCGCGCATGGAAAAATAGCCTTCGCCAAAGAGCGGCGGAAACAAAAAGATCAGCAGCCCCAGAAGAGCCCCCCCATAGAGAACCCGCTTGAATGGCTGACCAATCTTTTTAACCTGTGTCTCCACTTTCTCATTCATCCAGGAAAAGTAGAGAGACACAGCCCCGGTGGCCAAACCAAGCAGGAGGTAAAAAGGTATATGACCGTAGTTGAAAGGATCCTGCACCGCGAAATAAAACTCCACCCCCTCACCAAGAAAAAGGGTGGAAAAAATGGCTCCCACCACCGTGGCAATTAACAGCGGGATCACAGATGTCATGGTCAGGTCCAGGGCAAGCACTTCCAGGGCAAAGATCAGACCGGCAATGGGTGCATTAAAAATGGCTGCAATGGCAGCCGCAGCCCCGCATCCGATCAAAAGATTCTTACGCCTGAAACCAAGCCGGGCTGCCTGGGCCACATTGGATCCGATGGCCGCACCGGTAGACACGATGGGGGCCTCCATCCCCACTGATCCGCCAAAACCTCCCGTAAAGGTACAGGCAATGATCGATGAATAGGTGTTGTGCAGCTTCATCACTCCACGGTTGCGGGAAATGGCATACAGGATCTTCGACACCCCATGACTGATGTCGTCTTTGACAAAAAACCGCACATAAATAACAGTGATTAGAATACCGATCAGCGGGAAAACAAAAAACGGCCAGTTGCCGGAGAAGTTTGCCGGCCCGCTGCGCACCCACGCTTCCAGGTAATGGACAGAAGTTTTGAGCACCACGGCAGCCACGGCAGCGATCATGCCAATCACCACTGCCAGCAGAAACAAAAGCTGTTTTTCTGTGACGTTCTTTGATCGCCAGATCAGAAACCTTTCAAGTCTGGGTTTTTTCCTCATTCTGCCGCAAATATATAAAGTAATTCAACAAAATGGTCGTTTTTGCGGGCCCGACCACCTCCTCCAGCTCTTCCCTGCCGGCTTTTCTGATCCCCTCTAAGGAGCGAAACCTTCTCAGTAAAGCCTGAATGGTCACCGGACCTATTCCCCGGATCTCTGTTAACTGTGATTTCAGGCTCCCCTTCTCGCGACGCAGCCTGTGATGATTGATCCCGAAACGATGGGCCTCGTCGCGCATATGCTGAATAACTTTAAGTGTCTCGGAAGTTTTGTCAATATACAGCGGAATGCTGTCGCCCGGAAAGTAAATCTCCTCCAGTCTTTTCGCGATTCCTATGATGGCCATTTCCCCCCGCAGACCCAGGCGTTCAAGGGCCTTTACAGCAGCCCCGAGCTGGCCTTTCCCTCCATCCACAACCACAAGACGCGGCAAAGGCTGTCCTTCTTCCGACAGGCGCTTGTACCTCCTGTAAACGGCCTCCTGCATGGAGGCATAATCGTCGGGACCTTCTACGGTCCGGATATTGTAGTGACGATACTCTTTCTTACTGGGGCGGACATCACGAAACACCACCATGGCAGCCACCGAGTAATTGCCCTGGGTATTGCTGATATCAAAACACTCCATGTGTTCAGGCAGCTCAGCCAGGTGGAGATCTTTCTGCATCTGCTTCATTAACCGCCGGGCATGGCGGGCCGGATCAGTCAGCTCCTGGCGTTTGAGCCGCTCCATCCGGTAATATTTGGCATTTCTCTCAGACAGTTCCAGTAATTTTTTCTTGTCGCCCCGCTGAGGAATCACATAACGCACACCGGGAATGGATGTGTCAGGTCGCAGCGGAAGGATGATTTCCCTGGCCTCGCTTTGAAAACGCTGACGCAATTCAGCAATGGCCATGTCAAGCAGGGCTGCATCCGCTTCCTCAAGCCGCTTCTGAAGTTCCAGCGTGTGTGACTGCACAATGGCCCCGTTGACCACCCGCAGGTAATTGACATAAGCCTGCTTCGGCTCACTGATCAGTGAATACACCTCCACATTACTCAAAGAAGGATTGACCACGGTTGACTTACTCTGGAACTTCTCCAACAGCTGCACTTTTTCCTTGATCATGGCCGCACGTTCAAACGCATGCTCCGCGGCATACACCTTCATCAACCGCTTCATCTCCGTAACCACCATGCCGAGGTTCCCCTTCAGAATTTGCTCAACCTGGGCAATTGTTTCCTGGTAATCGGCAGCATCCTGAAGTCCTTCACAAGGGCCTTTGCAATTCCGGATATGGTATTGCAGGCAAACCTTAAATTTACCGGCAGCAATATTCTCAGGTGTCAGTTTCAGGTTGCAGGTCCTGTACTGAAACAGCTGACGGATCAGGTCCAGCAGTGCATTCATCATACGAACAGAAGCATAGGGGCCGAAATATTTGCTCCCGTCCTTTACCAGGTTACGCGTGGGGAAAATACGGGGAAAATCCTCGTTTTTAATGCATATCCAGGGGAAGGTCTTGTCATCTTTCAGCAGCACATTGTACCGGGGCTGGTATTTTTTGATGAGGTTGTTCTCCAGCAAAAGGGCATCCAGCTCCGTATCCACCACAATATGCCTGATGTCGGCGATTCTCCGGACCATTAAACGGACCCGGCCGCTTTCGTGGCTATCGCGGTTAAAATAAGAGGAAACCCGCTTTTTCAGATTTTTCGCCTTGCCTACGTAAATCACACGCTCCCGGTCGTCATAAAACTGGTACACCCCTGGTTTGTCGGGGAGGGTCAGGATCAGGGCCTCCAGTTTTTCCCAATGTGTATGTGCTTTCTTACCTGGCATATCTTCCGGCAAATATGCTAAAAATTCCGTTACAATCACTTTCCACCCTTCTCGGGCAGGTGTTTCCAGTAACGTTGCGGCATAAAAGCAAAGCCATCTTGTCAGATTAATTCGAATCCTTAATGTCTCTCAATGGTATACCTTAACCCCATATAGAATTTCCGGCCCAATAGCGGCCCCCAGATCATGCTGCCGTCGAAGCCGTCATCAAAGGGAGAGTGGGAATTCAGGATAGGATTTTCCTGGATGTAATCTGTCAGGTTTTCCCCACCGGCGTAAACTTCAATCCGATCCCACCGGTAAGTCACCTGGGCATTGAGCAAAGTGTACGAAGGCGAAGCATCCCGGACCCCGAAAGATTCAGGCATGTCGGGCAAACGACTGCTGCCGTTAAACTGGGCCGTCAGGTCAAACTGCCAGTCATTGCCGGTGGTGGCATAAGAACCCGAAAGCATCCCACGATAACGATTCACAAAAGGCTGCCGGCGTAACTCCCCGCCAATGGTAGCATACGAATCAGTAAAACGGTAAGCAGCCGTGAGGTCAAACCGCCGGATGGGTTCCAGGCTAAGCTCCACCTGGTAATTGTTGGCCCAGGAGTCGCCATCCAGGTTGTAGAACACCGCCATGGTATGGTCACTGTCTACATCCACGATCATTTGGTTCACAAAATCAGTACGGTAAAACTCGGCAGCCAGGGAACCCTCCCTGCCCAGAAAATCAAATCGCCGGGTAATGCTTCCCCCGTAATTCCAGGCTTCCTCCGCCTCCACCTCATCACGTACCACAATTCTGCGATTACTCACCAGCAGTCCTGTATTTTCGGCAATGAGATTGGGTACCCTGTACCCTTTACCCGCAGAACCCCTGATACTGGTATGCTCGTTGATATTGAAATGGATGTGCGACCGGGGGGTGAATAAGGTTCCGAACAAATTATGATGGTCTGCCCTGGCAGACAGCACGAGTGTGAGTCGCTCGTGAGAGTGGTATGAATATTCAAAGAAGATACCGGGCACCGACTCATGACGGTCAAATAAGGAATCATTCAGTTGTTCGCTGTAATCGTCGATCAGAAAACTGATCCCCGTTGCAAATGAATGATCCGGATGCCCCATGGTATTGGCAAACATGATATTGGCATAAAAGGTATTTTGTTCCCCGTTATAAGGGCGCTGCCCGTAAAAAGACTCCTGGTCATAATGGGTGAAGCTGAACTGAGTTCCCAGGCTTGCATCCGGCATGCTTTCAAAATAAAAACCTGTACGTGCAAATCCGTGAAAACGGGTGGTGTTTGTGCCATAGCCGAAATACTGATCCGAACCGGCCGTTTCACCATTGGTAAAGAAGGCTTTTTGTCCGCCCTCACGCTCTTCCTGCATCAGGTTGAAACCGAACTGTGAGTCCATCACGCCATGGCGTTCGTAGCGGTAACGATTCAGCACATTGTACTTTTTTACCATGGGATGATCCAGGAAAGAATTCTGATTGTGATCCACTTTCCGCTGGAACAATTCGCCATGGGCCATGATCATGGTTGACCAGTTATCATTCAGGTCAGTGGCTGCATTCAGCGCAGTCTCCATTTGCCCGTCACTGCTGGCAAATGCGTTATAATACAGTTGCTCGGGGCCTTCCGGTTTTTTCAGGTCAACGTTGATCTGCCCGGTGACCGATTCATACCCATTCATCACGCTGGCTGCCCCTTTGGAGATGCTGATGGACTCCATCCATGGTCCGGGAACATAGCTCAGCCCGAATGGCTGCCCAAGCCCCCGTATCCCGGGCATATTTTCCAGCATCAGCTGGCTGTAAACCCCTGCCAGCCCGAGCATCTGGATTTGCTGGGCTCCGGAAACCGCATCGCTGTATGACACATCCACCGACACATTTGTCTCGAAGGCTTCCGCAAGATTGCAGCAGGCCGCCCGTTGCATCTCACTCCCGGTGATTACATGGGTCAGCACAGGCTCCATGGAAGACACATGGGCCCCGGAGCGGCGACCGGACACAGTCACTTCATCCAGGTCCTGGGAGGCGTCAAGGATCACTTCCACATGGGCCCGCGCGTTTTCTATCAGGATGGTGTCAGACCGGTAACCGATATAACTGACCACAATTTCATGGGGGAGGTCAACCGTCACATCCAGGCAGAAGTGCCCTTCGGCATTGGTAGCCACCCCCGAGGTGGTTCCCAGCCAGACCACGTTGGCTCCGGCCAGGGGATGATAGTGATAGTGGTCATCATGGGCCACTCTTTCATACACGTCGCCGTGCACTTGCGCTTGCTGTGCATAAACCAGGGCATAACAGCCCAAAAACAGAAACAGGAAAAATGATATGGATTTGATTATAGATTGCATGGTTTTAACTTATCTGAAAATGAAACATAAAAAAGACACGCCGTCAACGATAACGGCCATTTCACTGCAGTAAACAAAACCTTAGCAATACTTGAGCCGGCAGGAGAAAATCACCAGTTCACGCCCGGCCGGCTTAGGCGGCGGATCATTCAGACTGATGAAAGGGAGGGATAACGGCATCTCTTCCACCTCCGGCACGGAGATTACAAAAGCGGATAACAGCACGAACTCCGGTGATACAATTTTTTCAGGGGAACGGTCAGCAGAAGCATCGTATTCCGCCCGCAAGTAATGGGTTTCCGATTCGCAATCGTCACCACAGTGACAGTCCTGCCCCTTTTCAAAGTCGTCACAACAGGTGGAGTCCCCACCCAAATGATTTTCGTGGCAGTCGGTACCTTTCTGGTGATGATGGTGAATGTCGTCGAAACGATCAGCCTGGGCCAATCCGATCATGACCACGTCTGTGGATGAACAGGTGAAACAATGGTGCGTCAGCAAGCGAATCCCGGCAAATGAGACCAGGAACATGCCCGCAAGCAACATCGATAACAACTGAACACCCAGACGCTTCATGCTACAAATATAATGATATATTGAATCCGCAGGAAAAATGTGTTAAATTCCTTCTCCCCCTTGCCCGGAAGATCGCTGGAATGCATCCAGCACAAAATCAACGCTCGTCCAGCCGTTGTCCACCTCCACCATGGAGATAAACGCCTTTATCCTGTGTTCGCCAGCCGCAAAAGTATCCCTGTTGTACAAATCGATGATCTCCTGCCGCGCTTCTTCGTTCGTGGCAGCATCAAGACGTTGCTGACGGATTTCCGGCCACTGTTCATTCACCTCAAACACACCATGGGTAAAAAAACGGGAGATCACATATCCTTCTTCTACATATATACCCACATCCATCTCCACATCATAAAACTCCGTTTCGTTAAAAGATGATGTGCGAATATCAGTGAGTGATACATCAGTCACTTCCACAACCTCCATGTAAGCGGGAGACTCAAAATGTCTTTCGAGCAAAACACCAGCCGCCCGGGCCGCAGGCGGTTCAGACTCACTACAGGCCGACATGACCAACATTAGACCCAATGCCATTAACAAGGCACTCAAACGCACATATTTTATTTCTGACATAACTGATAATTTTTCTTAGTGGTTCATAAGAATGGCCCCTTTCGGCTATATTACCCGGTCATTGGGCAGGGACAAAAATAAACTTTTTTGGCAAAAAAAAACCTGCCTATCAGACGATAAGCAGGCTATTTTAGTAGCGGGGGCAAGATTCGAACTTGCGACCTTCGGGTTATGAGCCCGACGAGCTACCACTGCTCCACCCCGCAGTGTTTTCAAGTGCAAAAGTACAAAACATCTTGTCTTTACCAAAATCTTTTCCGGTTTTTTTTATAAAACACCTACCTTTGCACTCAAATTCAAAGAAAATCAACCAAATGCACAAGGCAGGCTACGTAAACATCATCGGCAATCCCAATGTAGGAAAGTCAACCCTCATGAACGCCTTGCTTGGCGAAAAGTTGTCAATTATCACCCCCAAGGCACAAACCACCCGTCACCGCATCCTCGGACTCCTGAACGATGACAATTACCAGGTTGTTTTTTCCGACACCCCGGGCATATTGTCACCCCATTATAAACTGCAGGAAAAGATGATGCAATCTGTCAAAACAGCCCTGGAGGACGCGGACCTGTTCATTGTACTCACTGACATTTATGAAGATTTTGACAATGAACAGATTCTGGCCCGGATCAAAAACGCCGGCGTACCTGTACTGCTGCTTGTCAACAAATCCGACCTGGGCAGCGAAGCCGAAGTGACCGGCAAATGTGAACTTTGGCAGAGCGCCTATCCCGACTGGTATGTGATGCCGGTTTCTGCCCTGACAGGACATAACCTGGAAAGGGTGTTCGGGCAGATATTGGAGATGCTGCCGGAGTCACCGCCCTTTTATCCGAAGGATGACCTCACAGATAAGCCCGTGCGGTTTTTTATAGAAGAAATGGTCCGGGAACACATTTTACTGAATTACAAGCAGGAAGTCCCCTATTCCGTTGAGGTGGAAACCGAGTCTTTCAAAGAAGAGGAGAATATCATTCATATCCGCTGTGTAATACATGTAGCCAGGGAAAGCCAGAAAGGGATTATCATCGGGCACAAAGGTCAGGCCCTGAAAAAAGTCGGCACCGACGCCCGGAAAAGTATGGAATCATTCCTGGGAAAAAAGGTCTTCCTGGAGTTGCATGTCAAGGTCAGTAAAAACTGGCGGGAGAACGAAAACCAGCTGCGCCGTTTCGGCTACCATTAGGTAGTGGATATCTCAACCGTAAAACAATTACCACGCAGACTCGTCAATCCCGAAAACAATTAAGATTTTTCCAAATAAATCACATATACCCATGTCCAATATTGTAGCATTAGTAGGCCGGCCCAACGTGGGTAAATCAACTTTGTTCAACCGCCTCACCGGTCATCGCATGGCCATTGTCGACCCCACAGCCGGGGTAACACGTGACCGCCATTACGGCAAATCCGACTGGAACGGAAAAGAATTCTCCCTGATCGATACCGGCGGATATGTGGCCGGTTCAGACGACGTATTCGAGGAGCAGATCCGTAACCAGGTAACGATCGCCCTGGAGGAGGCCGATGTGGTGCTTTTTCTTGTGGATGTGATGGAGGGGGTGTCACCCCTTGACAGGGAGGTCGCTGATCTGCTCAGGCGCAGCGGGAAAGAATACTTTCTGGTTGCCAATAAAGCCGATAACAACCTGTTGATCTCCCAGGCAGGCGATTTTTATGCACTTGGAGTTGACAGGGTATTTCCTGTCTCTGCCATTAACGGCAGCGGAACCGGCGATTTGCTGGATGAAGTGGTCAGAGCGATGAACGAACCCCCCGAAGAAGAGCCGCAGGAAGACATTCCGCGGTTTGCGGTAATCGGCCGCCCGAACGTTGGCAAATCATCCATCATCAATGCCCTGCTGGGAATCGACAGAAACATCGTAACCGACATTCCCGGCACCACGCGCGACACCATTTATTCCCGCTACCAGCAATATGGCTTTGACTTTTACCTGGTTGATACGGCAGGGGTTCGCAAAAAGGGAAAAGTACACGAAAACATTGAATTTTATTCCGTGATGCGGTCCATACGCGCCGTTGAATACGCCGATGTGTGCCTGTTGATGATCGATGCCACCAGTCCTTTTGAATCACAAGACATCAACCTCTTCGGGGTAGCGGCACGCAACAATAAAGGGATTGTCATCCTGGTCAACAAATGGGACCTGGTCAAAGACAAAGACCACAATACCACGCGGGAGTTCACCAGACAGATACGGGAACGGATCGCACCCCTGACCGATGTCCCCATTATCTTTACCTCTGTGCCGCAAAAACAGCGCGTTTTCAAAGCCATTGAAACAGCCCATGAGGTATATAGCAACAGGCAGCGAAAAATTCCTACCAGCAAACTCAATGATGTGATGCTACCGGTGATTCAAAACAATCCGCCCCCTTCCATCAAAGGAAAATACATCCGGATCAAGTATGTGACCCAGCTGCCGACGCATTATCCCTCTTTTGTCTTTTTCTGCAATTTGCCCCAATATATCAAAGAACCGTATATCCGCTTTCTTGAAAACCAGTTACGGGCACAATGGGATTTCTCAGGGGTGCCTGTAAGGATTTATTGCAGAAAAAAATAAACCACCATGGCGCAAACCGATGCACCAAGGATAGACAAATGGCTTTGGGCCGTACGCATTTTCAAGACCAGGACCCTGGCCACCGAAGCCTGCCGTACCGGAAGGGTCAAAGTCGACGATCAGCCGGTAAAACCCTCCCGTGAGATACAGGAAGGGATGATGATCAGCGTACAGACCGGTCCCATAAAAAGAACACTCAAAGTGATCGCCCCCCTGCACAACCGGGTGGGAGCAAAACTGGTCGGCCACTACATGGAGGATCTCACCCCGGAAGAGGAATACCAGAAACTGGAGATCATTAAGAGCCAGTCGGGCTACCGGCCGAAACGAACAGGACGCCCCACAAAGAAGGAACGCAGGGAACTGGACGAATGGTTCGGAGATTGGTCGTAAGGCCGGCGGGAGTCATTTACCTTCCCCCGCACGAACAAATATTTTCATATATTTGCCTTTCCGGTTGCCAGGGAATTCACTTTCGGGCAATCCGGCATCCCAACATATTCAAAATTTTAAAAATTTCATCCAATGAAAGATCTGAAGGATTATATTGAAAAGAATAAGGATCGCTTCCTGGAGGAGCTTTATGAATTGATCCGTATTCCCTCGATCAGTTCCAAAGAAGCCCACAAAGACGATATGTACACGGCCGCCAACTGGGTAAAGGAAAGCCTGCTGAAAAAAGGAGCCGACAAGGCGGAAGTTTGCGACACCGAAGGCCACCCGGTTGTATATGGTGAAAAGACCATTGACCCCGGGCTGCCTACCGTAATCATTTACGGTCACTATGATGTGCAGCCGGTTGAACCGCTGGAACTTTGGAAAAGCAAGCCATTTGAGCCGGAGGTACGTGAAGGAAAGATTTTCGCCAGGGGCGCAGACGACGACAAAGGGCAGATGTTCATGCACTTTGCGGCATTCGAATACCTGGTGGAAACCAACCAGCTTCCCTGCAATGTCAAATTCATGATTGAAGGGGAAGAAGAGATCGGATCACCCAGCCTGGGTAACTTCCTGAAGGAAAACAAAGAAAAGCTGGCCGGGGACGTGATCCTGGTGTCCGACACAGCCATGCTCGGACCTGACAATCCTTCCATCACCACCGGGCTGCGGGGGCTCTCCTACTGTGAAGTCCATGTGACCGGGCCCAAACGTGACCTCCACTCAGGTTTATACGGAGGCGCCGTCGCCAACCCCATCAATATTCTCTGCGACATGATCAGCAGCCTGGTGGATGAAAACGGACGCATTACCGTCAAAGGTTTTTA
Source organism: Bacteroidales bacterium (assembly GCA_007129945.1). Taxonomy (GTDB): domain Bacteria; phylum Bacteroidota; class Bacteroidia; order Bacteroidales; family UBA7960; genus PUPG01. The sequence goes on from SKUN01000135.1 coordinate 18,877, forward strand.
TGATGACGTGGAAGAGCTTTCCAAAGAAGAAAGGGAAGATATGGCACGGGCACCTTTTGATGAAGAGGCTTATAAAAAATCAATCGGGGTGGATGCCCTGCACGGCGAAAAAGGTTATTCGGCACTGGAGCGCACCGGAATCAGGCCATCGCTTGACGTAAACGGCATCTGGGGTGGTCACACAGACAAAGGAGCCAAAACCGTTCTGCCATCAGAGGCACACGCCAAAATTTCCATGCGGCTGGTTCCCCATCAGAATTCTGAAAAGATCACCCAGCTGTTCAAAGACCACTTTAAATCCATTGCCCCTGATTGCGTGAAGGTAGATGTGGAGTTCCTGCACGGCGGCGAAGGGTATGTAAGCCCCACTGACACCCCTGCCTACCAGGCCGCAAGCAAAGCCTATGAGCAGACGTATGGCATCAAACCCATCCCTTACAGGAGTGGCGGAAGTATTCCGATCATCTCCATGTTTGAAAAGATCCTGGGAACAAAATCCATCCTGATGGGATTCGGACTGGAAACCGATGCCATTCATTCCCCCAACGAAAACTATCCGCTTTCCCAGTTTTTCAAGGGAATGGAAACCATCCCGCATTTCTATCAGCACTTTGCGGAGAAGAAGAAATAAGCGTTCAGCAATAATCAGTCTTAACCTTTCCGGGCCGGGCATAATCATTCATTTGAGATGCCTGGCCCGGATTTTTCAGTCCGCTTCCTTCATTGACAGGCCGATGCGTTTGCGTTCCACATCCACGGACAAAACCTTGACTTTTACTTTCTGATTCAGGCTGACCACATCCGCCGGGTTGCTGACAAAACGATCGGCCAGGTGGCTGATATGCACCAGTCCGTCCTGCTGCACACCCACATCCACAAACGCCCCGAAGGCAGTTACATTGGTCACGATGCCTGGCAGCACCATGCCCTCACGGAGATCCTGAATCCGGAAGACATCCTTGTCAAACTCAAACATATCGTACGACTCACGGGGGTCGCGGCCAGGCCGGGCCAATTCCTGCATGATATCTTTCAGTGTGGGCATTCCGGTTTGCCCGCCGGCATAATCCTCCAGCTTAATTTGCTGTCGCAATTTTTCATCCCTGATCAGGTCCTGCACACCCACCTTCAGGTCACGGGCCATCCGTTCAACCACCGGATAACTTTCCGGGTGCACCGCACTCCTGTCAAGCGGATGATCCGACTGGGCCACACGGACAAATCCGGCAGCCTGTTCAAATGCCCGCTCACCAAGGCGCGGAACTTTCAGCAATTCTTTCCTGGAACGAAAAGGGCCGTTTTCATTCCTGTAGCTGACAATGGCAGCGGCCAGGGATGGCCCGATCCCTGACACATAGGCCAGCAACTCTTTACTGGCAGTATTGGCCTCCACCCCGACTGCATTCACGCAGCTGACAACCACATCATCCAGGGCCTGCCTGAGCATTTTCTGGTCCACATCATGCTGATATTGTCCCACCCCAATGGATTTGGGATCAATTTTCACAAGCTCCGACAAAGGATCTGCCAGACGACGTCCAATGCTTACCGCCCCTCTCACCGTCACATCATAATCAGGGAATTCCTCCCTGGCGATATCAGAGGCTGAATACACCGAAGCCCCGCTTTCATTGACCATCACCGCAGTCACCTCCTGATCGAAACGAATTCGGCGGATCAGGTGTTCCGTTTCGCGCCCTGCCGTGGCATTTCCGATGGCAATGGCTTCAATGCGGTAGGCATCTGCCAGGCTCTGTATCTTGGCCATCGCCTGTTTCTTTTGCCCCACAGGCGGATGGGGGTAAATATTTTCATTGTGCAGCAGACGGCCCTCCTCATCCAGACAAACCACTTTACAGCCCGTACGATAACCCGGGTCAATGGCCAATATTCGTTTCTGCCCCATCGGCGGTGCCAGCAAAAGTTGTCGCAGATTCTGCCCGAACACCTCGATCGCCTTTTTGTCGGCCATTTCTTTCAGGGAATTTCTCATCTCCGTTTCCAGCGAGGGCAACAGCAGCCGCTTATAGGCATCCTTCAGCGCCAGCCTGACCTGGTCACTGCAGGCCCCATCCCCCCTCACAAACAATTGTTCCAGAATGGCAAGCGCGGCTTCCTGATCCGGCACAATCTGCACCTTCAATAAGCCTTCCTTTTCCCCCCGGAACATTGCCAGCAGCCGGTGAGATGGAGCTTTCACCGCTTTCTCGGACCAGTCAAAATAGCTGGCGTATTTAACAGCTTCTTCCTCTTTGCCCCTGCCCACCTTGCAGAGTATAAAGGCGTCCCGCTTCATCAGGCGACGCATACGCTCGCGGGAACTCCTGTCCTCACTGATCCATTCCGCCACAATATCGCGGGCCCCTGCCAGCGCATCCTCCGCTGAAGCAACCTCCCTGCCGGGATTCACAAACGCCTCCGCCCGAGTCATAAGGTCCACAGATCGCTGGGCCATCAGCACTCGTGCAAGGGGTTCCAGCCCCTTTGCAACAGCCACACTCGCCCTGGTTTTTCTTTTGGGACGGTAGGGAAGGTAAATATCCTCCAGCTCCGACAGGGTGGTAACCTGCCGAATCGATTCCTCCAGTTCCGGGCCTAGCTTGCCCTGCTCACGGATGGAAGACAATACAGCTTCTCTCCGTTTATCAAGTTCTTCCAGCCGGGATAACAAGTCCCTTACAGAGGTGATCTGCACCTCATCCAGCGAACCGGTCATCTCTTTTCTGTAACGGGAAATAAAGGGAATGGTAGCCCCCGATTTCAAAAGGGAAACAGTTTGCGCCACACTGCGGGCTGAAATCCCGGTCTGCTCAGCAATTGTATTGGTATAAGTCTGAACGGTATCTGTCATATCTTTCACACTATTTTTGGGCCGAAGAAAAATAAAGGCGCATCTGCCGTGCCCGCCCGAAGCTGCGGCGATGATATGGGCTCAGTCCGTATTTGTCAATGGCACGCCGGTGTAACGGGGTGGGATACCCCTTATTGCGATCCCAGCCATATTGGGGATACGCTGCATGAAGTTCTTCCATGTACTCATCCCTGGCAGTTTTTGCCAGCACTGAAGCTGCCGCCACCGAAAGAAAAGCCGCATCTCCTTTCACGATACATTCATACGGGACATCCCTGTAAGGCGTAAAGCGATTGCCATCTACGATGACCATCTCCGGCTGGGGATCCAGTTGCTCCAGGGCCAGATGCATGGCCATATGACTGGCCCGGAGAATATTCACCTCATCAATGGTGGCATGGTTAATGACTCCGACCCCATAAGACAGGGCATGGGCCCTGATGAGTTCACGCATAAGCAATCGGGTTTTCGGAGATAATTGTTTGGAATCATTCAGCCCTGCAAACAGGGTTCTGTCCGGGTAGCGGGGAAGGATCACCGCAGCGGCAACAACAGGTCCGGCAAGGCATCCGCGGCCGGCCTCATCGCACCCGGCCTCCGGGAATACTTCACCGAAACATATTGCCAGATTTGGGCGAACGACTGCCATTCAGGTTTTATACAGACTTCAGTATGCTCTCAAAAATCAAACGACCATCCTCATTGCCCAGTTCCTCATCAGCAGCCCGCTCCGGATGCGGCATCATACCAAAAACATTGCGCGATGCATTGCATATTCCGGCAATGTTCTCCACAGACCCGTTGGGGTTGGAAGCATCTGTCACGGCCCCTGTTTCGTCGCAATACCTGAAAAGCACCTGCTGGCTGTCATTCAGCTTTTTCAATCCATCCTCATCAATAAAGAACTGCCCTTCTCCATGGGCAATGGGAATCTTCAGGGGTTCACCGGTTTTAATTTCACGAGTCACCAGGCTGCCAGGGGTTTCGCTGCGGATGTAGGTATTGTGGCAAATAAAACGGTGATCCGGGTTGTGCAACAGGGCCCCGGGCAATAAATGGGCTTCACAGAGTATCTGGAATCCATTGCAAATACCAAATACATAACCGCCCCTGCGTGCAAAATCAACCACCTGATCCATAATGGGTGAAAAGCGTGCAATGGCACCCGATCGCAGGTAATCACCGTAAGAAAACCCGCCGGGCAAAATGACAAAATCAACCCCCTGCAGGTCGGTATCTTTATGCCATAGCGCCACCACCTCCCGGCCGAGCTTCTTTTTTAATACATATATCATATCATGGTCGCAGTTGGACCCGGGGAAAACCACTACTCCAAACTTCATAAAAGGCTTTTTTTATTGATGCGTGACAAAGGTACACATTTGTCAAAAAATAAAGCAGGCCGAAAATCGCCCGCCGAGGATCAGCAAAAACAGGATTGTAAAAACCACTTCAGCCAGTTTCTTTTTGCCGATATCAGAGAAAAATACCGCAAGGGCAATGCTCAGGGGAATAATCAGCACACCATGATGCACATACACATAATCAACGGTAACCAGGTAGGTCAGCACGGAAAGCAGGAAAAACAATGACAATACCATTATGCGCTTCCGCACCCGGATGGGTTTATCTGGCATATAAAGAAAAAGTAAACGGAGAAATGCAAACACCGACAATAATCCGAGAACAACAGCAAAGGCCTGCTGATACATGTCCAGCGATTGCCGAAAAACCTCCATTGGCTGAATGGCAATACTGACCGCATCCAGTTTGTCACCCAGCATATCATACATGTAATAATACACCCCGAGAAAGAAAAACGGGGCAATAAATCCCATCAGGGCAGCCAGTATTGTACGCAGGCTGGCCGGAAAATATAGAAAAAGTGAGAAAATCAGCAACAGAAAAAGCGGTAAAACCGGAAAGTAGAACAAGCCGGCTACGGACAACAGCAAACCAACATTCAGCACCTCCATGATGGCCTGACTTTCGTGATAGACCTTAAAAATTTTGTTCAGGGCCAGCAGCAGAAAGATATTGGCAATCAGGACAGGTTGTGGTCCTGTCATTCCGGGGGTGCTGCTCATCAGCAACAGGTAAAGCAGTGCAGGCAAGGCTGAAAAACGATCCGTAAACCCCTTTGAAGTAGCAATATGATTGACAAAGAAAACCTGACCCATAAGCATCACAAAGGCCAGGATCACCGATATCCCCGGATAATCCATGATAAAGGGAAGCAGGAATTCATATAAAGGGGCATTGTCGTCCGCAATACGATCCAGGACACCTGCCGGATCAAGAAAGGAGCTTCCCCAAAACAAGGCACCCAGCAAAAGCAATATAATAGGGCTGTGCCAATGGGCTTTTCTGAACGTGCGAATCAACATCTGCGGGCTGGTTCCGGGTTATTTCAATAGGTCTTTTCCGATATCCCTTCGGTAATATTTCCCCTTAAAGTCCACGACACGGGCATTGGTATAAGAAATTGACCGTGCACCCTCCAGATCATCGGCAAGGGAAGTGACTGCTATTACGCGTCCGCCACTTGTTACCAGTTGATCAACATCCTGTTGGACGCCGGCATAAAATAACTGGCTGCCATCAACTTCCTCTGTGCCTTCTATGACATATCCTTTCTGGTAGGCATCCGGATAGCCACCACTGGTCAGCATCACTGCCAGGGCATACCGGGGAGATATCACCGGGGCACAATCCTTCAGTTTACCGTTGCAGGCTGCTTTCATCAGTTCCACAAGGTCAGATTCCAGGCGGGGAATGATCACCTCCGCTTCCGGATCCCCCAAACGTACGTTGTACTCAATTACATAAGGGTTCCCGTCAACAAGCATCAGCCCGAAAAATATAAAACCATGGTAATCGATCCCCTCTTTCCGGATGCCTCCAATGGTGGGTTGAATGATTCGTTCTTCAATGCGCTTCATCACCTCGTCATCTGCAAAAGGTACCGGGCTCACTGCCCCCATTCCCCCGGTATTGGCACCGGTATCATGCTCTCCGACACGCTTGTAATCCTTTGCAGCAGGCAATACCTGGTAAGTTTCTCCGTCAGTGAGCACAAAAACAGATATTTCCTTCCCATCAAGAAACTCCTCAATGACCACAGTGCTGGAAGCTTCGCCGAATTTTCCTTCACGGAGCATTTCATCCAGATTCTGTTCAGCCTCTGCACGGGTGGTGCATATCACCACACCTTTACCTGCAGCCAGCCCGTCGGCCTTCAGCACATAAGGCGGAGAAAACCGCCCCAGGAACTCCCTGGCTTCAGTTGCCTGATCCCGGTTAAATGCCCGGTAAGCAGCCGTGGGTATCTGGTTCCTCTCCATGAATGCCTTGGCAAAGGCTTTACTCCCTTCCAGCCGGGCACCTTCTGAAGACGGACCCACGAACATGACCCGGCGGAGATGCTCATCTGCTGCAAAATAATCGGCCAATCCCTTTACCAGAGGTTCTTCGGGCCCTACAACCACCATATTAACCGAGTTGGAGCGCACAAAACCACCCACCGCCTCCTTATCGTTTGGCTGCATATCCACATTTTCACCGCAAAGCGCTGTTCCGGCGTTCCCCGGGGCAATAAATAATTTTTCACACAACGGACTCCGGGAAATTTTCCATGCCATGGCATGCTCACGACCTCCGCTACCGATCAACAAAATTCGCATAAACTCAGCCTCATGATTTAATGAAAACTACCGCCAAATTTACTCAAAAATAAGCGGATGAAAGAACTTATTATTTGCTAATTTTGCGGAGAACAGGACAATATACTTGCTCATTTTACAACCATATATTCAGATGCAACAACAGATTCCCACAAACATTTATTCCGAAATCGGCGAGCTGGAAGGCGTGATCATTCACTCACCCGGCCCGGAAGTGGAAAATATGACCCCGGAAAATGCGGAAAGGGCTCTTTACAGCGACATTCTGAATTTATCAGTGGCCGGGAAAGAATATGACCAGTTCAGGGGCATCCTCCAAAAAACCACCAGGACCTTCGAGGTAAAGAAATTGCTGGAACACATTCTGGGCATTGAAAAAGCCAGGCAGGATCTGGTACGGAAAATATGCCTCAATGAAAGCGCGGGATTCATCTGTGAGGAACTGTTAGGCCTGGATAACCATGCACTGGCCACAGCCCTCATTGAGGGAGTGTTGATCCGGAAAAACACCCTGACCAACTTCCTGAACAAAGAAAGGTTTGCCCTGAGGCCGCTTCACAACTTCTTCTTCACCAGGGATGCGGCCGTTTCCATTTATGACAATGTGCTGGTAGGAGCCATGGCTTCACCGGTCAGGCTAAGGGAAAGCCTGATCATGGAGGCCATCTTCAATCATCATCCGATTTTAAAATCCAGGACAATCAACCCGAA
>SKUN01000013.1 GCA_007129945.1 Bacteroidales bacterium
CCCCACTGGCGGGCAATAAACCCCAGGTCACACCCCCACACAGTACGCAACGAGGTCATAATATACTCATTGACAGCCTGGGGCAAACTAAGCACTTCCTCTTCTGACGGGATTACACCATCGGAGATGGCAGCAGTGTATTGGCCGATATTTGAAATATTCCAGCACCGTTTTCCGGGGATGAAGCTATGGGCCGAAGAACCAAGCCCCAGGTAAGGCTGACCTGTCCAGTAAGCCATATTGTGCCGGGACTCCTTTCCAGGAAAGGAAAAATTGGATATCTCATATTGCCGGTATCCATATGCCTCCAGCACATCTTTCATCATACTGAACTGACGGGCCGACTGTTCCTCCGATACTGGTCTTGCCTTACCCTTACGGATCATGTATGCAAGGGGTGTCCGGGGTTCCACCGTAAGGGCATAAGCAGAAATATGCGGAATTCCGTTCATGGCCAGGCGATGCAGGTTGTCTTCCCAGTTTGCATCCGTTAAGGTGGGGGTGCCGTATATGAGATCCACGCTGATATTGTCAAAACCCGCCTCCCCGGCATCCTGTATACTGTTCCATGCCTGGGAAGGCGAGTGGACACGGTTCATATATTGCAAATCCTCCGAAAAAAAGCTCTGAACCCCGATACTTAAGCGGTTCACAGGAAGCTGCCGAAGCGCTTTCAGTTTTCCCGGATTGAGATCATCCGGATTGGCTTCCAGGGTAACTTCGGTTGTCCCCTCCAGTGAAAAATGGCGGCTTAACCCTTCAAATAGCCTGGACAGCTCCCTGGCTGACAACACTGAGGGAGTACCTCCCCCCACATAGACGGTTTTTATCCCCCCAAATGTACTTCCAGGTCCCTGCCGGTCAAAGAACATTCGCTGCAGATCCATCTCCCGGAGCAATGCCTGCAAATATGCATCCTTGTTCCTTGTCGAGGCCATAAAATGAAAATTGCAATAATGGCAAGGCTGACGACAAAAAGGGATATGGATGTAAATACCTGCCATAACATAAGGATAAATGATTCAATCAAAGGTAAAAAAAAGGCCTTTCTGAACCGGATTTATCCGGACTGAAAACCAGCAGCCATTCAGGACCCCAAAACACACAATCCCATAATTTTCATATATTTGGTCAGCTCATCACCTGTTTCACGAGCAATAAATTTTGCGCCTATGATCCCGGTTGAACTGAATGATACCACGGTATTTACCTTTGAGAACCTTTCCCGCTTTCCGGAAATCACCCATTTTGTGTCCACCCGAGAAGGTGGTATCAGCGAAAATAATTTTGCCTCACTGAATACCGGCTTTCATGTGGGGGATGACAACTTCCGTGTATCCCAGAATCGACGCATACTTGCAGACTCGCTGGGTATAGATCTGGGAAAGTTTGCCTTTGCCAATCAGTGTCATAGCGCCAACGTGGCCATTGTGGACAGTTCAGGAAAAGGACGCGGTGCTTATGATAAAACAGATGCCCTTCCCAACACCGACGGCATGATGACCAGTGTACCGGAAATCTGTCTCGGCGTGCAGGTGGCAGACTGCGTACCAATGCTGTTGTACGACCCGGATAAAAAAGTTATAGCAGCCCTGCATGCAGGATGGAAAGGTACGATCCGAAAAATTGCAAGTGAGGCTGTCAGTAAGATGTTGCACCATTACGGCTCGAGGGCAGAAAATATTTATGCAGGGCTTGGTCCTTCAAACGGTCCTTGTTGTTACGAAGTAGGCGGGGATGTCTACCGGGAAGCGTTGAAAGCATTCGGTCCGGTTAAAGATATCATCCTGCCCGCCAAACAAAAAGGCAAATATATTTTTGATCAGTGGAAGGCAAATTTCAGGCTGCTTACCGAAGCAGGGGTGAAACCGGACCACATCGAGACAGCGGGGATATGCACACAGTGCCGGCATGAGCAGTTCTTCTCCAACAGAGCCCTGGAGGGTGTCAGCGGCCGCTTCATGGCCGGAATAATGCTAAAAAAAGTACGGCATTCATCACCAACCATATGATCTGGCCGGGCTCCCGGTAATGGGGACAGCCTCCTCTCGTCGTGAAAATCATTGAGTTGATTGCCGAAAATGGTCCGATCCGGGGTTGATCAACAGGTTGATCAATTCAACCAGGCGGCTGGAATAACCATATTCATTGTCATACCAGGCAAGCACCTGGATAAAATCACCTCCGAGCACCCTGGTACACAGTGAATCAAAAATAGCAGAATGCGGATTGCCGATAATGTCGCTGGAAACAACCGGGTCTTCACAATATTGAATGATCCCCCGCATCTCCCGGCGGGCGGCTTCGTAAAACAGGTCATTGATTTCAGACCGGGTTACAGGACGCTTCAGCATGGCATTCAATTCCACAAACGAACCGTCACTGACAGGCACCCGTGTGGCAAAACCGTCAAAACGGTCTTTCATCTGCGGCAATACATCCCTGACTGCCCTGATGGCACTTGTTGTGGTCGGAATAATATTCTCGTTGGCACAACGTGCACGCCGAAGGTCGGTGTGAGGCGCATCCATCACATTCTGGCTGTTGGTATAGGGGTGTACTGTATTCATCATACCGCGGTCAATGCCGGCATACCCATCGATTACTTTCAAAACCGGAGCGATGCAGTTGGTGGTGCATGAAGCATTCGAAACAATCACATGGTCTGAAGCAAGGGTTCCTTCATTCACGCCAATCACCACCATATGATCAAGGGGCTCTTTTGGCGGGCAGGTAAGAATGACCTTTTTTACCCCGTTTTTTAAATGGCCTGCCAGTACATCCCGCGTAAGGAAAACACCCGATGATTCTATTACCACGTCCACACCATGATCATCCCAGGGAATTTTATCGGGATGAAAGCGGGCGTATTTTTTAATACGTTGTCCGTTGACATACAACAGGTTTTCATGCTCATCCCCCTTCACCTGGTGCCCGAATCCTCCATGCACAGTGTCATATTTCAGCAAATGCACCAATGCCCGCATCATCATGGGGTCATTTACAGCCACAACCTCCATATCCTCACGTTCATGGATCAGCCGGAATACCAGCTTCCCGATGCGTCCGAATCCGTTAATGCCGACTTTAATCATTTCTGGGCCGGGGATTTAAATATTATATACTGTTTCACAGGTCCAAATCAAGACGTATTTGCTTTTCTTTGTCATCCGGGGTGCCTCTTTCATTGTCAGCAGCAGTTTCTTTTGTCCCTTTATCGGTTCCTTCCTCTTTGGAGTCAGCCGGTTCAACCTGGTCAGCCGGATCAGCAGGTTCAACCGGATCCTCAGCGGGTTCATCGTCTGCCGGATGAGACTCCAGCCATCTGACCGTCTTTATTTCTGTTGACGAGAGCCGTTTCCCGCGGGCTTTCTGACTTTTCACCGCAATAAAATCAGCCACATCAATTTCCTCCTCGTTCCTTTGTCTTTTTTCGGAAAAAGGAAAGGTGGCGAGCAAACGGGGATATTTTTCCGTTGTGACCAGCACCAGCAAACTTCCCTGCCCGTTAAGAAAATCCGTAAATTTCCCGTTGGCTTCGGGCTCAAAACGTTTGATGTAGTGATGCCCTTTCTCCTGGTCAAAATAGACCGCTGTCACAATCGTACCGGGGTGCATTTTTTGAAGAATCAGGGGGTTTTCCTCGAAATGATTGGAAAGATCAAAATTCATCACACGATATTGACCATCACGATATACAGCCAGTATTTTTTCATCCCCTTTGAATGCTCCAAGATAGTTGCCTCTTTTATCCGAATTCAGTCGCAATACTGTTTCATCAAACCAGATATCCATGGCCCCGAGTGTAGAAACACCTGCATCCTTCATGGTGATACGTCGCACAGCATGTTTGGTTAGAATGTTCCCGGCAGCACCACGTCCTTTGATAGTCAATTCACTGAAATCCAGATCAATGACTGTTTTCTTCAGCCGTGGTTTATGGCGCAGATATACCGTCACCACCTCAGCCTCACCATTGGGGTTCGCTGAAAAGTACAATACCTTACTTCCTTTGGTTCCCCTGGTCAGGTTATATTCTTTATCGCGGGTTACGCCTTTCACCGGAAAACGTTTCATGTAGGTCGCCCCTGCCTGGCCGTCACGATAAATCACGTTGTAGATGGTCCGCTCATCATTGCGTTCAAACACGCCAATATGGATGATATTTTTGCCTACAAATGATTTTTCAGTTACCCGCGTAACGATATACGTGCCATCTTCCCGGAAAACGATGATATCATCCAGATCGGAACATTCACAAACAAACTCATCTTTCTTAAGGGCAGTACCCGAAAAACCCTCCTCACGATTCACATACAGTTTGGCATTGGCCACCGCCACCCGTGAGGCATCGATGCTGTCAAAAAAACGAATTTCCGTTTTTCTTTCCCTGCCCTTCCCGAATTTCTTTTTCACTGACCGGAAATAATCGATGGTATATCCGACAAGATCCTTCAGGTAGCCATTCACCTTTTCCAGTCGTTCCTGCAATGACCTGACCTCTTTGTCTGCCTTGAATGTGTCGTAACGGGATATCCGCTTGATCCGGATCTCAGTCAGCCGGATGATGTCATCGCGGACAATCTCACGATAAAATTGTGCTTTAAAGGGTTCAAGCCCTTTCTCAATGGCTTCAATGACCGATTCCCATGTATCACACTCTTCAATATCGCGATAAATGCGCTCTTCAATAAATATTTTCTCCAGGCTGGCAAACAGCAGCTGCTCCATCAGCTCGCCCCGTTCAATCTCCAGTTCCTTCCTGAGCAGTTCCACGGTATTATCCGCCGATATTTTCAGCACCTCATTCACACTCAGGAAAGCCGGTTTGTCATCCTGTATCACACAACAATTGGGTGAGATGCCGATTTCACAGTCGGTAAACAGGTAAAGGGCATCAATGGCCTGGTCAGGTGAAATCCCCGGAGCCAGATGGACCATGATCTCCACATGCTCCGCGGTATTGTCCTCAATTTTTTTGATCTTTATCTTTCCCTTGTCATTGGCCGCCACAATACTCTCCATCAGGTTACTGGTAGTGGTGCCAAAAGGGATTTCATTGATCACCAATGTCTTTTTGTCCTGGATACTGATCCGGGCACGTATGCGTACCTTACCTCCACGCATCCCTCCGTTGTATCTGGAGAAATCGGCCATTCCTCCGGAAGGGAAGTCAGGCAGAATATCCGGCTCTCCTCCTTTGAGGTATTCGATGGAAGCATCAATCAGCTCATTGAAATTATGCGGCAATATCTTGGATGCAAGCCCCACTGCAATACCTTCAACCCCCTGGGCCAACAGCAAAGGGAATTTTACGGGCAAACAAAGAGGTTCTTTATTCCTGCCATCATAACTGGTTTTCCACCTGGTCGTTTTGGGATTGTACAGCACTTCGTGGGCGAATTTGGAAGGCCGGGCCTCAATATACCTCGGGGCAGCAGAACTGTCACCTGTGAGGATGTTTCCCCAGTTACCCTGTGTCTCAACGAGAAGTTCCTTTTGCCCCAGCTGAACCAGTGCGTCACCGATGGAAGCATCCCCGTGCGGATGATATTTCATGGTGTGCCCGATGATGTTGGCCACCTTGTTAAAGCGTCCGTCATCAAGCTCTTTCATGGCATGAAGTATCCTTCGCTGGACGGGCTTCAGTCCGTCACGGACGTAAGGAACCGCCCGTTCAAGTATCACATATGACGCATAATCCAGAAACCAGTCCTGATACATCCCCGACAACCGTGTCAGCTTCATGCCTTCTTCCGGCTCGCTGCCGGGATCTTCCTTCCCTCCTTTATGGGGCAACGGAGACTGGTCATCACCAAATGGTCTTTCTTCACTCATGAATCAGAATTATAATACAGATGGGTCCGCAGTTCAACAAAGTGGTGCAAATTTAAAAATAAATCCCCGATGGCAATTTATTTCCAGAAACGGATCAGCATCACCTCTGCGAGCAGAAAGAGCAAAGCAATTACAATAAACCACCGCCAAAGTGAACGGCCCATCCCCATCTCCTGCAGTACATTCTCCATGGACCTGTCGCCGGCATCCACCACACGGACTCCCTCAGTTTGCATGTCTTCCAGTTTGTCCTGCAGTTCATTTTTACTGTAACAATCCATCAGGGATTCTCTCCGGTCGTAATTAAAAGATAAACCACCGGCCGCTTCTCCATTCAAAGACAAGAGGTAGTTCCCAGCTTCCCCGATCTGATCATGAAACCACAAATGAATTTGGTTTCCTCTGCGTCGCTGCTCGGGGATCACCTCAAAACCATCCCTCTGCAGCGTAAACACCTCTCCCCGGCGGGATCCTTTGCCAGGCAGGGAAACTGGTTGATCCTGTCCGATGGTTTGATAAGCCGGCTGTGTGGCTCCCCCCTGCAGGGCAATATTCAGCATTACCGGTACAAAGATGGCGTGCCGGTGGAAATTGGTGTGATTTTCATCCATGGGCACCGCCGACAAGTAAACCCTTCCCCCTCCCACATTGTAGGAAGTAAAAAAAGGACGGCCGTTTTGCATTTGCATCAGCACATCGCCGCCGGTCCCTACCTGCCTGCTGATCACATAATGACTGAAAGCCCGGGGTAAATCCATCTGTTCGGGAATTTCCTCAAACACCCCGTCAAATAATCCATGTAGCTCATTGATGGAAGATACATTCACTGCTGTTGTGTCAATCTGATCGAACCAGTCAATGCCGAGTGACTGAAAAAACCGGTTATAAGAGGAAATGGCTGCTTCGACACCCGGAAAGATAACCAGGCTGCCCCCTTCCTCTGCAAAACGCTGCAATTCCAGGGCAAGACCATCCGACACCTGATCAAATCCGTCCATAATTAGCAGATGCTGTTCCGAAAGCTGCCCGTAATCTATGGAAAAACCTGGCATGGTCTGGTAATTGAACAGTTCATCCTCACCATACAATGCCTGCAGATACGGATTAGATCCATCTCCCTCCAGGGTAAGCAGGGGTATTTCAGCGGCCACCGGATAACTGAAATATAAACGGTCATCAAAACTCACAGGGTGATCGGCAATCTCCACGTACCCCTGCTGAATCGGGCCTGAACCAGCTGACCAGCTAACGGTCAACTCTTTGGATTCGTCCGCCCCGAGACTGAAAGCCACCACGCTTCTCTGACGCCCGTCCAAATATAGCCTGAGGGGCTGATTCTCGAGTATCTGCCCGCCGTCATTATCTATTCTCACAGAGAGGCGGACCTGCTCACCCGACAGGTGCACAGGAGAATCGAACCATATTGAATCGATAAAAACGTTGTCGGATCTGCGTGCTTCAAGGGGAATAAACCAGGCAGGAGGAACAGGTGACCTGTCCAGTTCGTCAAGTCCGGCGGTGGACTTCTGATAATCACTGAGATAGTAAGCTCTTTGACTTACAGTCGCCTCATTGGAAAACAACTCTGATTTTCTTGTGGCCACCGCGGCAATTGATCTGACCGTGGCTGAAACCTCTACCTGCATAACCATCTCAATGAATTCCCGGCGGCTGACAAAACGTTGATGCTGTCCTTCAAAATCATTGGTCAGCAAGAGGAAACGATCTCCGGCTCCGTACATTCCTGCAATCTCCAGGGCACGCGAACGTGCCTCATCCAGTAATCTCCCCTGGTCAGACAGGGCTTCCATACTAAAGGAGTTATCGATATATACACCAACCGCATTCCCTTCAGGACTGATTGTTTCTCCTTCCGCCGGAATATATGGACGGGCAAAGGCCAGCACCAGGAAAATAATGGCCAGGATCCTGGCAAATAATACTAGCAGGTGCTTCAGGCGTGACTCCCGGTCAGAGGCCTCACTCAGTTGCTCCAGAAAAGCAATATTCGGGAAAAAGACTGTTCTGAACCGTCTGAAGCGAAAAAGATGGATGATGACCGGAATACTGATGGCAAATAAAGCGAACAGGAAGCCGGGATAAACAAAATTCATCATTATGGAATTGGTATGTGAAATTCCGCGACTGTTATTTTAACTTTGCAAAGTTACATTTATTTGGTCTGCTGACTAAATGGATTCAGGACCTTCTAATGATACCCGGGCAGCAAAAACAGAACGGATTTCCTTAACTGAAAAAAAATCAGTAATTTTCCAGCCTTTTTATTAAGCATTTTTTTGACAAAAAACAAAGTAGTAATCTGATACTAAATTAACAATGAGCAACTTCAATACAATAATCACGGGAACCGGGAGTTTTATTCCATCCCGGCGTATCGATAACAGCCACTTTGCCCGCCAGACTTTCTTTGACAAAGCACAGACAGTCATTGACTCGCCCGGTGAGGATGTAGTGCGAAAATTCCGTGACATCACAGGAATTGCAGAACGGCGCTGGGTGGAAGAGAATCAAACCACCTCTGATATTGCGGCCATCGCAGCCAGGCGGGCCATTGAGTCCGCAGGCGCGGATCCGGAAACCATCGACCAGATCATTGTGGCGCAGAATTTCGGGGATGTGATGCGGGGAACCACCCAGACAGATATGGTACCGTCTATTGCTTCCCGCGTAAAACACCAGCTGGGGATCAGGAACCCGCAATGTATTCCATATGACCTGATTTTCGGATGCCCGGGATGGATACAGGGCCTCATTCATGCAGATGCTTTTATCCGCACAGGAATGGCCCGCCGTTGTCTCGTAATTGGTGCGGAGACCCTTTCACGTGTGGTGGATAACTACGACCGCGATACCATGATCTTCTCTGACGGAGCCGGTGCAACGATTATTGAAGGAGTTGAAGAAGAGGAGAAAAGAGGCATCATCTCTTTTGCGGCGGTCAGTCATACCGAGGAAGAAGTCCATTATC
>SKUN01000072.1 GCA_007129945.1 Bacteroidales bacterium
GCCCACCTGCCTGTGCATTTCCAGCAGGGCCCCTTGAGTGGTTTCCGGGTAACAGTCTGCACCGGGCGAATAAGTGCCCGCCGCCTCAGCATCCATATACTTGAAGTCAGCAAGGTAAACATCCACCACCCCATCGAGGTATTTCAGGATGTTTTGTTTTTCCCAGCCGCATGTATTGTACACAAGTGGGGCACGTAGCCCACGTGATGCTGCCTGGTCGAGTGCCAGCAGGATATGCGGTGAATAGTGGCTCGGGGTGACCACGTTGATGTTATGACAACCGTTTCTTTCCAGTGCCAGCATGATGTCTGCCAGGTTATTGGTATCATACTCCCTTCCTTCTCCGAGGTGACTGATCTCATAGTTAATGCAGAAAACGCATAACAGCCCGCAGTTTGTAAAAAATACAGTCCCTGAGCCCCGGCTTCCTACGAGCTCCCTTTCCTCTCCAAAATGGGGGTTGGCTGAAGAGATCTCCAGTGTGGCATTGGCATTGCAATGACCCCGTTGCCCGCTCAGGCGGTCTGCTCCGCACTCCCTGGGGCATAATTTACAATTTTGCATCATGCCATAAAGGGCATCGCCCCGTTCCTTTAACTCTCCGCTCTCATGAAGCCGGACATAACCCGGAGTGTACGAGGTTGTTTTTTTGTGCATTATGTCGTAATTTGTGCTGTCGCGGGCTTCTGCTTCATGCCCGTTCAACAATTCTTTAGCAAATATTGCCGCAGGCAAGGTTGCCATTAACTTAAGGAAGTGCCGCCTGTTTTTCTTTTCCATGGCTATATTTGTTTTGTCTAAATTAAGATATTGACTGTCAGTTGATAACTATTCGTAAATTTACAAAAAACACCAATAACGGCAAAAAACATGATGAGCTGATTAAACAATTCAGCTATGATAAACATTTACTAATTAAAGACATGATGGGGTTGGTCCGGCCAAATCAATTATGTATTTTCCCCGGCCAGGCCATCGCAAATGCATTTTTCATCTAAAAATAACTAAAAATAACGGGAGGAGCACTATGGCACATTTATCAACAAACTACATGGGTCTGACCCTGAAGAATCCACTGATAGTGGGGGCCTGCAACTTGTCAATGGATCCGGGAACTGCCGCAGAAATGGAAGAAGCAGGGGCGTCAGCTATTGTTTTTAAATCTCTGTTCGAGGAGCAGATCAACCTGGAAAGCCTTGAAATGGAGGAAGACCTGCATGCTTACGATGAACGGCACGCAGAAATGATCAGCCTGTTTCCGGAAGTCAGGCATGCCGGCCCCGAAGAACACCTTGAGAAGCTCAGGGTATTGAAGAAGGCGGTGAGTATACCGGTGATCGGGAGTTTGAACTGTGTCAACAGGGATACATGGGCTGAATATGCCCTTGAAATGGAAAAAACCGGGGTGGATGCCCTTGAACTGAACTTTTATGCTGCTCCGGATAGTTTTGATCAGACGGGAAAGCAAAAGGAGGAAGAGCAAATCGCTATTTTAAAGGAAGTTAGAAATAAGGTAAAAATTCCGGTCAGTGTAAAGTTGAGTCCCTTTTACACCAACCCTTTGCAGGTGATCCGGGAGATGGATTCGGCAGGCGTGAACGGTTTTGTGTTGTTCAACCGGCTGTTTCAACCAGATATCGATCCCAAAAAGGGAGAACATCATTTCCCCTTCAACCTGAGCCAGCCCATGGACTATCGGTTACCCCTGCGTTATGCCGGGCTGCTGCACAATGAGATAAAAGGCAGTTTATGTGCCAATACGGGAGTTTTTACCGGTGAGGATATGGCCAAAATGATTCTTGCGGGTGCGGATTGTGTGCAGGTAGTAAGCGCCCTGTACAAGAACAAGGTAGGTTATATCAAGGACATGCTGAACGACCTTTCAGTCTGGATGGAAGGTGCCGGATACGAAAACCTGGATGCATTCCGGGGCAAACTGTCCAAAGCCAACAGCAAGGATCCTTACGCCTATCAGCGGGCGCAATACGTAGATCTGCTGATGAAGCCCTTTGAGGTGATGCAAAAGTATCCGCAAAGGTAGTTGATTGATGGGAGTTTGCCAGAGAGCCATAAACCCTGACCGTAAAATGTAAAATACAAAAGGGGTTCTATCTTTTCCTCACTTATGCGAAGCGAATTTAAGATACAACCCCTTATTTAATGATTGCACGTCGTTGCCGGCACAACGGTTGTGCAGCAGTATGGCCTGTTCAGGAAATTATCCGTTATTGTTTTCCTGGTGCTGGGTAACGATCTTCAGGGTATCATAGGCGATCACCAATTCTTCGTTGGTGGGAACCACCATGACCTTTACCCTGGATTCGTGTTTCGATATCATCTCCAGCTTCCCTCTTAACCCATTATTCTTAGCCGGGTCAAACATAACGCCAAGGTGTTCAAGCCCTTTACAAACGGCTTCCCTGGTTTCCGCACCGTTTTCGCCAACACCGCCGGTGAAAATGATAAGATCCACACCGCCCATGGCTGCTGCGTAAGATCCGATGTATTTTTTAATCCTGTAAGTATACATTTCCAGCGCAAGCTGCGCCCTTTTGTTGTTCTCCTTCCAGGCTGCATTTTCAATATCGCGCATATCGTAAGAAACACCACTGATGCCAAGCATCCCGCTCTTTTTGTTGATCAGCGTATTTGCTTCGTCTGTACTCAGCCCTTTTTTCTTCATAATATACAGAATGGCGCCAAGGTCGAGATCGCCTGTACGGGTACCCATCATCAAACCTTCTACGGGAGTGAGCCCCATTGAGGTGTCTACCGATTTGCCGTTTTCAATGGCTGCGATGGACGCACCGTTGCCCAGGTGGCAGGTAATGGCTTTTACATGATCCTTGCGCATGAACAGGGCGTCACAGGCCTTTTCGAATACATATTTATGGCTGGTGCCATGAAAGCCGTAGCGCCGGATTTTGTCGTTCTCATAAAGTTCGTACGGAAGCGCATACATATACGCATGCTGCGGGATGGTCTGGTGAAATGCGGTATCAAACACCGCGACTTGCGGAACTGTGGGAACCAGTTTCTGCATGGAAGTGATCCCTTTCAGGTTTGCCGGGTTGTGCAGGGGGGCCAGCTCAATCACATCCTCAATGTTTTTCTTGACTTCCTCTGTGATCAGGGCACTGTCACTGAAATTTTCTCCGCCGTGAGCCACCCGGTGACCTACTGCAATGATATCATTGACACTGTCAATCACGCCATGATTTTTATCGAGCAGGGCTTTCAGGATCAGGTCGATCCCGGCTTCGTGATTCTCCACGTCCTGAATCAGCATATAAGGATCTTTGCCCCTGGGCTGATGCTTGAATTCACTGTCTTTAAGGCCTACGCGTTCCAGCAGCCCTTTGGCAAGGAGCTCGGCATTGTTGGCCATGTCAATCAGCTGATACTTAATGGATGAACTTCCGCAATTGAGAACTAGAATTTTCATTGGTTTACTATCGTTTAATTTAATGGTGTGAAATATAATCGGGTTACATATTTTTACCTGGCTGCTGCCTGATTGGCCGTGATGGCCACCAGGTTGACGATGTCGTCTACGGAGCATCCCCTGGACAGGTCATTGATGGGGGCTGCCATCCCCTGAAGTACCGGCCCTACGGCTTCTGCTCCGGCCAGCCGCTGAACAAGCTTATAGGCAATGTTACCCACTTCAAGGGAGGGGAAAACCAGAACGTTGGCCTTTCCGGCGATGGGGCTGTCCGGTGCCTTCTTGGCTCCGATGGCTTCAACGATGGCAGCATCTGCCTGCATTTCACCGTCAATCAGCAATTCCGGGTTCATCTCCCGGGCCAGCTTTGTGGCCTCAATTACTTTGTCGCACATGGGGTGTTTGGCGCTGCCTTTGGTAGAGAAACTCAGCATGGCCACCCGTGGTTCTGCCCCCACGATTGCCCTGGTGGTCTGGGCGGTCATTACAGCGATCTCAGCAAGCTCTTTGGCATCGGGATCCGGGTGCACGGCGCAGTCGGCAAAAACGAACATTCCGTTTTCCCCCCAATGGGATTCCTTCATGATCATGATAAAGGCTCCTGACACCACACTGATGCCCGGCAGGGTTTTGACCACCTGAAAAGCGGGGCGCAACACATTGCCGGTGGCATTCATCGCACCGGCCACTTCACCGTCGGCAGCCCCGTCCTTGATCAGCAGGGTGGCCAGGTAAAGCGGGTCTTCCACCAGCTTTAAAGCCTCTTCTTTGGTCAGTCCTTTATGTTGCCTGATCTGGTAAAGCATATCGGCATAATATTCTTTCTTCTCAAAGGACTTCGGGTCAATGATCGTGGCTTTTTCCACAGCATTCAGCTGCTTGCTTTCCGCCGCCTTGAGGATCTCTTCGCGGTTGCCCAATAAAATGATGCTGGCAATCCCCTCCGACAAGATGGTATTGGCTGCCTCCAGGGTGCGTTCTTCCAACCCTTCCGGCAAAACGATGGTTTTATTCTGCGACTTGGCTTTTTGTTTAATGGAATCGAGTAATTGCATAGGATTTTTGTGCGTTTTTATGATGGATATGGTTGAAATTCAAAGGCCAACAAAATTAGGATTTATTTGTCCTCCTGCCAAGGGTTTTTGCTAATTTTGCAAAAAAAATATGTGCACAGGCCGGGCATTCATGTTGTGTTTTCTGGTGGCTTTCTCCATCACGGATGCCTGTTTTGCTGTTTCCGCGACGGCCAGTGACTCCATCCAGGCGACATTGGCTCCCGACAGCGTATTTTTCCCGCTTCCCGAAGTAAGTCCTCCGGTATCCGGAGATTCGTTTTTCGGAACTCCCCACCATCTTCAGGCATCGGAAGGAATGGAAGCATTGGAAAGGGCTGAACCCTTTCCACGTGACTGGATGATCTGGATAATGGCGGCCGGGCTCATTGCAGTTGCCATGTCCCGGTATTACTTCCCCACGCGGGTAAAAAACATTTTCCGCGCCGTCATAGGGCTGCGGCTACTTTACCTGCTCCATAAGGAGGGGGGCTTTTTCCGGGAAACACCCACCTACCTGCTTTACGTGAACTTTCTGCTGGTCATTTCACTGCTTATATTCCAGACCCTCCGGGCCACCCGGGCATCACTGCCGTGGGACGAGATTCATCCCGCCGTCCTGTACGGAGGCATCTTGTTGTTTTTTCTGTTATTTTACCTGCTTAAGTTCCTCTTGATGGGGGTTTTAGCCTGGGTATTCCATACCCGGAAAGCAAGTATGCTTTATTTTACCAACCTTTTTGTGATGAACCAGTTCACGGGCCTGCTGGTCATGCCCCTGGTCTTTTATCATGCGGTCATTCCCTCGGCAACCAGTCTGTATGCTGCATGGGTACTGGTCATTCTGCTGAATGTGTACAAGGTGATCAGGGGTGGCATCCTGGGGCATACCATCTCGGATTTTTCGGTGTATTACTTATTTTTGTACCTTTGTGGCGTCGAATTGGCCCCTTTGCTCATCATCGGGAAGGCAGCGTCAGTGTATTTGTTTAATTAATCAAATAAAAGGAGACTACCTTTGAAAATTAAACACGTTTTAGTATCACAGCCACCGCCGGAAAATGATAAGTCCCCGTACACGGACATTATCGAACAGTATAATCTGAATGTGTGTTTCCGGAAGTTCATCAAGGTTGAAAGTATCGGTGCCAAAGAGTTCAGGCGTCAGCGTATTCAGATTCCTGATCACTCCGCTTTGATCATCACATCAAAAAATGCCATTGACCAGTTTTTCAGCCTCTGTGAAGAGTTGCGCGTGGAGGTTTCAGACCAGATGAAGTATTTCTGTACCTCAGAGGCCATTGCCCTGTATCTCCAGAAATATGTGCAATTCAGAAAGCGCAAGATCTTTTTTGGCAACGGGCAGTTCAGTGATCTTCTCGGGCTGATCAAAAAACACAAGGATGAGAAATATCTCTTCCTCTGTGCGGAAAACCATAAGAAAGATTATCCGCTGCTGCTGAAACAGAATAAGATACAGTTCACCATTGCACCGATTTACCGGTCTGTTCCTGAAGATCTTACGGATGTCGATATTGACAAATACGACATGCTGGTTTTTTTCAGCCCTTTCGGGATCAAATCACTGTTGGAGAATTTCCCTGACTACAAGCAGAACGACACTGTGATTGCGGCCTTTGGGAAGGCCACCGTGAAAGCTGCGGAGAAGGAAAAATTCAATGTGCAGATCCAGGCGCCCACTGAAACAGCCCCTTCCATGATCATGGCCATCCAGGAGTACCTGGAGGCAAATAAAAAGTAACACAAGCAGGTTCTGGTGACCACCACCTGTTCCCGCAGATGAATGTGCGGCATGTATACCTTTCGGAAGAATGAGCGGCTTAGCAATTACCGTCTGAAGTCATTGCTTTTTGACAAGGGGGACAGCTTTTACCATTATCCTTTCCGGGTGATTTTTCTTCTGGTCCACAGGGAGGATGCCGGTACTTTGCTGCCCCTGAAGCAGTATCCGGCCATGAGCGAAACATTTCAGTTTCCGGCAAAATGCCTGGTGGCAGTTTCCGGGAAGCGGGTCAAAAAAGCCAATAAAAGAAACCGTATAAAACGGCTGACAAAAGAAGCGTACCGTAAAAACAAAATCCCCCTATACTCGTTGTTAGAGGAGAAAGGAATGGTGTGCCTGCTTGGATTGATCTATACGGCAAAACATCCGATTTCCTACGAGGAAGTGGAAAAATCGCTGGCGTCAATCATGGCGACCTTTCAGGAAAAGATCAGCGAGCAGTCAGGCAGCGTTCATTTACCCCGTTCAAAGGATTGAGTATTGATGTATCTGATCAGAACCATAAAAAAATTACTGACCTGGTTGTTTATCGGGTTGATCAGGTTTTACCAGGGAGCCTTGTCTCCCTACCTGCCGCCTTCCTGCAGGTATACGCCCACCTGTTCGGAATACGGGCTTGAAGCCATCCGGAAACACGGCCCCTTCAGGGGCGGTTGGCTGACCGTCAGAAGACTCTCATCCTGTCACCCGTGGGGTGGCAGCGGATATGATCCTGTACCTTTAGATTATAAAAATTATGACCATGAAAAATAAACTTCAGAAAATTAGCGGGAAATTCAGAATCCTTCTTGTCATCACCCTGGTGGCTTCTTCGTCCGTATTGCTGACCGGCTACGGAAGCAGGAACTTTGAGATTGCCAAAAATATGGATATTTTCTCCAGCCTTTTCAGGGAACTGGTGGTGAACTATGTGGATGATGTCAATGTGTCTGACGTGATGCGTTCCGGCATCGACGGCATGCTCTCCGGGTTAGACCCCTACACCACGTTTATTTCCGAGTCCGAAATTGAGGATGTACGGTTCATGACCACCGGACAATATGGAGGTATCGGGGCCCTTATCCAGCGCAGGGGCGACCGGGTAATGATCGCGGAGCCTTATGAGGGCAACCCGGCCTACAAAGCCGGTTTGCTGCCCGGGGATATCATTCTGGAAATCAACGATCGCTCGGTCGATGGACTGGATGAAGGAGAGGTTCGGAACCTGCTTACCGGACAGCCCGGGACGACCATAGACATTCTGGTCGAAAGAGAGGGTGAGCCGGAGCCACTGCGCAAAAGTATTGAGCGGGAGGTGGTGCAGGTGGACAATATCCCCTATTACGGTATGCTTGATGAATCAACGGCCTACATCAAGCTGACCGGGTTTACCCGCAATGCCGGACGGGAAGTAAGGGATGCTTTTATGGACCTTCGCGACAACCACAATGTGCAATACATGGTCCTGGATCTTCGGGGCAACGGGGGTGGTTTGCTGAATGAAGCGGTCAACGTTGCCAATTTGTTCATCGATAGGGGGGAACTGATCGTTCGGACTGAAGGGCGGCTGGAGGACCGCAGGTCCGTTCACCGAACACTGAATGATCCGCTTAATACCGAAATTCCTTTGGCCGTACTGGTTGACCGAAGATCCGCATCCGCATCAGAGATTGTAGCGGGCGCCATACAGGATTATGACAGGGGAGTGATCATCGGGGACCGGAGCTTCGGGAAAGGTTTGGTGCAGAATGTGGTACCGCTGAGTTACAATACCCAGCTGAAAATAACTGTGGCTGAATACCTGATTCCCAGCGGAAGAAGCATTCAGGCCATTAATTATGCCGAGCGCCGTGAGGATGGCAGTGTGGCCGAAATTCCCGACTCCCTTAAAGAAGTCTATGAAACCAAAGGGGGCAGGGTGGTTTACGACGGAGGAGGCATCGAGCCGGACGTGACTGTTGTAAGGCCGCAAATGGGGCAGGTGACCAGGGCACTGATCCGTCAGCACATGATCTTTGATTTTGCCACCTTCTACCACCGGGAGCACGATGAGCTGGTACTTCCTGTAGAATTTTTCATTTCCGACCGGTTGTATGCGGATTTTCAAAGTTTTGTTTCCGACAGGGGCTTTGACTACAAAACCGACAGTGAAAGGCTGTTGGAGCAGCTCGAACGGACGGCCTCCCGGGAAAAGTACTATAATGCCATTGAGGATCACTTTACAGAGGTCAAACAAAATATCAGGGAAGAAAAATCGAGAGATTTTGTCACTTTCCGCGATGAGATCACCCAGCTGTTAAGGGAAGAGATCGTTTCACGCTACTATTACCAGGAGGGGCGTGTGATTGTTTCCCTGGATGCCGATCCTGACGTGGAAAAGGCGCTGGAAGTGCTGGCCGATGAGCCTGTTTACTCGGGCATCTTAGCAGGCAGGGAATAAGCATGGTGAAAAATCCGCTAC
>SKUN01000146.1 GCA_007129945.1 Bacteroidales bacterium
ATTGACGGAGCCCTGGCAATGATCGACAGCCTGAAAAGCCGTGATATCCTCGAAGGTGTGCGCGGTCAGGAAGGTATAGACATTGAAGGTTTTGCCGAGGTGTTGGTTCGCTTGTCCGCCCTTGTGGAGGCGGCTCCTGAGATCTATGAAATGGACCTGAATCCCATGCTGGGGAATGAAGAACGCGTTGTGGCGGTAGATGCACGGATTCGGATTGTCAAATAAATAAACCTGGGTTAATTCATTGTTTTCTTAACGGCCTTCCTGGCCCAGCATGTCGTCGATCAGGGTTACGGCCTCAAGCAATTCGGCTTCATTCCGGATGCGAAGGTTGTGTAGCCTTAGCAACCGTCTGATATCTCGTTCGTTTCCCGGGAAAGCACGCTCAAGGTTACGCCTGTTCAGTCTGCTTATCCTGGTGACTTCACCTGCGGCACTGACCACATAATATTCCGGCCTGGGTTCCAGAACCGGCACTGAAACCATGGTCCCCACGTAAGATTCAACCACCTGGTCTGTTTGCTCAATATTCCTCAGGGCAAGCAATCTGATGTTTTCATCAAAAAGGCACTCTGCAAATATTGTTTCAGTGGCTCCGGGTGCCTGAAATCGCACAAATCTGGCTGTTCTTGCAGGGTGGTTCAGGCTAAATTCTTTGATTAGCAAGTCATCCAGGCGGATATGCCTATGGGTTTTGGGATGCCTCCAGACCACGGTGTTGTGATACCCGTTGTAACGAAGAGAAGCGACCTCTAAACTTTCACCGGATTGAAAAAGCACCCGGGCAGGCAACCAATCCTGGAACAGGTACTGGCTTCCTTTGGTGGGAACATTGTAATTCACCACTTCTCCGGAAAGTCTCGGGGAAAAGGCATTGTTGTTACTGTCCCTGATTGTTTGTGAAAAAGCATCTTTCAGGGGAGCCAGGGATGCAAAAGCAATGAGTATGGTAAAGGCCAATCTGGTCATTTCAGCGCGCATATTTATTGTACTTCAATGATTTGTTGTTGAAAAACAGGCTCTCCCCGTTCTGTTATTCCTTGCAGGGTAACGACGAAACGTCCGTTAAGGTCACTGGTATAGAAAGGCAGGCTGACTGTCTGCCCGCCTTCGATCCGGATGTCAGGTTCCCATAACAGCACTTGCCTGGCATCCGGCTTTTCATGGTTTATTTGTGGTGTTGTTTTGTTGTATTCCGGCGGGGCAAATCGAAGTGCTACAGCGGGGTTATCGGTCAACAAACCGACGTAGTTCTCTCTTATCTGGTCAAAATGGAATTGAGGATCTTTGGTAAAAATGCTGATGATTCCCGGGAAGTACATGTTGCCGTATTGCCAGTGGAAGTCATGCGCCTCTATTTTCAGCAGGTCTTCTGAACCAAGTTCAAGGTATGGAAGAATATTGTCTGTAATAACTCCGTCGGCAAAAAATACCGGTGTGTCATTCATGCGTTGCCTGAGGGTGGCGTCTGTCATGATATGAGTCGCCTCTTCCCCTCTGCCCCTGATCCGCCAGGACAAGATGAGCTCGCGGGTGATCTCGTAAACATCATTAAGGGGAACATATTCTTCAGGGTAAAAAATGTCATTGGCCCTTGAATAAACCAGGGAAGGGAAGACTTCTTTATCTTTATCCTTTGCTATGTCGTGGTGGTTGAGGCCATAGGCTTTCTGTATGCTCACGACGTCCTGGGTTTTAACCAGTAAATCCAGTTGTTCCTGGCTTGGGATGCCTCCAGGCATTGCAAAAGGGAAATCAACCTCAGCTTTTTCAAAGAGATGAATGGTTTCCCCGGTATTTTCTCCTTCATGTACGATGGAGAAGAACAGGCGACTGGCATCATAATAAGGATCCAGTAAGAAGTGGAATAGACCGCCGTCGCATGTATCGGCGTACTTCAGGTTTACTAGGGTGTCTTGCTTGCTTAGTGTTACCCTGCTTCCCGGAACAGCCTGTCCGTTTTCATCGGTTACCTGCCCGCTGATCACCATTCCTTTGGTTTCCATAAAATAGGGGAAAGGCTCCGCCGTTGGATCATGTGCCTTAAAGTGTTTTGCTGTGGCTGACAAATAGGCGGCAAGTGTTGGATTGTGTTCCAGGTATGAACCTTCAGGTGCGATGGAAACCGTAAGCCGGCCCTGGTGATCGCCCTGCATGTCGGCTTCAATATTTACGTATCCCCTGGTTCGCCGGGGAAATATACTGTCGCTGATGTTAAGCCGGAATTTTTTTTCCGGGGATGCGGTCTCTCGTGGCTGTCCATCATCAATGGTGCGGTTCTTTATTTCTTCCGGGTTCCCTGCAGAAAAGGTTAACTCTTCATCAAAACGATTGGCCACAAATATGTGTTTCCGGAAAAAAGTCCCGGAAGCCTGGTTTCGCATCCAGTTGGTAAAACCTGAAATCTCATAATAACCCGTAGATAAGGTGTCTTCCAGGTAGAATCCGCCGTGGGCAGATCCGTTTTCAAGCTTCACCCTTTGGTGGTCTATCATTTCGTGCTCATTTCTTAAGACCAGATAGGCATAACGGCTTATTTCCTGCTGTTTATCGCCCATCCTTCCATTGTCATTAAAAAGGGAGAGGCTGAAAAGAAGATATTCTCCGGCAACCAATAACTCCCGGTCCGTATGGATAAACAAGCCCTCGGGTATTGTGTGGTCTTTTGGTACAATCTGGCCGTTTGCCTGTTGAGGCAAAGCCTGGAAAACAATGAATCCTGTTAATAGTAAAACGATGGTTTTCAAAATTCAGAGAATTTAAAAGTTGGTAGGGAAACGTCGTTTATGGTATGCCTGGCAAAGAAATCCAGAAGGGTGGCCTTTCTTCTACAAGGCAACCACTGGTGGAAATATGCGCTGTTGTGCTCCAGGGATATATGGCGGCGGTATTTTCCCGGTAATTCATGATGATACGAAATCCTCTTTTGGAGACAGCAGAGGCTTCAAACAGACCGAATGCCTGATTGTCCGGATCTCCTACAGATTCAATGTTACTGGGTAACTGGGCGGCAATGGGATCAAAAATGTGCCCCTCATCGCTCAGCTGGTTGTATTTGTTCAGGTAATAGTTGTGACTTTCCTTGTTCAACGCGTACAATTCCATCATAATGACCTTGGGACTCATGTACGTGCGTGGGGGGAAATTGTAGTGTCGCATCTCTTCCGGGCTGCGGGGAATGAAGGCAGTACGGATCCGGTTGGATTCAGGCCGGGAAACTTCACGCCTGACCACCTTGGTGATATCCCTGTATTCCCAGCAGTAGTTCATAGGCGGGGGCCCCTGACCACCACCATTGCCTGAGAAGGCATACTGCAGCAGCAGCCTGGTATTGAAGCGAAAAAGGGGGGGCGCTTCTTTTTGAGGTGTTGTTTCAATATACACATGTTTTCCGATAAACTCCCGCTGATATAAACGGTCTGATATATTGGAATCAAAGTATTGGAAGTCACTGCCGACTCTTGCCTCAATGTTTTCAAGCTTGACCGGCGGCCTGACTTCCTGGGGGGATGAGCGATACTCTTCCCCGTCTGGCAGGCGGATGTGGAGCACGTAGCTTTCTCCCACCTCAGCGCTGAAACCCACCGGTGTCATGTATTGACCGGCATAAAATTCCTGTAACTG
Source organism: Bacteroidales bacterium (assembly GCA_007129945.1). Lineage (GTDB taxonomy): Bacteria > Bacteroidota > Bacteroidia > Bacteroidales > UBA7960 > PUPG01. Next base: position 3,625 of record SKUN01000146.1, read on the forward strand.
GATTTCCCGGCCACCGGAGTCGGAAATGAATACGGTGGCACCGGTGGCCGCCCGCCGGTGCCGAAGCTCTCCATATATACCTGTATAACCCAGGTTAACGACATGGGGGCCGGGTTGATCGGTTATCAATCCGTCCACTACGAGGTGGTTGTTTTCTACATTCAGCTCGGGTATATATACATCCTGGCACCCTGCTAATCCCAAAATAATAACCAGAGCAGCCAGCCTGAGAAGTTGTTTGTTGTTATGCCTGTCCATATTTATTGGTATTTGCGTCCTCTTGCCTGTTAAATTGTAAAATTATACGTAATGGTTGGAAGTGGTCTTCCCAGAATATATAATTGATATAGGTTGAATGAATCAACGGGGTCGAGCCTTCCGTGCGTTCTTTTATAGAAAACGGAATAAGGGTTTTTTCTGCCGTAAAGATTCATCACCGATATTGACCAGCTGCCGCCGCGGTTGTCACGCCTCAGGCGTTTCCCGATATGGAGGGTTACATCGAGACGGTGAAAGTCGGGCAGGCGATATTTGTTCCTGTCAGAAAAACGGATCATCACATCACTCCCATGCCAGAATATGTGTTCCGGAAGGGTGATCGGACGGCCCGTACTGTAAGAAAAGGTTGCCGCAAGCCTGAGCCTCCGGGTTAGCTGGTACGAGGCATTGATATTCAGGTTGTGCGGCCGGTCATAGTTGGAGGGGAAGTAGGCGTTCCCATTGATCTGGTTTTCCGGTTCACTTTGTGTGGTCCTTCGCATGGAAGAAGAGTAGGTGTAACTTGCCCAACCGGTTAAAAAACCGCTTTGCTTGCGGACATATAACTCGGCTCCGTAGCTGTATCCTTTGGCCTGCAGTATGTCTGTTTCCAGGAGTTCATTCATCACCACCTGCGCTCCACTTCTGTATTCAATGATGTCACCCAGTTTTTTATAGTACACTTCCAGTGACGTCTCCAGTGTGTTACCCAGGAAGTTGTGAAAGTAACCCAGCGCAAACTGGTCGCTTTTCAGCGGGCTGATGTGGGTATCACTGAGCTTCCAGATATCGGCCGGAGCCATGATGGAGGTGTTTGATATCAGGTTAATGTACTGGTTGTTACGGTTGTAGCTCAGTTTCCATGAGCTGTTCTCCCTGTTGCTGAACCTGAATCCGAGCCGGGGTTCCAATCCTCCGTAATCTGCGATTACATCACCGCTTGCATAGTTGATAGTGTCTGTGATGTTTTCGATCCGTCTCGGCGCATTTTCGAGGTACTGGTAAACCCTACCCGGACCGCGCTGAAAATAATGCGTGTATCGCACTCCAGCTTCAACGCTTATATTGTCAGACCACCTGAATTCGTCCCCTATAAAACCGGATAACTCCAGTCCTTGTTCGCGTTCCATCAGGTTGGGGGTGACGCGTGAATCTTCTCCAAACGGGCGCAATTTCCCGGGTTCGATTTCGTATCGGACTGCCTGGATTCCTGCTTCAAAGCGGTGGTGGTTGTCAGGGATGAATGACATGACATATTTGGCTGTCTGATAATTGATCCCTGAATTCATCCTGTAATCCAGATGTGATCTTACCTCACTTTCCTCATATATCCCGTACCGGTAGTCACTGAACCCGGCGACCAGTGATGAGGATAACCTGCTGCTGAAGGAAGTGTTCAACCGGGCGGAAGCAAGCAGGTTGGTGTATTCATGTGTCGTTTCTTTTCCAAATCCGAATCGGTCAAAACTCTGATAGCCAAACAATGTCAGCCGGTTATTGGGGCTCAGGGCAATGTTCAGCGTGCCTGTTACGTCGTGAAAGCGGGCGGTGCTGTTGACCAGATCTTCATCATTGGTGTAGTCAAGCAGAAAATCTGAATAGGAGGTCCTGCCTCCAATGTATATGCTTGCTCTGTCTTCAACAATGGGGGTTTCGAGTAGTAAACGGCTGTTAAGCAGCCCAATCCCCCCATGTATGCTGGTCCCTTCTGTGTCCAGACTGTTTTTCAGCCTGATGTCCATCACAGAAGACGCTCTTTCCCCGTAGCGTGGGGGAATCCCTGCCTTGATAAGGGTTACATCTGATATTACGTCTGCATTGACAACGGAGATCAGCCCCAGTAAATGAGAGGTGTTAAATAGCGGAACATTCTCTATCAGGATGAGGTTCTGGTCTGCATCGCCACCCCTGACATTGAATCCGGTGCCAAATTCCCCGACTGACTGCACCCCGGGAAGCAGGGTAATGCTGCGAACAATGTCTCTTTCCCCGAAAGTGCCCTGCAGTCCTTCTATGGTTTGACTGTCCATGGTGATCACACTCATCTGGGTGCGTTCAATGTTTTCCCTGGCACTGCGGGCAGTAACCGTTACTTCATCAAGTTGGACAGTGCTTTCGAATAACTGAAAATCGGCGTTGCCGTCACTGTAAAGCCTGATCTCTTGATGCCCGGTTTGATACCCGACATAAGAGACACGCAACCTGTGGTCTCCTGTGGGAAGGCCTATTTCGAACCTGCCTTCTACATTGGTTGATGCGCCTGCTTCAGAGACGGGGTCATAGATCACTGCCCCGATCAGTGCTTCTCCTGAAGTGCCACAAACAACCCTCCCGGAAAGTGTGGCCCTGGTATGGCGCCCGTACTCTTCGGCAGTCCCGACGATCAGCACATCATCATCTTCATCGGACGGTTTTTGCCCGGCGGTTCCCGGCCCGGGAAGAAACACAATATGGTCTTCCATGAATACATGAGAAAGGCCCGCGGTTTCACCGATCACTAAAAGGGCCCTTTCAAGCGGCATTATAAGAATATTGTCATCCACATATTGGTCTTCAAGCCATCGGGTCCGGTAAAATATGAGTGTTTCATGTTTTTCCTGTAAGTGTCGGATTGCCTCGATTGCAGGAATTTTGCCGGTTGGCTCTACCGCCGCATTGCCATTCACCCCGGTCGCGTTGTCCGGGGAAAAAAACATCAAGCTTACACACAAAGAGGTGAGGAGTAAAAATTTATTCATGATTGCATTTAGTTAAACACGCCGGCTGAAAACAATAAGTGCTCGTTTTGTGTGCGAATCTGTTTTAGCCCGGGTGGCGATAAAACTACAATTAATTATTATTCAGTTACACGCTATGATTCTCTTTTATCCCAACAGGTTTCCTGGTTCGCTGAAGTTGCTTAATTGACAGATGAACGGGGTGTTTTTTATTAATCAGAAATGACTTCAAAAACCTGCCGGATGATTTATTTCCTTGCAACAATGGTCAATTCCGGCTTTGTTGTTATTTTTGCCCAAGAACCATGCCATTGTTTTACATATGAAACAATGTGCAATAATCTATTTGTGTTTAATATTGTACAAAGCATGAAAATTAAAGACTTATACTTTTTGCTGGGGGTAGTGGCACTTTTCGCCCCTTTCATTTTTTTTGACCGGGTTGCCGCTTTTTATATGCAGGCGAACATCCAGCTCCCCATGTTGATGGCTTTTCTGAAATTTTCGATTATTGCTCCCATCGGAGAGGTCATCGGCCTAAGGATAAAAACAGGGCAATATAATCAGCCGGGCTTTGGATTGCTGCCCAGGGCGGTCGTATGGGGCCTGATCGGACTGACCATTCAGGCAGCTTTTATGATTTTTTCGACGGGAACTCCTGTGTTTCTAACGTTTCTTGGTATGCCTGACGCTCCGGGAACACTGGTTTCTGCCGGGTTTTCCCCGGAAAAATTACTGGTGGCATTTTCAATCAGCGTGTTTATGAATTTGTTCTATGCCCCGGTCATGATGACGTTTCATAAAATAACCGACACACATATTGAGCAAAACGGAGGATCACTTAAAGCACTTCTGCGAAAACTGCCCATGGGGGAGATCATGCAGGGAATCAACTGGCGGGTTCAGTGGGGTTTTGTGTATAAAAAAACCATTCCGTTATTCTGGATACCTGCCCACACCATAACTTTTTTGCTGCCCCCGGAACACCGGGTGTTGTTTGCAGCCCTATTGGGGATCATGCTTGGGGTATTCCTTGCGGTAGCTGCTGTTTTGGGACGTAAAGCTGTTGCAGGGTGATTGTGAGGCGGTTGCTTCAGATGTGATACTGGCCGTTTGCAGAACTGCGCCTGTTTTCGTATATTTACCCTACATATAATAAAGAGTCTAACGGGAGCAAAACAAAGGCTATGGAAGATCAACTCGTCACCCTCGCAACAGATCATTATACCGCTGCAGAAGTTTTGAAAGCACGACTCGAAGCTGCCGGCATTGAGTGTTACCTGAGCAATGTTCACCTCATCAGCGGAGCCGGATCTGACGGCGTTAAGATCCAAATCAAAGAAGAAGATGTGGAGAAAGCTCTGCGGCTGATGAATGACTGGAAGTTTGAACAGGAACAGGCCGAACGAAAAAACCCCAGGGCGATCAGGCGCATACTTGTCCCGGTTGATTTTTCCGAATATTCGCGCAATGCCTGCCGGTATGCATTGAACCTGGCGCAGAAACTGAAAGCGGATGTAAAAATTCTCCATGTGTATTACGCTCCGATCGTAGACCTTGTCCCCATTACGGATGCATACAGTATACAGGTGGACATGGATATTAACCTGCGGGAGATTGAAAGCAATGCCAGGAAAAGCCTGATGGAATTTGTCAATGGGATAAGGAAAGAGGCTGCCGACAGGAAGATGGATCAGGTAAAAGTAGGGTACTCGCTGCGCGAAGGAATCACCGAGGATGAGATTGCCCGGATGGCAAGGGATTATAAACCCGGCATTATAGTGCTGGGTACAAAAGGGAAGGGAGAAAAGCAGAGCGACATTATCGGAAGTGTGGTATACCGGGTGTTGGACCGGACCAAGGTGCCCGTGCTGGCGATTCCAGACAAATCCACCTATGATGCTTCCAGGGAAGTGAAGAATATTGCTTACGCCACCGAGTTTGATGATTCTGATTTTGTGGCCATACGAAGGCTGTTATCCTTGTTGTCTGCCTTTAAAGTAAAGGTACACTGCATCCACTTCTCAAAAGATGCGGATAAGACCTGGGATGAGGTAAAAATGCAAAACATGAAAGATTATTTCAGAAAGGTGCACCGGAACATCGAAGTTCGCTGTCATTTGCTTGAAGGG
>SKUN01000066.1 GCA_007129945.1 Bacteroidales bacterium
ATCATAAAATTAATAATATATCCGTTCAATGATCTCCTCCAGGATGTTCAGGAAAATTTCGGGAGTGGGGCTGGCCGTATCGTCATCGTCCAGCAAAAAGATTTTGCCGCTTTCCGCGGCAGACAACTCCGGATAAGCCAGCCAGTTGTTTTTTTCCTCTTCACCTGCTGCTCCAATCATCACAATGAAGATCGCCTCCGGATCCCTCGCCAGGACGCTTTCACGGGTAATGCTTCCGTGAGTCAATCCGGCAGCAATATTCTCTCCCCCTGCCAGTTCAATATAATCATGCAGAAAGGTATCCGGAATCACAGAAAAAAGGGGTTTGGCCCCCAACTGAATAAACAATCGCGGGCGCTCATTATCAGGGATTTTATGCTGCAAGCGCTCAAGCCTGGCTTTCTGGTTACGGACAATTTCTTTTGCTTTGTTCTCCTTTCCGACCAACTCCCCCACATCAACCAGCTGATCACACAGATCGCCGAACGACTCCGGCATATCCAGTACAACCACCTTCAACCCCAGCGAAGTCAGTGCCCTGACAGAACGGTCAGCGGTCAGGCTGGTCGTTATGACCAGGTCCGGATCCAGTGAAAGGATTTTTTCTTCATTGACATTCATCTGCGAAGCGACAACGGCCTTACCGTCTTCCATCGCTCTGTCACAGTAATTGGTATAACCCAGCAACTGTGCGGACCCTTCCACCTCGTAAATCATTTTTGTTACTGATGGAGAAAGAGAAATGACAGTCGGATCCTGTGCCCGGATACCGGCAAAAGGGATCAGAACCACCATTAAGAAATACAATGACCGCATAATCCTGCTGTTTTACGATAACTCTTTGCGGATTTCGCCCCATCCATCCAGGCCTATTTTTGCCCCCATGCCTTCAATAACCTTTCCGGCCATAAGGGAGGCAATGCGCCCGCATTCGTCCAGGGGCCGTCCACCAGCCAGTCCGTATAAAAAGCCGGCTGCATAGGCATCACCCGCACCTGTTGTATCAAGGACTGCAGCCTTAATGGCTGGTATCCGGTATACTTCCTCTCCGGCCCTGACCAGAGACCCCGCTTTACCCACCTTAACAACGGCAATTTCACAAAGCCGGGCTATTTCTTCCAGTGCCAGCTCAGGTTCCTTCCCGGTAAATGCTTTGGCCTCTTCCTCATTGGCAAAGAGAATATCCACGTAGTCACGCACCCAGTTTTTCAGTACATGTAAGTTTTCCTCCACCACATTGAAACTTGCCAGATCCAGTGAGATTTTCAGCCCGTTTTTTCGGGCTTTTTCAAGAATTGCCTGCAGCAACGAATGATTCTGCAACAGGTAACCTTCCACATGCAGATAATCAAACCCCTCAAAAAAACGATCCTGGAGGTCTTCAGGGTTTAGTTCCAGGGCTGCCCCCAGGTAGGTGGTAAACGTCCTTTCCGAATCCGGGGTCACAAAAGCCAAAGCATGTCCGCTGTGGCTTTCCCCCTGCATCAGGAAGGGACGGATATTCTTCGCACGGAGGTCATCAGCAAAAAGATCTCCCAGTTCATCCTTTCCGACCTTTCCGATAAAGGCGGTCTCGACGTCCAGGCCTGCAAGCCCGTGAATGGTATTCGCAGCGGACCCTCCACCCGACATTGATTTCTCAAAACCTTCACATTTGCGTTCAATGTCCACAATATCATCCTGGCTGACCAGCTGCATACTTCCCTTTGGAAGCTTCATCTCTTCGAGGAAGGCATCATCTTCCAGTTTCACAAGGGTATCCACCAACGCATTACCAATACCCAACACTTTCTTCATAACACAATTATCATTTTGGTTTTACAAAACAAACCGCTGCGCAATACGATCAGTGTTAATACGTACATGCATTGCGCAGCGGAATTCTATTCAATGACCGGAAGCGGCCTGTCAGAGGTTGAACTCTTTTTTTATGGCGTCCACATAATCGAGCTTTTCCCAGGTAAAAGTTTCCACTTCTTTCCTGGTACCGTTAAGGTATACGACTTTTTTCCCGGGTTTGCGGCCCATGTGTCCATAGGCGGCTGTCTCCTCGAAAATGGGATTTTTCAGACCGAAGCGTTTAATGATGGCACTCGGGCGCAAATCAAACAATTTTTTGATTTTTACACCGATTTCTTCATCTGACAACTGGATTTTCGGTCTTTTTGTGCTCACAAACACTCCCACCGGCTCTGCCACACCAATGGCGTAAGCCAGCTGGATCTCCACCTCATCGGCAATGCCTGCGGCCACCATGTTTTTGGCTATATGCCTTGCTGCATAGGCCGCTGAACGGTCTACCTTTGAGGCATCCTTACCGGAAAATGCACCACCCCCGTGGCGTCCGAATCCGCCATAGGTGTCCACAATGATCTTACGACCTGTAAGACCGGTATCGCCATGCGGGCCACCAATCACAAACTTGCCGGTAGGGTTGACGAACAACCGGTAGTTTCCGTCAAAAAGTTTCTGAATTTCCTTCGGATAAGTTTCTTTTACCCTCGGGATCAAAATGTTCTGCACATCTGTTTCCAGGCGCCCCAACATTTCCCTGTCGGCTTTTTTCTGGGCTTCCTCTCCGGATCCGATCGGTTTAACAAATTCATCATGCTGTGTGGAAACCACAATGGCATCAATGGCCACGGGCTGATCATTGTCATCGTATTGAAGGGTGACCTGAGCCTTGGAATCAGGACGAAGATAAGGCATCTCTCCTCCCACCTTTCTGATGTTGGCCAATTCTTTCACCAGACGATGAGAAATGTCCAGGGGCAAAGGCATATAGTTCTCGGTCTGATTGGTGGCAAACCCGAACATCATCCCCTGGTCTCCGGCTCCCTGCTCTTCTTCTGTTTCACGGTCAACCCCCTGGTTAATATCGGGAGACTGCTCATGGATGGCAGTCAGCACACCGCATGAATCAGCATCAAAGCGATAATCAGGCTTTGTGTATCCGATCCGGCGAATCACTTCCCGCGCCAGGTCCTGAACCTCCACATAGGTATTGGTTTTTATCTCCCCTCCGACCAGGCATAAACCGGTGGTCACAAAGGTCTCAGCCGCGCATTTTGCGTCAGGATCATTCTTCAGCAATGCATCGAGCACAGCGTCTGATATCTGGTCGGCTACTTTATCCGGATGTCCTTCTGAAACAGACTCCGATGTAAAATAATAAGGCATGATCTATATTGATTTTAATGGTGCTACAATAATTTCACAAATATCAGTACCTGTAGTGGTGCGATTTATACGGACCCTCCACGGGAATTCCCAGGTACTTCGACTGTGCGTCATTCAATTTCGTCAGGCTGACCCCCAGATGATTCAAGTGGGCAAGGGCCACCTCTTCATCCAGTTTTTTGGGAAGCATATAAACTCCGGGTTCCCGTTTGTTCTTCCAGAGGTCGATCTGGGCCAGCACCTGATTGGCAAATGAATTGCTCATTACAAAGGAGGAGTGTCCGGTGGCACAACCCAGATTCACCAGACGGCCTTCGGCAAGCAGGATAATGGAATGTCCCTCACCAAAGACAAACTCGTGAACCTGCGGTTTGATCTCGATTTTTTCCACATCCTTTTCCACTTCCAGTTTTTCTACCTGGATCTCATTGTCAAAATGACCAATATTGCAGACAATGGCCTTGTCCTTCATATTTCGCATATGTTCCACGGTGATCACGTCACGGTTGCCTGTGGCCGTCACATAAATATCACCGCGATCAAGCACTTCTTCAATGGTTTTTACTTCGAAGCCTTCCATGGCAGCCTGAAGGGCGCAGATCGGATCAATTTCCGTAATCACCACCTTGGCGCCCATGGCAGCCAGCCCCTGGGCGCATCCTTTGCCGACGCCGCCAAAGCCGCAAACAACAGCTGTTTTTCCGGCAATCATCACATCTGTAGCCCGCTTGATCCCGTCAATGAGGGATTCACGGTTGCCGTAGTTGTTGTCAAACTTCGATTTGGTCACCGAATCATTCACATTGATGGCGGGGAATGGCAGGGCATCTTCCTTCGCGAGCTGGTACAGACGGTGCACACCTGTGGTGGTTTCTTCAGATACACCCTGCAGGTCTTCGACCACACGGTGCCATTTATTATTATCCTGTTCCCGGATCAGCTTTAAGCGCTTAAGCAAAGCGATTTCATCCCAGGCTTCTGCGTCTACGTCCAGGTGTGATGGGTCTTTTTCTGCCTGCAGCCCTTTAAGGACCATCATTGTAGCATCTCCGCCGTCATCCACGATGAGCTCAGGTCCTTTACCACCTGGGAAACTGAGGGCCTGTGCCGTGCACCACCAATACTCATCCAATGTTTCGCCCTTCCATGCAAAGACGGGGACTCCGGTAACTGCGATGGCAGCAGCAGCTTCATCCTGGGTAGAAAAAATATTACAGCTTGCCCAGCGCACATCGGCACCAAGGGATTTCAATGTTTCGATCAACACAGCTGTTTGGGTGGTCATATGAAGAGAGCCCATGATCCTTACTCCTTTCAGGGGCTGCTCCTTCCCGTATTTCTCCCTCAGTTCCATCAGGCCGGGCATTTCATGCTCCGCCAGGCGAATATCCCTGCGGCCCAACTCAGCCAATTCAATGTCTTTTACCTTGTATGCAAGGTTTTCATCAATTCGTTCCATGCTACTCATAATCTATTTGTTTTAAGTTTTATTGTTGTTCATATTGTGCTTGTTTTGCTCAAAAAGTCTCGCAAAATTACAGAAAACCAACACAATATAGATGATTTAATTCATATATGACGGGGAATGTTAATTTTTAAAATGGAAAATCCCCCAGGTCAGATTATCCGCTTTCCCCCCTTCAATCCAATACTTAAGTCCTTTTTTCATATTTTCCAGATACTCCCTGGACACATATTTCAAAAGTTCTTCCTCGTTCTTTTTCGTTTCCTCCAGTACGCGGCTATAATGAAGAACCAGCTGATCCTGCAGTTGCTCAAAATTCACTTCCTTCAGCCCCGCTTTTTTGGCCAGCTCTTTATAGGTTGCGGGCGAAGCCAGGGATGAAAGCTTAATCCTGTCGTACACTGGCTGCAGCACTTTTTCATCACAGTGATCGGTCTGCATCGGATCAGAAAACACCAGGTCGCCACCAGGCTTCAGCAGTCTTGCAGCTTCACTGATCACCTTTTCTTTGTTTCCGCTGTGCAGAATGGCATCTTCCGACCAAACTACATCAAAACTGCCGTCCTCAAAAGGTACGGCGTCATAACTGCCATCCACGACTTCGATCAGATGATTCAGGCCCTGTTCACGGTTCATTTTTCTTCCCCGGTCATTTTCAGTTTCACTGAGGTTGACAACCGTCACATGACAGCCGAATTTTTTTGCCAGATGACGTGCAGAGCCAGAAAATCCACCACCAAAATCGATCACTTTTGTGTTCTCATCTATCCGGTCAACACAACCGGCGATTCGGTCAACCGCCCTTCTGCTGGCGGTATAAATATCCTCATCAGCAGATTTGTAAATACCCAGGTGCAAATCTTCACCGCCCCAAACCCTGTAATAAAAATTATGGGCATCCGGGCTGTTATAATAACTTCTTGCTATTTCTATATCATTTGAATACTTGGTATTCATACGATTCTCCGTTTATTGTTCAACAATTATTTTCAGCTGCCCGATCAGGCGTCCAGCAGACCCTCTCTGTAGGCATCCATGTAATTGGCACAAAACTCATCTTTCCCTGCCAGCATTTCAGCCACCACAATGTTGGCCATCATCTTTTGGTCCAGCGGATTCATGATCGCTGCATTGAGCCCCTTGGTGATGGCCATGATCATGAACGCCTGGTTGACAAACTTCCGTTTGGGGAGACCAAAAGAAATATTGGATAGCCCGCAAATGGTGTTGATCCCCTCAAATTCTTCATGGATCTGCTCAATGGTATTCAAAAACTCAAGGCCCAGGGTGTCTCCCGACCCAATGGGTTGCACCAGCGGATCCACATAAATATTTTCCAGAGGTACATCATTTGCCGTAAGGCCGTTTACAAGCTTATCGGCAATCTTCATCCTGCCGTCTTTGGTATAAGGCATCCCCTCATCACTCATACAGAGGGCGATGATCTTTACATCCGAGCCTTTGATGACAGAAAGAATGTCATCGTAACGGGGCGTTTCCAGAGAGATTGAGTTCACCAGGGGAACACCCTTGTGAACCTTCAGGCCCTCCTCGATAACTTTGGGATCCGGAGAGTCGATGCAACAAGGGGCATCCACGTTATTTTGCACCGTTTCCACAAGCCATTTCATGTAATCCCCTTCCTGCCCCACAAAAATTCCGGCATTCACATCAATAAAATTGGCACCGGCCTCGCGCTGATCCCGGGCCACCTGCACAATAAATTCATTGTCTTTGTTTCTGATCTCCTCCCTGATTTTTTTCCGACTGGCATTGATCAGTTCGCCAACTATTTGCATAAAAAATTCCTCCTATTTTAAAAATTCGCTTTGTTTAACAGTTTCTGAAGGTTTAATATGGATAAAATCCGGCCCTGCATAAGGACCGAAAAGAATTTTTCTGAACATGGCATCATTCCCCTTATGACACATCAATTCTTTACCGAAAAAGGATGCATTTTCCTTCGCCCGTTGTAAATACCGGTTCTCTTCCTCAGAGTTTGCTGAATGTACATCACCGGTTTCGGTACCCGGAGGTGCAACGTAACCGATATAGCGGTAATTCCTGATCTCCGTCTCCATGGCCTCTTCAGCCATGCTGCGACCGACCCTTTCCGTGTATTCGTTTTCCACCTGCCCGAGGGGATCTTTTTGGTTATCAATCCATGACCGGGTGAGGTAATAAGTTCCCGGATATTTGGCAAAAGCTTCTTTATACAAATTCCGGCCTCCAAGGAAAAAGGTGATGCAATCATGGGCACGGGGCACATAAAGGCCCTGTTCCGGCGCTTTCAGTCCCACCAGCGCATTGGAGCACAATCCGTACCCCAGCACCATCTTTCCTCCGTCTTTTGCAAGCCGGTCAATGTTTTTCTGCAATAATTCCTTCAGCTTACCGGGGGTTCTGTGCAAATTCTGGGGGAGATAACATACCCGCAAACCGGAAGTATCGCCTTTGAGACGTTCCAGTTCAGGTTTAATGCTTGCACATGCAATGACGGTATCCATTACAATTTCTTTTTTGACAATTTGGGGTTGCCGATGGCCCGGGCGGTAATGCGCAGCAGTGATCCCTCAGTGCGCCGTTCAACCTCCAAAAAACAATCTGTAGCCCCCGAACGGGATGCTGCTTCCATGGCCAGTTCCGAGACCTTTTCTTCGGCATAGTCACAACAATCATCATATTCCTGAAAAACCCTTGTTGCTCCCTCATGCCGGGCGACATATCCATATTGCTCCTCGTTCTCCCGGACAAAGACCAACACCTCCCTGGTTTCGGACACCAGACCGGACACTGCACCAACGGCATTGGCTACTTCAAAGTGCTCCGGCAACACGAATCTGGCGTTCAGGGTGCGGGCCGCCTTTTTCAGAAAATGTCTGGCGGGGGCACCGGTCGCCACCACGGGGTAGCGGCTGTCGGCATCAATGGAGATAAAATGATTGTCGCTGTGCAGTATCTGGTGAAGCATCCATTTTCCCCATTCGCCGTCCACGGCTGACGGCATCTCGTCCGGATCCGTTTTCTGACTGGCAAGAAAAATGATCATCTCTTCCGTCAGTTTATTGACGATCTTTTCAAAAACTTCCTCAGTGAATGATTTCGGGTCTTTTCCATACATCCTGCAATAATGCTCCAGGGCAACAGTAGCCACCTCCCTGTCCCACATATCAACACTCCTGTCTGCATGCAGCAGGTCTGAAGGGGTAAGCGAGGAGCACTCAATTTTTCCTTCTTTGACAAGATGATCCACATTGAGATGAGCGGCATGAAACACCCCCATTTCTGCCAGTAAGCCCGCCAGCTGTCTGGGGGTTCTGATCCGGTCGATCACTCCTTGCTGTTTATCGTCCAGCGCACTATAAGAATCTTTATCCAAAGGACGGTGCAGATACCAGTATTCAAGCGTGGCCGGGTCTTTCTGTACCAGGTCCTCATGCCGGAGACTCAGGATCTCTTCACGCACATGCGGATGGTGGATTGCAATCTGAGAGAGTGGTCTGACACGGTCCGGGCCAAGCACCAGCTGATTTTTTTCGTTATGATGGATGCGACTGTCGCAACCCAGGCTGATGGTACGAATTTTTGCCGCTTCCACAGCGGTCTGGGTTTCTCCCACCTTTGCCCCGGTTTCCGATACCATTACCCTGTTGTTGTGCACCACAGCCATGTCGGTGGTGGTACTCCCCATGTCCACAACCAGACAGTTGCCGTTACCGGCAAGAAAGCGACCACCAATGGCACTGGCTGCCGGACCCGACATCACGGTCTCCACCGGCTTCCTGGCCGCCTCACCTGAAGGCATGAGGGTGCCGTCTCCGCGGACAATCATAAGGGGTGCATCAATCTCCAGTTCTTTCAGTGACTGTTGCACCGCCAGAATAAAATCATGCATAACGGCAACCAGTGATGCATTAATGGATGCCGTGGATGCACGCCTGATGGAATCCAGACGGGTAGAAAGCTGGTGGGCCATAACCACGGGCAGAGAAGTACTGCCGGAGA
>SKUN01000145.1 GCA_007129945.1 Bacteroidales bacterium
TCAAAACCACTGACGGGTATTTGCTGTTTCTGTCTTTTGCTTCCCAATTTTTCAAAGATCGTTTCCCCGGTTTTTTCGAAAATCCCTCTCACAGGATCCCCGTTTGGGGAGGGCAAAGATAAGCACTTTTTCTTTTTTAACAATAAAAAAATTGTAAAAAATTAAGATCGTTCCGCTTAGCTTTTTGGACTCCCTCCGAAGGGGATGCAAAGATAATTACTTTTGCTTTTCAGGCAATGATTTTGCAGGTTTTTTATCTATTCTTCGTTAAGAAAGCGTCCCACGATCTGCTCCACTGAAACAGACTCTGCCTCAGCCTTGAAGTTCCGAACAATACGATGCCGCAGTACAGCATTGGCCACCGCCTTCACATCATCGATGTCCGGCGCATATTTACCGCTAAGCGCGGCATGGCACTTGGCACCAATGATTAAATACTGGGAAGCCCTGGGGCCTGCACCCCAGTGTACATATTCATCGGCCATCGGGTGGGCCATCTCTGAGCCGGGACGGGTTCTGGCAGCAAGCTTTACCGCATATTCCATCACATTATCCGTGACCGGAACCTTGCGGATCAGGTTCTGAAAGTACAAGATCTCTTCCGCTTCCATAACCATATCCAGGTCCACCTGTGTACCGGAAGTGGTGCTCTGTACCACACGGATCTCCTCTTCAAAACTGGGATAATCCAGGTATACGTTAAACATAAAACGATCCAGCTGTGCTTCGGGCAACGGATAAGTCCCCTCCTGCTCTATGGGGTTTTGTGTGGCCAATACAAAAAAAGGTTCATTCAGATGGTAAGTCGTACCGGCGGCCGTTACAGACCGCTCCTGCATAGCTTCCAGAAGCGCCGACTGGGTTTTCGGAGGTGTCCTGTTGATCTCATCTGCCAGAATGATATTGGCAAATAAGGGTCCCTTGACAAAACGAAAATGCCTTGTCTCATCAAGGATCTCTGTACCGATAATATCCGAAGGCATCAGGTCAGGAGTAAACTGAATACGGCTATACCGTAATCCCAATACTTTGGAAATGGTATTCACCAGCAATGTCTTGGCAAGTCCGGGTACCCCCACCAGCAAACAATGACCTTTGCTGAAAATGGAAATGAACACATTCTTCACCACCTCATCCTGGCCAACAATTATTCTGCCGACTTCTCCACGTAAATCCTGGTATTTGGAAGCCAGCGCATCCAGGGCCTCAACATCAGTTTTATATTGCATAGCAGTATATCAGATCAATGACCAGTTACCGGACCCAGTTCACCTGAAAATCACAGCCCTGGTATTCCTCTTTAATGGTTACATAAGTACTTTGCAGCCTCCGTTGTGCCCAGGCCCGGATGGCCTGTTGTTTCTTCCTTTCAAGAGCCAGCTGCTGAATAAAGTCGTAATCCTGCTGAAGGTTCGCAGGGTGCGGATCAATTCGCTCCCGGACCGAAATAATCTGGTAGGCGGGTCGTCCATCATCTGTCATGGTTTCCACTGGCCGGGAAATTTCTCCTTCATCGAGGCGATCGATCAGGTAAAACAGGTTGGGGTCCAGTTCGTCTGTTTTAAACCGGGTCGTGCCGGTAAACGGATTAACCATCACCCCCCCGCTCCGGGCACTACGGTGATCGGAAAACTCCCTTGCTGCTTCGGCAAAAGTCATCTCGCCGCTGGTAATCAGCCCACGTATACTGTCCAGTTGATTCCTGGTCTGCTGTTCAATCTGGGGGGACACCTGGGGTCTGAGGAGCAGATGTCTTACGTTTACCTGTTCTCCCCGGCGTTCAATTAACTCAATAATATGATAACCTGACCGGGTTTCCACAATTTCAGAGATCTCTCCGGGTTGCAGGCTGAAAGCCTCAGCTTCAAACTCGGGATGCAACTCTCCCCTGCCATGAAACCCCAGTTCACCACCCCTCCTCGCTGATCCGGGGTCCTCAGAATACAAAATGGCAAGGGTACGAAAACTTTCTCCGTCAAGGATCCGCTGACGGAAAGTTTCAAGGCGGGTCCTGATCTCGCTAATCTGCTCCTCCTCAATCTCCGGTTCGATCAAAATCTTAGAAAGCCGCATTTCACTTTCTACCATGGGTATGCTGTCTTCCGGTAAATTATTAAAAAACGACCTGACCTCAGAGGGCGTCACAGAAACACCTTCAGTGATAACAGATTCCATCCTGCGACTGATCTCCTGTTCCCGGATGGGCTCACGAAACTCCTCCCGGAGCTCTTCCATTGACTGGCCATAGTATTCTTCCAGTCGCTCACGGGATCCAATCTGTTGAACAAAGTAACGCAGACGCCGTTCAATCTCTTGTTCTACATGGCTCTCGCTCACTTCAACACTGTCGACCATGGCCTGGTTATATAGCAGTTTCTGGAAAAGCATATCTTCCAGCACTGAGCATTCCGGATTACTTCCCAGATTCACCCCCTGGGCCTCCAGCTGACGCTTTTGCTCAAAAAGCTCTGATTGCAGAATGGCATTGTCTCCCACGACAGCAATCACTCTGTCTATCACTACTTTTTCCTGGGCAACCCCGGAGAACGGCAGCGTAAATACCAGAATTACAGCAACCCCTTTAAAAAAATCAAACATCTTTTTCATATATGGTACTTCTTTTTCCAGTCTTTTGCCCCGTATAACGGAGCAATAACATCAATAATATGTTTCCACCTGATTGGCCTCAATGGCACTGTTGAATAAATCGCTTCTCTTTTGCTGAATAAACTCTTTTCTTCTTTGGTTCAAAACCAGCATCCGGATATTATTTTTCGCAAAATCAAAGGGTGATACATCCCCCCTGAGCCGGTAATCATGTACATAAAGAAAGTAACGATAATAATCGTCTGTTATTTCCATTGACCTGTTATTGCGCAGCAAAGCAGCCGGCTCTGTCTCAACCGGCATGTCCATCAAAATGTCATTAAAGTGCATCCACCTGCCGGGGTCAACCGAATACGCAGCAGCATGTTGCAGGCTATATTGCTCCAGCCTCTCAATACTCTCTTCATCATCAGACCTGAACAGCGCCCTCACTTGCCCGGCATCAGGCGCACCCAGGGGTAATTTTATATAGGTTGCCTGCACAATGTGATCTCTCAGGGTAAATTGATCCTCACGTCCTTCGTAATAATTAAGAAGCTCCTGTTCTGTCACCACGGTATCCATTTGCCTGCTTACCAGATCATTTTCATAAGCATGTACCCATAGCGAATTTTCATACTCCCGCACCTGTCGCTGAAAATCAGCCTTTTCAGCGGGAAGTGACTCCAAGGCATGGTGAAGAAAAATCTGCTGACTTACCCACCTGTCTATATAACGCCGGACGATGTCTGAGCTGTCCGCAACCGAAGCCCCCCGGGGCACCAGGTCTGGCAGATCCTCCAGGTACAGACGACTGCCATAGGCTTTGGCCAATAAGGTTTCATCCGATCGAACATCAAAAAAATCACAACTGCCCATAAAAAATACAGCAGACAGAAGGACAACCACAAGCCTCCCCTGCCTGAATAATTTCTTATGAACCAATTGCAACACCCTCATGACTACTCAAAATTAACGGTTTTCAGCAGTTCCCGGTTCACCCGGACATCGTATTTTGTACGGAGCCGATTTATCCATTTTTTTTCAAGGTACTGCTGATAATCCGCAATAACCATACCCCGAACTGAATTCAGCTCATTCTCCTGGTATTCTGAACGATTTTCCTCAAAAAAAGCCTTTAACCCCAGCGTATCCGTTATGGCTTCATCCCAGACCTCTTTTTCGGTAACTTCGAAAAGCAGGATCCCATCGTGGTATTCCTGCATAATCCGGGTAAACTCCGGAAATGCTTCATGCATATCCTCCGGCTGCTTCTGCAAAATCCGCGAACGGTCATTACGGGCAACCCTCGCCCTGATTTCGTCTTCAGCCGCTTCAAATGAAGGAGGCGGTGAACGATCGATCAGCTTGATAATATGCCAGCCAAAGTCAGACCGGACCGGAGGAGAAATATCCACTGATTCAGCCAGATGATGAATGGCCTCAATAAACTCAGGAACCATCCGGGAGGAAGTAAAGGGGGCCATCTCTCCGCCATTGCCGGCAGACTGACGGTCTTCAGAGAAATCCTCGGCCATTCGGGCAAAATCGGCACCCTCCTGCAATTGTCCGTAAATATCAAAAATCTGTTGTTCTTTTTCTGCAATCTCTTCTTTCTCCATATCCGGCGGTGTCATCAGCATAATATGTGCTACCCTCGCCTCACCCATGGCCGGAAGCCTGTCTGTGACCTTTACCAGGTGGTACCCGAAATCTGTCCGGACTGGTTTTGAAACTTCCCCGGGAGGGGTATTGTAGGCCGCGGATTCAAAGGGGTAGATCATATCAAACACAGTGAAAAAGCCCAGATCTCCCGCATTTCTGCGACGAGCGGACTGATTCGCCGCTGCCTCCGTATCCCTGGCCGAAGGACCTTCAGAAACCTCCCCGGCCAGTTCAGAAAAGTCCGCCCCATCATTGATTTCCCTGTAAATATCCATAATGCGGGTATACACTTCCAGCGTATCCTCAGGAGAGGCGTCAGGCGGAAGACGAAGCAAGATATGAGAAGCCCGGATATCGTAAAGGGATCGCTCCCAGGCTTCCCTGACCAATTGATCAGTTACCTCATGCTCCGCCATGAACTCCCTGGCAAGCTGATCACGATACCCGTTCAGTTCCCGGCGAAAATCAGGAAGTGTGTCCAAACCCTGTGATTTGGCTTCCTTTACTTTTAACCTGTAATCAATATACAACTCCAGGTACTCCTCCACATGTTCATGACCAGCCCGGTTTGCATGATCATTATTACGGGAATAAGCCTCCTTGAATTCAGATAGTGTAATCGCTTCATCACCGATCCGCAGCAACACGGGATCTTCCGCAAAAACCGGGGCAAGCCATGCTATATGAAGCAATACCAGGCTAATAAAGATCCGGAAGGTCAAATGCATTGTTGGGATAATTGCCGGGATTATGAGATAATGATTAAGGGAGATTTATCGACTGTAATTGGGAGCCTCACTGGTAATGGTAACATCGTGTACGTGGCTTTCTCTGACACCGGAATTGGTAATGCGGGTAAATTTTGCCTGCTGAAGCGTATTCACATCAGGGGCTCCGCAATAACCCATTCCTGCCCGCAGGCCTCCTACCAATTGATGAACAACCTCTGACAGGGTTCCCTTGTAAGGTACCCGTCCCACAATTCCTTCCGGAACCAGTTTTTTGATGTCATCCTCCACATCCTGGAAATAACGATCTTTTGACCCTTGCTGCATGGCTTCAATGGAACCCATGCCACGGTATGTTTTGTATTTTCTTCCTTCATAGATGATGGTCTCACCGGGTGATTCCTCCACCCCGGCGAACAAGGATCCGGCCATCACCGATGAGGCACCGGCAGCAATGGCCTTCACCGCATCGCCAGTATACCGGATGCCGCCGTCTCCAATTACCGGGATGCCCGAACCTTTCAGCTCGCTGGATACCTCATAGATGGCGGAAAGCTGGGGAACCCCCACACCGGCGATAATGCGTGTGGTACAAATGCTTCCGGGACCGATTCCGACTTTTATCCCGTCCACACCTACTTTCATAAGATCCCTCGCGGCTTCCCTGGTGGCAATATTCCCGGCCACGAGGTCCAGGTCAGGATACGACTTTTTAATGGCTGATACCATGTCAAGAACCCCCCTGGAATGCCCGTGGGCTGTATCCACTACTACTGCATCAACGCCTTCTTTTACGAGTGCACCGACGCGCTCCATGGTGTCGGCAGTCACACCCACCGCCGCAGCTACCCGCAAACGGCCCCGTGTATCCTTACAGGCATTGGGGCGCTCCTTGATCTTGATGATGTCACGGTAAGTGATCAGACCTACCAGCCTGTACTGACTGTCCACCACCGGAAGTTTTTCAATTTTATGCTCCTGCAGGATTTCTTCAGCCACCTCAAAATCAATGAATTCTGTGGTGGTGATCAGCTTCTCCCTGGTCATGACCTCCGCCACAGGTCTTTTGTGGTTTTTCTCAAACCGCAGATCCCTGTTGGTAATAATCCCCACGAGCTTGTTGCCATCGTTGACCACCGGAATTCCCCCGATGCTGTATTCTTTCATGATATCGAACGCATCACCGATACGTGCGTCTTCGTGCAGGGTAATGGGGTCAATGATCATCCCGTTCTCAGAGCGCTTAACCTTCCTGACTTTTTTGGCCTGCTCTGCGATTGACATATTTTTATGCAGCACACCAATTCCACCTTCCTGGGCAATGGCAATGGCCATACGCGACTCGGTAACCGTATCCATGGCCGCTGACACAATGGGAATATTCAACCGGATGTTACGGGAAAAAAGGGTGGAAGTATCTACGTTTCGCGGCAGAACTTCCGAGTAAGCAGGGATCAGAAGGACGTCATCATAGGTCAGTCCTTCACTGGTAAATTTTTCAGGATACGCATTCATGGCAGCTCGCTGTTTTAGAGAGCAAAAGTAGGAAAAATATGGGAGAGTATTCTGTAAAAAATCCTAAAAAACAGCACTTAGGCATCCGGGAAATATTCATCGCACCAGGTACACCACGCCCTTTTTTTCGTGAGATTCGCCCCCGGCATCTGTATACCGCAAATGATATACATAAGTACCTTCGGGCATTGCCGTACCGCCCCTGGTACCATCCCAGCCAACCTCAAAATTAGCAGAAGAAAACACCTCCAGCCCGTTGCGGTCGAGAACCACCAGGCGGTAGTTCTCCGGTTCAAAACCTACAAAATGGGGCCGGAATTCCCTGTTCTCCTCCAGGTCGGAAGTGGGCCGGAATGCATTGGGAATATTCACTTCCGACTCCATATTTACACGCACCACATTGGAAAAAATCTGCCATCCGTTATCCGCCTCACCTTGCACGTTATACGCCTCACCCTCCACACGGAAGAAGACATCACCTGCAAATGGCAGCAAATCGGACAGATCTGCAACATAACTGCCTGCCTGGTCACTTGCAACTATTTCAAAATCTCCCTCCTCTCCGATCCGCCGGGCAATATCATACGTGTACGAGGCAGAGAACGGCTCATGATCAAACCCAAGGGCCACCTCCCAGGTGTGCGCTTCCTGCCGTTCCTGCTCCACGAATAAAAAGATGGTTGACTCCGGCGCTGAGGTCAGTACGGCCTCTTCACACAATTCATCGTCCTGAATCAGCACAGCTTCCACACGGTAATACCAGATGTTGCTTCCGGCATCCTCGTCCCGGGCCGACAATTCATCCACAAATTCAAAGGGATTATTCGCAGGCCGTCTGATCTCCCCCACCTGCTCAAAATTTGCTGACGGGCTGTCTGACAGGAAGATCCGGTAGGCAAATTCATCATGTTGCGCATCTCCGCGGATCATCATTTTGGCATCACCGGCCTCGTTAATGCTGACATAATCAACCACCACTTCACTGGGGATGGCCCAGTCAACTGTTATCTCCTGCCTGCCGGAAAGGGAAAAACGCGTACGGTTATCCGGGTCGGGGGCGTCCACAGCTTCCAGGCGTATTGTGTAGGTGCCCGGTTCGGGAATATCCAGGAAATGGGTTTGCGTCCCGGATGCTTCATCAAACGCCACCTCATCAAACTCTAATCCATTCAGGAGAATGCGATAGTGAGAAAAAAAGGGGGGGATGATATCGTCAGAAGCTCCGGGCTTGTCAAGCACGGTATAATGATCCCACTCCAATTCAAAACTTCCCCTGCAAAGATCGAACAGGATCTCTTTTAGTAAGATTGTCTGATGGCGGTAGGTCCATGCATCAGCACCAGTACCGTCCTCGTCAAAAGCGAGATAATACCTGAATGGTGGATCAGCTCCAGCCGGTATATTATCCCGGTATAAATAATACAGGCCCGATTGATCTCTTTCAATGTCTTCAACCGGCAACTCGTCAATTTCCTCGTATATATCACCCTGGGGATCATACCGGTGAAACAACACACTCCCGGCTTCAATGGCCTCTTCCAATCGAAACAAAATCTCCACCCGGCTATCGTCCGCCTCCGAAAAACTCAGCTGAATGATCTCTATCCGGTCATGCTCCGTCCCCTGCCCCATTGCCACAAAAGGAAACAAGATCCAAGGCACAAAAGTCAGCATCCATAAAGCCCTCAGATTTTGCAAAAGCACCGTCAGGAGTGCCTTCTTCAGCAGAGGAAGCCCCCGGAAAATCGCCTTAATAACTTGCATCCGGTCATTGGGTGTTTTCATGATCAGACTGGTTCATTATGTTCTATGGTTTTCGCGGCATTTTACGAAGCCGGATCCGGGCAGGTTTTATATCTGACATTTATCCGGCTACTTCCCCGCAACCACCTCCATCATTCCGTCTTCATGCAGGTAATCTCCGGCGCACTCCATGATATCTTCAGCGGTGATCGTTTTCAGGGTTTGCAGGTAATCGTCATAATGGGATACGTCCAGGCCAAAAACCAACAGCTCTTTGAAACGCTCTTTTTGGGCAAGCGGGCCGTCAAAGGAACGCA
>SKUN01000043.1 GCA_007129945.1 Bacteroidales bacterium
CCAAGAAACAGAGCCCAGTCAGAAACAGGCACTGGAGCAGTGCTTTCGGAGATAAAGCCATCCTGAAAATCAGTAGAGACGGGATTCGCAGCACCGTTCTTTAGGGGACTAGACTCACCAGCCAAACCCACTTCGCTTTCGCCAGGATCGTTTTTCCCTTCAAAAGTAAGTGCAGACTCACCGCCAGCATAGGTAAACCTTAAATTGAGTAATCTTCCGTTTAACGTGGTGGCTTGCTGAAAATTCTCAGCATTCATTTTGATTTTACCGTCTTCAGGGATACCCCACTGCCATCCCCCTTCCATCCAGGCCTCATTCTCAATTCCGTGAAAGTTTGTTAACACAGACTCATCAAAGCTGATGGTCAGCTCCACCGAACCTACCCCGGGGGCCTCAGCATTCGAGAAATCCACGTAAACGGGTATCAGGACTTCCTGATTCGGGAACTCTTCGATGTCATCCGGGATCGTTACGCTAACAACAAAACCATTCTGCGCCTGCACCCCAACAGAAAGCAGCATCCCAAATGCAAATAATAAAGCGTATAGTTTTTTCATACTTGTTTTTTTAAAGGTGGGTAATTACTTCTTAACATTAACAAATGTAAAAATTTCATTTCAAATAAAAAAACATTTTTTTTAGTGATTCAAAGGACTGTTTCATCTGCTTTACCACAAAGAGTTTAATCCCTGACATAATAGAATCTCACATGGCAACAAGGCGACATTGACGGGGCAGAAAATGCGGCCCCGGAATCAATTATATCAGTGATTTTTTTATATACTTGTAGCTGATTGAGTACCTGTTTTACATTTTGTAACCGGTATACGATACCGGGGTTACTTTCAACACATAAAACCGACATCCCATGATCCGGAAAACAATAAGCATTCTAATTTTTACCATTATGTCTATGAGTCATTTATCAGCCGGCAGTGAAGAATTCATTCAGCTTGTTGAACCGCAAAAAACGGGTGGGATGCCTTTGTTCGAAGCCCTTGACAACAGGCAAAGCATGCGAAACTACAGCCCGGAGGAACTCAGCCCCCAGGATCTTTCCAACCTGCTTTGGGCGGCCATCGGGGTAAATCGTGAGGACGGTAAGCGCACAGCCCCGACGGCCAGGAACTGGCTGCAGTTCGACATATACGTGATCATGGCTGACGGGTCGTACCTGTATGATGCCGCTGAGCACGCGCTGATCAGGATTGCGGATGAGGACCTCCGCGAGCATGCCGGCACCCAGAGTTTTGCCAGAACAGCTCCGGTGAACCTGATCTTTGTGTCCGACCACGACCGCATGACAGGCGCCGACCGTGCCAAAAGGGATTTTAATTCCGCTACTGACGTGGGATTCATTTCCCAAAACGTTTACCTGTTTTGCGCTTCCGAAGGCCTGGCCACTGTAGTACGTGGCATGGTAGACCGTGAGAAACTCCATGAGATCCTGCAATTAAGACCTGCACAACACGTCATCCTGGGTCAGAGTGTGGGGTATCCGGCAGATTGATCCTTGCCATTATCTGGCTACCCGTATCCTGATGGTCTTCACTCCGGTATGATAAGATAACCGGAGGAGGTAGATTCCGTCATGCAGGCCGGATACATTGACTGAATGATTAAAACCATCCACCGGGGCGGAAAGCACTGCTTCTCCGAGCAGATTGATCAATCGAATTTCTGTAATTGGTACATCTGATTCGATGTATGTGATATCCCGGGCCGGATTGGGGAATACATTTATATCGGGGGCTTCCACCTCCGTCACCCATGTATCGTCCTTATCCGGCTCCACCACAAGGGTTTTGTCGGCGTTGGTCATTGTCACCTCACCTGACACATCAAAATGGCCCTCATGGCTTACGGTATAGTTGTAGGTTGCAGGTGCCAGCTCATCGAATATATAAACGCCGGGTTCATTCTCATTTCCGTTCAGGGCAACAATGGCATTGTCTATGTCATCGCCGCTGTCTGCGTCAAACACCTTGAATGTCAATGTATAAAACACCCGTGTAAACTCAGCTGTTACGCTGATGTCTTCGGTCACAATTTCATCCGTGCGCGGATTGTCCGTAACACCATCGCTCCAGCTATCAAAGTAATACCCTTCATCCGGAATGGCCTCCACCGGGCTGCCATCCTCCCCATGGGCCACCTCCTGGATGGGGTCCCCGGATATGCTGCCGCCGGTACCGGCATTGTAAGTCAGGGTGTAAGTGTCCTTCACAAACTCAGCCGTCACGCCGATGTCTTCGGTCACATTTCTGTCTGTGCGGCGTCTGGTTGTTTGACCGTCGCTCCAGCCAACAAAGTAATATCCTATTGCAGGAACAGCTTCCACGCGACTGCCGTCCTCACCATGGGCTACCTCCTGGGTACTCTCCCCGAATATGTAGCCGCCGCCACCGGAACGATAAGTCAGCGTATAGATATGTGGCTCAAATTCTGCCGTCACGCTGATGTCTTCTGTGACGTTTTCATCCGTTCGTGGATTTTCCGTGGAGCCATCGCTCCAGCTTTCAAAATAATGCCCCTCATCGGGAACGGCTTCCACCGGGCTGCCATCCTCTCCACGGACCACGTCCTGGGTGACTTCCCCTGATATACTGCCGCCATCGCCGCCGCTGTATGTCAATATAAAGGTGTGTCGCTTAAACGTCGCCGTCACGCTGAAGTCTTCGGTCACATTTTCATCCGTTCGTGGATTTTCCGTGGAACCATCGCTCCAGCCATCAAAATAATACCTTTCATCCGGAATGGCTTCCACAGAGGCTCCGGTTTCACCATGAGCCACTTCCTGGGTCGTTTCCCCGGATATGCTGCCGCCATGGCCGGCACTGTAGGTCAGGGTGTAAGTGTACTTCACAAACTCCGCCGTCACACTGAGGTCTTCAGTCACATTTTCATCCGTGCGCGGATTTTCCGTGGATCCATCACTCCAACGAACAAAATAATGCCATTCATCCGGGATGGCCTCCACCGGGCTGCCATCCTCCCCATGGGCCACCTCCTGGGTGGTTTCCCCGGATATGCTGCCGCCATGGCCGGCGACGTAAATCAGCGAATAGGTCGGCGTTTCCGTTACCTCTTCATCAGTGGTGGCACTTGCTGTGACTCCGGAAGAATAAACCAGGTTATTGTCAGCTGAGAAAGCTTTATAATAATAAGTGGCGGATGCTTCCAGCCCGGGATGATTCAATGTGGTTTCATTCCCGAAATACAAAACCTCGCCCCCTCCGTTAATACGATCACCGGTGTTATACCCCGTCCCGTCTTCAGGAACACCGAATTTACTCTCGGTATTCCACAAAAGCAGTACATCATCATTATCCGGGTTTGGTTCCCAGCTGACCCCGATCTCATCTTCTGCCAAAGCTTTTGCGGTTAAATCAAGGGGGGCAGCCACCGCATAAGGCGACATATTGCCGGTAACGACCAATGAAAAGATCTGTTCGCCTCCCTCCAGGGATCCTTTATGGCTTACAGAAAGGGTATAGGTGTTTCCCGGCTCAGTGTTTTCAATATGGATCATCTCCATATTGTCCCTGAAGTTATCACCGGTAGTTGCCGGATTTTCAGGGTTGTCAGGATCAAGAATATATGGCATCCAGGTCTCTGATGCTTCCTCATTGCGGATGCGCATGTCCAGGTCATTCA
Organism: Bacteroidales bacterium; assembly: GCA_007129945.1. Classification (GTDB taxonomy): domain Bacteria; phylum Bacteroidota; class Bacteroidia; order Bacteroidales; family UBA7960; genus PUPG01. The sequence goes on from SKUN01000043.1 coordinate 3,658, forward strand.
CCAGCATCAGGTCTTTCGGATTCAGCTGCGGAGAAACAGGTTCTCCCGGAAGATCCGTCCACGACAGAGTGGCCCGCAGCGGTTCATTGCCACTGGCATGGACTTCCAGCACAAACTCACCGCCGTCCGACAGGGTTTCTTCATAAATGTGAAGACCGTCTGAAGCCTCATTTTGAGTCATGATGGCTGCAGATTTTTCGGTATCCATAATCCCCCATCCATAACGATAGTCAGGACCGGGAGATTGATCAGGCAAAGCTCTCGCACCGTGCAAAACAAGGGCTTTCACGCTTGAGGACAACAATTGATGGTCAGGGTGCAGGCTTTCCTGATGTTGAAGCAACAGGCCAATGGACCCGCTTACCATCGGGCCTGCCATGGAGGTGCCGCTGTAATAGGAATAAGTACTGTCTCCTGAAGCTGTTGAGGAGTAAACAAATACCCCTTTGGCAACGAGGTCGGGTTTGATGCGGCCATCATCAACAGGGCCCCAGGCACTGAAAGAAGGCATGGTGAGATCTGAGCGGACGGCGCCCACCGTTAGCAGGTTTTTGGAAGTCCCCTGGTGTGAAATAACGTCATATCCGTCGTTACCGCCGTCTTTATCCCGAATTGCAGTACTGGTCACCCAACCTACGGCTCCGGGTGAATCAGCTTTATAAACATAATGCTCAGTCCCGGCCACCGGACCACGGCCTCTTTCATTACCGGCTGATCTCACAATTAGATAATGCGGGGCTTCATAGGCGATTTTGTCCCATTGACGCGCATTCTTATTGTAGAATCCATACAAATAGTCTTCTGTATCACTGACACTTACATCACCAAACCAGTGCCAGCCATTTTCCCCTGAATAATTGCCATACGCCCATCCTGAAATGATTCCATAAGAATGCTGGGAAACATTCAGCCCTCCGGCAGCCGCTTCCGCCATCTCGGCTGCATCATTATTCCAATCCCAGGCATGCAGTTCAGCCTCAAAAGACATCCCCCGCGCACCATTTTTCACACCGGCCCCGATCATGGTTCCGGCAACATGTGTGGCATGGTTACTAAGGGACCTGACTTCACCGATTTGCGTGATCCTGCCCGTGAGCTCCTGATGAGACTCCCTGACCTTCCCCTGATCCCATATTCCCAGAATCTGCCCTGCGCCGGTAAGTCCAATACCAGCTTCACCACCGGGAAAAACATTGTCAGAAAAGATCAGTGACGCCCCGTCTTCATTATCGGTCGTATAATATACGGGCAGGCCGTTCTCAAAACGCATCAACTCAATCACACGACCATCCTCAAAAACCTTATTTATCAAAAGCCCCAGTGAATCAGCAATACGAATAGCCTCGGATTTCTCATTCTGAAAAATCCGGGATTGTTCCTGCGACCACCGCAATAATTGTTGTTGATCTCTGACCTGCTGGCCCACGGCATCTCCGGACCCAAGCAGGAAAAGAAATGTCAGAATATACACGGAAAAAAACCTCCGCACAATCGTTAAATTATAAATATTTATCATCAAACGAAAGCACCTCCGATACCATTTATTGATGCCTGCAGGTCACCCGACACTGCTTCGGCTCCATACAAATGTAAACCTTTTTTCCGGTTTTGTCAGCTATTTATTGTTTTATGTAAAACTTTTAGTTGTTTTATATATTTAATTGTAAACTTTTTATTCCTTTCGGGTGTCGCCAATTCAGGCCAATGTTGCATTTTTCAGAAGCAATTTCAGTGACCCTGACCAGCCCTGTCTGAATCAGGTCGTGGCCCAATCTGAGCGATTTATTTACGCAGGATGAATTCGGAGACAGCGGATAAAACAAAAAACCCCTCCGTGTTGGAGGGGCTGGGTGATTCCGCCAGGATTCGAACCTGGGACCCACAGCTTAGAAGGCTGTTGCTCTATCCAGCTGAGCTACGGAACCATTTGTGTTCGCTTTGCAGCGCAAAGGTACGACTTTGCGCTTAATTGTCCAAAATCCCGTTATAATATCTAAACCCTGACTGCCCCGGCAGCCCTGACCCGATATGAATGACGCTGAATGGGAACCGGCTTTCCCCGGCTACCCCCGGTGCCGGAACTTAAGTTTCTACTACCCCTCCCACGGTTTCAGTTTCTCCGGGGCCACCGCATTGATCATGGCCCTGGCCAGCACCATGCTGGAATCGATCACCGGCAGACCTTCCGCCCGGTGATCTTTATGCACCATGGGAAATTCCGTACAGCCAAACACCAAAAGTTCAACACCCCGGTCCTTCAGCGACCGGCAGGCAGCATACAGCAACTCCAGGGCCCTGGGATATTCCCCGTTGGCCAGGGATTTAATGCCGTACTCCGAATGGTAGATGGCTGAGTGCAATTTGGCCTGTTCCTTTTCCGTCACATTGATCACCTCCAATCCAAAATCCTCCAGCCTGTCATACAGTCTGGTCATATGCGTTCCGGTGGTTCCCAATATGCCGATTCGCTTAGCTCCCGGGTAATAATGACCGATAAACCGCGCCACTTCTTCAATCATATTCAGCAGGCGAATATTGGTATCGTGGGATGACAACTCCTGAAGGATCACATCGAATATGGGCGCAGCATGTGCCGAGTTACAGGCCAGCCCTGCCACCTCCACACCCAGCCGGTCCATCTGAAGCAGCACCCGCACAATGGCATGGGCCGGATTCTCATTGACCCGTCCCATGATGAATGCTGTCCGGTCATTGATCTCCGAAGGAAGTGAAAAAAGCAGCTGAGACAGATGCTCCTGGTCGCTGCCCGCCAGGGTCTGGGAAATGACCTTTGAAGATAAATCTAAACCGGCACCCGGCCCCATTCCACCGACGATACCAATGACTCCTTTTTTAAAATCCATAACCTATTCTCTTGCTTCCAGAATTAACCTTGCCAGTTTGCCAAATTCTTCGTGAGATACCCTGTTCTCACGGTCATAAGTATCCACCCGGTGTACAATGATCAGGTCATCATCGGGAAATATCAACAGGTGATGACCGCCCGCGCCCCTGGCCGAATAAGCCCCGTCCGGGATATCCACACCGGGATAATGCGGAAAGCTGTTGAAATCACGGGCAACCCACCACATATAACCGTATCCGTCCACATCGTACAAGGTGGCATCGGAGTGATAACGGGTGCTTTCATACACCCATTCCTCCGGGATGATCTGCCGGTCTTCCCAGCGGCCGTTACGAAGCATCAGCAGTCCGAAACGGGCCAGGTCGCGGGCATCGATGGCGAAAGGATAGGCCGGGTGGATCGACTCCTCCCCCGTCACATACCAGCCGTCTTCTGCCTCAAACTGCTCCATCCCGATGGGCCGGGCGATCTCCTCCACGATGGCCTCGAATATATCTTTGCCGGTAAGTTCCATAAAAATCGTGCCGGCGGCATTGAAATCCCAGTTGTTGTAGTACCAGTGAGTTCCCGGGGTTACGATCAGGCCGGTGGGCTTCAGGTCTTTCATACGTTGCGATTCATACAGGGCATCATGGTAAATCCCTGAGCGCGATTTCATAAGGTCCCGCACTGTGGCTTTGCGCTCCATCTCTGTGAGCGGCGGGTCATCATCAATCCCAAGCTCTTCCATGGATGCGTCCATGGGAATGGTGCCGTCGGCCACATAATTGCCGTACAGGGCACTGAGGACACTTTTGCGGAGAGAATGGGTCATGTATTTGGTGTCCGTTTCACCCCATTCATCCACGATCATCCCGTCAGAAACAATCATCACCGCCGCGGTGGCAATGGTTTCAGAATAATCCCTGGCCAGCGCCAGCTTCTCAGAGTTGAACCCCAGATCCTCCGGAGCATCTGCCTTGTCCCAGGTTTCACCCGGAAAACGTTCCACTTCCGTGGCGCATCCCGCCACAAAAACCAAAATCATCAAAAAAGAAAAAATTCGTACCATAGCTAGTCGTGTTTGACCCCGGGGTCATGAATATTTACGTCGTTTTATCAAGCTAGTAATATTTAACTCCTTCGGGGTCCAACCAACAACCAACAACCACCCAGGCCGTTTACCAGCCCGTTGGTCTTTCCCCTGTCCTCATCCCATGAGAACCAACAACTTCCCAGCCTCGTCCGGCGGTTACGGGCTACCCCCTCGAACCTCATCCCATGAGAACCAACAACCAACAACCGCTCCACCCGTTTCCAGAACTACTGGCAGCCTCCCCCTTACTCCGCCCATGAAAACCAACAACCGGAGAGTGCGAAGCACTCGACTAACCGGAGGCGCGCAGCGCCGACTAACCAACAACGGGAGGGGCGTCAGCCCCGACCGTTAAGGTCTCCACTTCAACCGTTCATTCAGGTTCAGCATATTGTACTCCTCCATCATCTCCACCACTTTGTCCAGCGGAATGGCCCTGGCCTGGTTCCCGTGATTGCCGGTCATGTCTTCTGCCATGAACAGCGCATTGTAAATGGCTTCCTGGGTGGCCTCTTCCACCGCCTGGAAAAGGGTATTCATATCATTGTTACCGATCAGCGCCGGGATTTCCACCGGCTCCCTCCCCGTTACATAGGGGATTGTATATGCCGTGGAAAACGCAATGGCAAAATCGCCCGAACCGTTTGACATGAAATTGGTGGTCCGTCCCATGCCAATAAATGACCGCCTGGCCATCCTTTCCAGGTTACGTTCAGACAAAGGGGCATCAGTGGCAATCACGATCATGGCCGATCCGTCTTCTTCCTGCCCGATCCGCTCTTCCTGGTATTCCCGGGTAAAGGGAACCCCGTTGACAGTCAACATACGTCCGAAATTGGCCTGCACCAATACACCTACAGTGTAGGTTTCATCTCCGATGGGTAAGGTGATTCGGGATGCAGTTCCGATACCGGCCTTCCATCCCAGGCTGGTGGTGCCCGTTCCGGCACCCACATTTCCTTCAGCCACCCGGCCCCCGGCAGCGTTTTCAATGGCTGCAAACACATCCTCGCGGGTCACGTGCTGGCCGCGGATGTCGTTCAGGTAGCCGTCGTTGGTTTCCCCCACCAGGGCATTGACCGAACGTACATTTTCATTGCCCGGCTGCCGAAGCATCCATGCAACGGTGGCTTCCACCCCAGTTCCCACATCCAGGGTATTGGTCAGCACAATGGGTGATTCAATATTCCCCAGTTCTTCCACCTGCAGTGACCCGGCCATTTTCCCGAAACTGTTGAAACAATAGATGGCCCCGGGCACTTTTTCCCGGAACAGATTGCCGCCGTGTGGCAGAATGGCCGTAACCCCGGTACGGATGTGATCACCTTCAATACGGGTGGTATGACCCACCTTCACCCCCGGTACATCGGTGATCATATTCAACGGTCCCGGCGTCATCATCCCCACATCTACGCCGATCTCCGCGGCCCTGGCACGGTCGGCAGCCCCGGCACGGTCGGATAAATCCTGTGCCTGAACCCCGGCCGGAATCATTAAAAAAATAATTGCTGCAGCCAAAAAATGGAATAGTTTTTTCATGATAATTGTAAATTATACGTGCCAGTAACGCGGGATCCCATTGAGATCCAAAAGGGCAAAAGCCCAGATACATTTCAAATTTTCAAATGTCAGAAAAGGTTGGTGACCCATCCTACCAACCAACCAACAACTAACAACTGCTTCGCCCGTTTCCCAAACTATCGGCAACTTCCCCATCACTCCGCCCATGAGAACCAACAACCGGAGGGGCGTCAGCCCCGACTAACCAACAACCGGAGGGGCGCCAGCCCCGACTTTTAAAGTTCCCCTTCCCCGGTCTGGTAGATCATATCCTCATCACCGATATAAGGCCTGTCCCATACACCGCCCATTTCTCTGTCCATATCAAGGGGGTAGAGATACTGTCCGCCGTTCACATAGTTGATCTTCGTGATGTCGGCCGGGCCCCAGCCGGGCACCTCTATCTTGACAATGGTGCCGGGGTACTCTTCTCCTGCGATGCCTGTTTCATAGTAGCCGCGGAAGAAATGGACCCGGGTCTTATGCACCACAATATCCAGTTCATCAAAATCAATCCCCACACGGGCATGCCACCCCGGAGTGGTTACCTGCATCAGTGAAGGGGTCACTACAATATAATTGTTGTTTCCAAACCCCAACACCAGGTATCGGTCGTCAAGCATCTCTACCGTGGCATTGTCAAGCTGCACCGGGTCACCGGCAAACATATCGGTTGTTCCGGCCACTTCGACGGGTCCGGTCTGGTCTCCCGCCGTCCAACCCCTGTTATGGGCCTCCTGGAAAAGGTCGCCGTCAGCCAGTGTGCCGATGGCAAAATTGGAGGCGCCCTGCCGGATCAGCTCGTTGGTGATCCAGGTGGCTCCTCCCGTACGGTCGCAACCATCAGCGATCACTACGGGCGTTTCAGAATTTTCCACCGCCTCGATGGCCCGGCTTACCCCGCCTTCCACATTATAAATATCCTTGAACACAAAATCCTCGCGGTGTGCCCAGAAGAATTCATTCATGTCATCGGCGATGCGGTCAGCCAGTTCCTGGTCGTTATTGGTCACCACATAGATGGATGCCCCGTTGTTGGGCACATCGGCGTAGGCAAAACCAAAATTCACCGACACATATACATCTTTTTCACGGTTCTCCCAACGGCGTGCCCGCTCCATGATCTCACGGGCAGGATACCGGATGGTTCCCTGGAAGAAACTCGGGGTGATCACGCCGGGTTTCCGGGTGGCCACCACCGGGCTGTATGTGCCCTGCAGCGCCCTGATCATGACATCAGCGGCCCGTTCGCCCATCAAAGCGGCATCATAGTGCGGGAAACGTTTGGTGGCAAATACGGCATCCGCGGCATCATCCGCCACCAGCTCCGCATCCACACATGCGTGCAGGTCAAGCGACGCTGTAATAACGGCATCCGGGCCGAGTATTTCCCGCACCATTCGGGCCAGCTCTGCTTCCGGCCGGGCAATTCCGTGCACCGCCATTGACCCGTGTACCGCAAGGTGGATACCGTCAAAAGGTCCTTTATTGACCAGGTCTTCAATCATTCTTTCTGTATAATACTCCCATACTTCCATGGAGTTCCAGCTGCGTCCGGTACCGCCAACAGGCATGCCTGCAGGTGAAGTGATCCCGATAAGCTCCACACCCCCGTAGGCAACCATGCGCTCTTCAAACCCGTCAATGTAGGCCCTTCCGCTGCCACCTCCGAGAATTTCACTGGTCGCAGGCCCGGTTGCCAGCCAGTCATCCAGGCCTGCCGGACTGGGGCAGTAGGTACAGGTTTCATGTACAAAAGAAAGCACCGCAATCCGATAAGTATCCTGACGCAACGGCACAATATGCTCCGCCCGGGGCTGGGCAACAAGATTGGTCGTCAACCCCACAATCACCAGGGCCATCATCACTTTAATAGAATAAAAGATCTTCATGTTGATTTATTTTGGATGGTTGGATTCAGAAGACAAACAAGGCAAATATATGTAATTCTCGTTTGTTGATGCCTTTTTCAGAAAAAACTTGCATATTTGAAAGTTCATTTACCGGAGCGGATCACAGGCGAAGTAACAGATCTGATCACGGACAAAGTACCGGAACAAATACCAGGCAAGGGTCAGGACAGCACAACCAACACATCATCATACCAATATCCACACATCATCATACCAAAACCAACATCTCATCATGAAACACTTTACCATTCTGTCATTGATCTGTTTGCTCAACTTGAGCACTTTCGGCATGCAAAGCACAGTACACGGCATGGTTACCCATGACGCAACATCCACAAAAATCACTCTTGCCGCCTCAGCCAACTCATTCCAAAACGAGCTCACACCCCGGCTCAACAGCGTGATGGAGCTTTTTCATCAGCACAACAACTTCAACGGGGCCGTACTGGTTGCCCAAAACGGCGAGATCCTCTTTGCGGAAGGTTACGGATATGCCAATATGGAACACGGCATCCCCAATGGCCCGGACATGAAATACCGCATTGCCTCAAACGCAAAGCAGTTTACCTCCATGCTGGTCTTGCAGAATGTAGCTGAGGGAAAAATGTCGCTGGATTCCACCATCAACGCCTATATTCCGGATTATCCTAGTCCGCAGGGTGAGGTAATCACCCTTCACCACCTGCTGACCCATACTTCCGGCATGCCCCATTATGCAGGCATTCCCGACTTTTTCCCGCGTTTCGGAAGGCAGCTTTTCGAACACAGGGATTTCGTGGAGTTGTTCTGGGACCTGGATCTGTTGACGGAACCGGGCGAAAAATACAGCTATAGCAGCTTCGCATATTATTTGCTGGGATATATTCTGGAAGAGGTTTCCGGCAAAAAGTTCCATGAACTGCTGGATGAGCGCATATTGCACCCGCTGGGAATGTACGATACAGGCATTGAAGACCACAGGCAGATCCTTGAAAACCGGGCCCATGGCTACGACATGGTCCTTGACGGATTCCTGCGGGCTTATTTCCGTGACCTGTCCACGGCCCTGGCCACCGGAGACATGTATACCACTCCCCTCGACATGGTCAAATGGGACCAGGCATTGCGGGAATACACCCTGCTTGAAAAGGAATACCAGGACCTGATCTTTGAGCCGGAGCTGGACGGTTACGGCTATGGCTGGCGTATCGGCCATATGCAAATCAGTGAGAATGACAGCCTTTATTACCATGAGCACACCGGGGGCACCAATGGTTTTACCAGTATTGGCACAAGATTACCTGATGATGGCTATTATATCCTGGTCTACTGTAACACCCGGCCCGGAGAGATCCGCCCCATCCGCCAGCAAATTATCAATGTACTGTATAACAAACCGATAGAATTCGACCGCTCCGTTCCGATTGCAGCCGCACGCATCCTGGAAGAGGAAGGTTTGCAGCAGTCGCTGGACTTTTTAAAGGAGCTGGCCGCAGCAAGCGATGCAGAAACCGGCGGAGATGATGCGAAAACCAACGGCAATGATGCGGAAGCTGAGCTGACCCTGAACCACATCGCTCAGATCGGGGGGGATCTGATGCTTCTGGACCGCCACAGAGAAGCCGTGGACTTCTATGCCCTGGCAACCCGTTTATTCCCCGATTCAGCCCGGGCACAGATGCTTCTGGGTGATGCCTGGCATGCAGCCGGCGAAAAGGAAAACGCTGTCACAGCCTATGCCAGGGCCTTGCTGCTTGATCCTTCGCATAATGCTACAATCCGGAGATTGCAAGGTGTTGTTGAATAATCAGAACAGCGACCAGCGGTAATCAGGTCGGGCCCCGCTAATGTTTTGGCCCTCAAACGTGCAGACAGAAACCGGAACAGAGATATCCGCCAGGCAGGTTACACTAAAAATCCCCGTCACCTAAATAATGACGGGGATTTTTCAGAACAATCGCAACAGGCTGATCCAAATTTTAGATTAGCAGCAGCAGCAACCACCGTTCCCGGCAGACACTTTACCAGCCACCTCAACTTTTACCCTGGTTTCATTCTGAATGTTGTCACTTACAGGACAACGGGATTCTACCTCATGCACCCACTTCTCAAGGGTATCCTTGTCGGCATCGCAATCGGGCTTAAGACAAACGGTAATTTGCTTATAACCGGCCCGGTCCTTGTCGCTTTTGCCAAAGAGTTTTGCCGGGTTCAGGTCACCTTCAATATTGATCTCCAGGCCCCGAAGCTCGAACTTCATTTCCCGGGCGACCAGGTGACCCATCACATTCAGGCATCCCGCGAAAGCGGCCAATACATACTCAACAGGATTTGCTGCCTGATCGGTACCCCCCAGTTCTTTGGGCTCATCCACAATGATCTCAAAATTTCTGGCTTTTACATTGGTCCTTGCAGGACTTTCACTATGCGCGTTGATCTTAAACTTTAAGTCTGACATATCTAGATTTTTTATGTTGTTAATACAGTAACAACGCTACAAAAAGCCTGCCACATTAAATGTTCGGGCAAAATGTCAGGGTCGGGCCGGACATTGCCAGAACCGGGCGGAAAATCTGACAAATCTGTCCCGGGAAAGGAAGCACCCATCCCGGGAGAAATGCCTGGTCACATTTCTGGCAACATGTCAGTTCACGAGGATATCCAGGTGGTCAACAAGGAAAATAACCGCGGCCATGGCTGCGCTCCCCAGCTGCATTTCACGGCGGTTCACCTGGTCAAAATTGTCGTTGGATGAATGATGCAGGTCAAAGTAACGCTGTGAATCGGTCACCAGCCCCACCAGTGTCATGTCAAAATAATTTTTCAGCGGCGCAATATCTACTCCACTGCCTCCTGCAAATATTTCATGCATCCCGTAAGGGGCAAAAAAAGGCTGCAGGCTTTGCATGGCCTCTACCCTGCCTGGTGATGCATCCACGGAAAATCCACGCGGGGTAAACGCCCCCCGATCCGACTCGATGGCAAAGTAATGGGACTCACCGCGTTCATCGGCCAGATCCGCATATTTATTCCCGCCTCGTTGCGCGATCTCTTCATCCATGAACATCACCGCCCGCACCGTACGTTTTGGCCGGATCCCTTCCTCCAGGAATATGCGCAGCACATCGATCGATTGCATGCAGCCTGCCCCGTCGTCGTGGGCACCCTGGCTGTTGTCCCATGAATCCAGGTGTCCGCCTACGGTGATGATCTCATCGGGATAGTGCGTACCCCGGATCTCACCAATCACATTGTATGAAAGCACATCCGGAAGGGTGTAACTGGTCGTCCTGACATATAGTCTGAGATCCGGATCCAGACGACGCTGATGGCTTAGCTGATCGGCACCCACAGGGCTGACGGCCAGGGCCGGGATATTGTGTCCGTCCTCACGTAACCGGGTCACCCCGGTATGGGCATGATCGTGATGGGCCGTGGTAACGGAACGGACTATCGCGGCAACGGCGCCATAGCGGGCCGCTTCGGCCGGGCCGTGAAAACGCTGGTCCACGGCTCCCCCATAGGCATCAAACGTATTGTAATGGGCCTGATCTACCGGGCGGTTGAAAAAGACGATCTTTCCTTCCAGCGCTTCCCTGCCCAGTTCCTCCAGCTCATCAAGGTCGTGTACCTCCACTACGGGAGCAGACAAACCGTCAGGTCCCGTACCCACCGATCGTCCGAGTGCCACCACAGTGATCTCCGACGGGCCGAAGCGGGGCGAAACAATGCGGCCGATCTCAGCCTCGCCACGGTTCCAGTTGGGGACCATCACCTCCTGCAGATACACCGAATCCAGGTCCATCTCCAGCATGATCTGCCGGGTAAATTCCACAGCAGCGGCTGCTTCCGGGGTTCCGGATATTCGTCCTTCGGTGGTCTCACAAAGCACCCGGAGGTTTTCGTAAGCCACATCGGAGCGCATGGCATTGGAAAAAATTGCCTCAACAGTTTGCTGCTGCGCCTGCAACAGGGAAACCGGGGCCATCATAAAAAGAGCAATCAATAATTTACGCATAAGAAATTAATTTAAACATCATATTATCAAGGAATTATTGTTGATCAGGATACAGTATCATGCCGGAAACAGCGGGTATTTCCACCCGGAGCATCCCGTTTTCAACCATATGGGACTCACCCGTAAAGTGATCTGTAAACCGCGGGGGAGTATGCAGCGACACATGCGGAGAAAACGAAAGCGTATGGGGCTCTTCTCCCCTGTTGATCAATACAACCACCAGGTCATCTTCTCTATGGCGGACAAATGCCAGCACACCGGCATCATCGTCAGAAGCAGCCAGGGTCACCTCCCCGGTCCGCAGGGCCGGGTGATTCGCCCGCAGGCTGCCAAGTTCAGTGTACCAGGCATGCAGGTCATGGTCAAAGGCCACGGTGTCGCGCGGACGGGTACGGGAATAGGGGTGATTTACCTCATCGTCATACTCAAGATCAGGCCACAGCATCGGCTTGCGGTCGTCCGGGTCATCCGCACCCCAAAGCCCGGCTTCTGTACCGTAAAATACCATGGGTGCCCCGGTCCAGGTATACTGAAACAGGGAGATCAGCCGCTGCACCTGCCTTTCATCCGCATTGGGTGCACGCACATCGTAGGTATTGTCAATATCCCGGATCTTGCTCATTTCTTTGTAGGCATATTCACTGTTGACGATCATGCTGGCCAGACGCTCCGTATCATGCCCGTCCATCAGGTTCTGCATGGAAGCATTCACTTCATGCGGAAAATCGTCCAGCAAGCCAAGCAATCGCTCTCCGAATGCTGAAGCAGTCAGCGTCCGGTGAATGAAAAAGGCATGGGTGGCGTAGGCCCAGCGATAGTTCATCACCACACCAAAGAGATCATCACCGATAAAATCCCTGGCAGCATCATCCCAGATCTCAGCCACTGTAAGGGCTTCGGGGTTGAGTTCATACACCAGGCTGTGCCAGTCGCGCCAGAAATCCTTGCCCAGTTCCTCCACCACATCCAGGCGCCAGCCGTCCACCCCGCGGCTCACATCGCCGTCAGGGGCCATCCAGCGGCGGGTTGCATCAAAAATATGCTGTTTCACCCCGGGATGGATGTCCTCTCCGTCTTCGGCAAACTCAGGCAATCCCATATAGCCCCACCAGCCATCATACTCAAACCCGTCGTCCAGGCTGTCGTCGAAACGGGCAATCTTGTACCAGTCGCTGTAAGGCGAAGCCTCCCCGTGTTCACGAATGTGGCGGAAGGCCCAGAAATCGCGGCCGGTGTGATTCCATACCCCGTCAATGATGATGCGGATATCCCGCTCCCGGGCATGATCAAGCAAATCCAGGAAAAGTTTATCGGCAGCGGTCCACTGCCAGGTGTCCGGGTCGTTGGGGTCTTCCTGCTGCATGATTTCCCGGTCTCCCTCAGGATCCGGCCCCAGGTGACGGTCAATATGGTGATAATGACTGGCATCGTATTTATGCAGCGATACCGCATCAAAAACAGGATTGAAATAAATGGCGGTCACCCCCAGGTCCTGCAGGTAGTCCAGTTTGTCGATCACTCCCTGAAGATCACCTCCATAGCGCCGGGAATACACAAAATCATAAAACTCAGGGCCTACACGCTGCTCCCAGTCAGCACGCTGATACCAGTCACCTGTCCAGGGAGTGACCTCCCAGCCTTCGGGCGCACCAAGGTCCCAGCCGTGGGGATCCCCCACCCTTTCGGCAACAGGATCATTGGAGGGGTCTGCATTGTGGAACCGTTCCGGAAAGATCTGGTACCAGACCACGTTCTGTGCCCAGTCGGGGATATTTGCTCCGGTCTGCACCCTGGCGGTTTCATAGGTTTCCCGGGCTTCCTGCGTTTGCTGAGGAGATTCACACGAAAAGAACAATGTGAACAACAGGGCACTCATCGCTGCCAATAAGAAATAATTCCGTTTCATATCAATTTTTTTGATAAAGATAAATCATTTTGGACAGCCTGAAAGAGTGAACAAATACCAAATTTCCCGGTTTATCCTGTAACGAATTAACACAAACCCGATAAAACAAACCACTATGAGCAAGCATTTCGCACAAGCACAATGGGAAGGTACCCTTGTCAAAGGCAAAGGACAGTACAAACTGAAAACCAGCGGATATGAAGGCGGGGTCAATTTTTCCTCCCGTTTTGAAGATGACAAATCTGCTTCCAGCCCGGAAGAACTGATCGGCGCCGCCCATGCCAGCTGTTTTTCCATGGCTTTCGCCCACGCCCTCGATACCAACGGGTTTGAGCCCGTAAAGATTGAGACACAGGCGGAGGTTACACTTGCCAAACAGGGTGAAGGTTTTGCCATCTCCGAAGTATTGCTGAAAATGAAAGGGGAAGTAAAAGGGATCGATGAGAAAAAATTCCAGGAGATCGCCGGACAAGCCAAAGAAAACTGCCCGGTTTCCAAAGCCCTTTCCGGCACTTCCATTAAACTGGAAGCGAAACTCGTCTGACACAACCTTATACCCTATATAACGGGTAAACTGGACAAGAAACACACCACGAAGCCTGCCGGCAGCGACGGGCAGGCTTCGTGGTTTTTTTGTATCTTGCGGTCCTGAAAACGGATTCTCCGGTAAACTCCTGTACAATTTATGGTCACACCACACGTTTTTTACACCTGAACGGTAATCTGTCGCGCAGGAACGAAAAAGGCCGTACAGAAGAAGATTGACAACAGCAAACAGAACAGATAACGATTATAAAAATGATGAAGCGACTAATTTTTCTGGTTATTGTACTGGCAGGCTGCTCAACGCTGACCCCTCTGCAGAGAAGCAAGCTGATCACAGCCTTTCACCTGATTGAAGACGCCAATTATGAAGAGGGCAAAGCATTTATCGAAGAAATGGTGGAAGATGAGGAAGCGGCTAAATGGCCCCGGACCTGGCATGCAAGAGGCCTGCTCTACCAGAATGCTTACCGGGACGGAATGAGGCGAAACAACCGAAATCTTTACGAGTTAAAGCCAAGGCAGCTTTTTGTAGCCTATGAATCCTACGAAAAAGCCCTTGACCTTGATGCGGGCAGGGGAATCAGGAAACAGCTCACACCAAAGTATGTGCTGCTGGCAAACGATTTTCAGAGAATGGGCCAGAGGCGATTCGACGAAGGCAAATATGATGAAGCCCTGGAGGCCTTTGAAGCGGTACAGCAGATCAGGCAAAGCAAGCTGCTGAACCTCGACCCCGATACCAACCTGGTCTACAATATGGCCGTGGCAGCCCTGGAAGGCAGTAATCACGAAAAAGCCATCCAGTATCTTTATCAGCTTGATGCGTATAAATATGGCACCAATGTGTCACACCTGTTGTCTGCAGAATACCTGCAGCAAGGTGACACCATTGAAGCAAAAAGGGTGTTGGAACAGGGGATCAATAAGTACGAAGACAATGAAGACCTCATACTGTTGCTGGTGGACCTGAATTTTGAACAAGGGCAAGTGGAACAATCCCTGGAAATACTTGGTCACAAATCATCCGTATATCCTAACAACTATCAGTTCCCTTATACAAAAGGGTTGATCCTGCAAAAGACCGGAAATTACCAGGAAGCCATTGAAGCCTACGAGGAGTCGCTGGAGCTGGAACCGGAAAAGCCCATTATTTATGCCCATGTTGCCACCTGCTATTTCAATATCGGGATAGAAATTGAAGAATATGCCAGAACCCTGGAACAAAACAGGCTGGTGATCCGGGAAAGGGAACGTTCCACGGCCGCCCTGGAATCAGCCACCGAATGGCTCAATAAAGCACTCGACAGGGAGCCCCAGGATCCGGAGGCCCTTGCCATCATCAGTGAGCTCTCTGCTTTGCTGGATATTACAGAAAGAGTTGACAACGTAGTTAATCCGATGGATGAGGCCGGGGAATCAGATGCTGAATGACATGGTAATTCCCAGAAATTGCTTGAACTGCAACCTGGGCACCTCCTTCTGGCTTCCGTCGGGCAGCGTCACGGGATCGCCCTGGCTGTCATAAACAGGGAACAGGATATTCTCATCATAGATAAAATGGAAATTCATGCGGACGGTGAAATACCAGCTGATCCGTTTTTCCAGGTTAATCTCCCAATCAACATCCACATTCTGAGGATTTTTCAGGTAATTTGAAAACAACCTGACAGAATTCTCAATTTTCAGGTCATCCATCAAAGACATCTCATTTTTGATCACCAGCTGCCCCCCCATTTCCTGGCGGGAACGCTTACCACGTTCAATCCCGTGTGCGCGCTGGTTGATTTCCAACGTATCGAGCACAAATGTATTCCTGTATGAAAGCGCAGAAAAGTTTATTTTGGTGTTGCTGAATGGCTCATATTCAAAACCCACACCAACGGTGAAAGTCCCCGGGCTGAAGAACTTGGAGATCGGGATTGAGTCATTCGGATAATTGTATCCTTTGGAGATTTGGGTCTTTCCATAAAACACCGAGCTGAAATCAATCTTCTCGCCAACCTCTTTATTAAACTGGGAGTTAATTTCAAAGATGTCAGTATTGGTTCTGAAACCAAATTCTTCAGACAGCACACTTCCATACCTCAGCCGGGCACTGTTGGTCCAGTTGATTTCGCTTTCAATGTTCCGGTACTCAGCCCTCCCCCGCAGATCAAGCAGGCTCGACAGCGAACTTTCACCACCCCTGGCCCAGTTAGACAGGTAATTCTGATTGAGGGTGAAAGCATTTGACAGGTTATACCGCCAGGTTCCGGGAATCTCTTCCAGTGGTTGCAAACTTAACAGTGACCTTTCCGGTTCCAGGGTGGTGATGGGAATATCCTCGGCTGTCACCTTGCCCATACGTTCCACGTGTATGTCCTCTTCCAGCACAAGCTGGATCTCATGCCTGGAAGGATTCCCCACCCAGATGGTAATGGAATCGTTTTCCTGATTACGGACCCAGTACCGGCTAAGGTCATCCGGGTTGTTGGTCAGCCAGAATGACCTGCCTTCTCCCCGGGCATCACTGATATATAAAGGAATAGAGTCGCGATTATCGGTGTAGTGCAGCAGTTCTTCCACCGCCATCCGCAGGGAATCAGGCATCATCTCGCCCGGCACCACATAAAACGGGGAATCCCCGTCAGCTACAAATTCCTGGTATCGCTCAGAAATAACAATACGGGCAGAATCAGACAAAAAACTGACCTGTTTCCGCGACTCCGGAGGCAACAATGGGGGCTGCACCTCCTGCCCGATTATCCGGTGCATCCGGATATTCCTGGATTCCAGGTATAATGAATCAATGAATACTTCTGTAATGGTATCACGGGCCTGCCGGATGGAGTCGATTACCATTTTGACGTCCGGGATGGTATCAAGGCCCCAGAAACTCAGTGTATCGATCTCATTGGTGACAATGGTCTGTTTGGTTATGAATGGCTCTTTTTCCAGTGCCAGGGTATCGACGATAAACACTGAATCGTTAAGCCAGCGCAGGGAAAGCGTGTCATGCCTTTCCAGTTCAGTCAACTCCGGGCGGACAGCCTCATAATCAAAACCTGAAAGCCTTCTCCCCACACTGTCAAAGGGCTCATTATAATGATCGATCAGCCTGGATAAAGACAGGTGAATGGTATCTCCGGGCTCTCTCCAAAGGCTGTCGAGCTTTAAGAGGTTAATAATATATTCCGATGCGGCAGAATGGGTAAATGTAATAGATTGTGGCGGAAGGGTATCATTTTCATTGGCTCCGATTTCTCTGCCGGTTTGAGCAACCGAACTCCAGACTAACAATATTCCGATCAGTGATATGAAAAAATAACGCATAACAAAAGACAAAACAAGTTCAGATTTGGCACGACAAATTTACTGTAATAACCGAAACGTTACTACACCAAAAAAGATTGTCTGGAATTTAATCTTTCAGGATACCAGCAAATTGTTGCGTACTGCGTACATGGTGATTTCCGCATTGCGCTTTAATCCCATTTTCTGCATAATCCTGGAACGGTAGGTACTGACGGTTTTGTCAGAGATCATTGTCTGATCGGCAATTTGAGAAACGCTGCCTCCTTTGGCCAAAAGAAGCATGACCTGGAACTCACGGTCTGAAAGTCTTTCATGGGGCAGCATACTGGTATTGCTGTCAAAGGCCAGCTTTTCCGCAAAGTCCGGAGAAACATACCTCCCTCCCGCAGCCACTTTTTTGATTGCCTCTGTGATTTCCGAATAGGTGGAACTTTTGGCAATATACCCCACGGCTCCGAGCTTGAAAGACCTGCTTGCATATTCATCTTCGGGATGCAGGCTCAGTATGATCGTCCTGGTCGGAATTCCTTTATCTCTGACATATTTCAACACATCCAGACCGTTCATATCCGGCATGGTAATGTCAAGCACCATCAGATCATAGGCTTCAGCCTCTAATCTGGACAAGGCTTCTCCTCCATTGCATGCTTCTTCAATATTTGAAACATCAGGCAATTGACTGACAATCCTTTTTACCCCCTCACGAAGCACCGAATGGTCATCAGCGATCAATACTTTCATAACCTTTACAATCCTGAAAACTATGAGCAATGGCCACGCTGTGCAGTTCATTAACACTCAGCACAGTAGCCCTCTAAGGCCTGATGATCAGTGGCATTTTAACTGTTGTAAAGATAGACCACCCTCCGATTATTTTCCGTAAGTTTTATGCTTTTTATGCTGTAAGTTACACCCGTATATTCTGTAGGGCGATGCCTACAAACAAGGAAAAACAGGAGGCGCAGGATCAGGAGATCAGCCCGGCCCGCATGGAGTACATGGTGAGTTCTGCATTGGAAGACATTTCCATTTTTTCCATGATCCGGGCACGATAGGTACTCACCGTTTTATCGGCAATAAATATGTGACTGGCAATCTCCGAAATACTTTTGCCCTGGGAAAGCATGATCATTACCTGGAATTCCCTTTCGGACAATCTCTCATGGGGCAATAGATTGGCATTTTCATTAAAGGCCAGTTTCTCTGCAAAATCGGGCGACACATAGCGCCCCCCTGTGGCCACTTTTTCAATGGCCTTTTTGATCTCCGCAAAGGAGGAGTTTTTTGAAATATAGCCGACAGCTCCCAGTTTGAAAGCCCGGTTGGCATACTGCTCCTCCGGATGAAAGCTCAGTATGATCACCCGGCACTCAAGCCCGGCATCTTTGATGTGTTGCAGAATGTCGAGCCCGCTGATCCCCGGCATGGAAATATCCAGGATCATCAGGTCATATTTGTTCTTCTTTAACTTGGATAAAACGATATTGCCGTTGTCAGCGTCATCAATCAGGGTAACAGAAGGAAGTGTGCTCAACACCTGCCTGACCCCTTCACGAAGAACCGCGTGATCATCTGCTATCAATATCTTCATAACTTATATTTTAAGGCATTTATATCATCTCTTTCACCTGATCTCAACCGGGAGGGATTTCCACTGCAACCTTACAGCCCCGTTCTCCGGAAATTTGCGCTGATCCCCCCATCATGGCTGCTCTTTCCCGTACAGACATCAGTCCCATTGCTTTCGAGCTTTTCCACACATCATCAGAAATCCCTTTCCCGTTATCGTGAATGGTCATTCTGATCAACGTATCGGTGCAGGTCAGATCAATCCTCACCACTGATGCACCGGAATGTGATTTAACGTTTTCAAGGGCCTCCTGCAGAATTCGGAAAAACGCAAGCCCCTTTTCTTTGCTTACATCGCAATCCGCCAGAGAAAGCCGGCAATTCACACCCGTACTTCTCTCCCATTCCCTGCAATACCACTCAATGGCAGATGCCAGGCCAAGGTCTTTCAGCACCCCGGGGCGAAGCCCGCCCGAGATCTCCTGCATTTTTTTGATCGTCTTGTTATTGATCTCCAGCAAGGAAGCAATCTTCTTGCTGCTGACACCGGGGTCCTCTGCCAGGTGTTCTGCCAGGTAACCCAATTCAATCATCATAACTGTCATTGACTGCCCGATCTCGCTGTGAATGACAGAAGCGATCTCCTGTCGCTCTTTCTCCCCTTTCATCACCTGGTAGTGGTATAATTCGCGGAGCCGGCCCGTGGCTCCCTTCTGCGCCGGCATCTGATCAATACTTTCAGGAGTTTTTTTGCCGTCTGTTTTCCGGATGGGTATTTCTGTAAATAGTGCCACAAAATAATTGATTTCGGGAGAAAAGACGACGGCATGGTAATTAACTCCGTTCATTGTGACTGGCTTGTCAGATTGCTTTCCTTTTCCCTCAAGAGCCAGCCTGCCGCAGAACTCTATCCAGCTCCGGGTTGAAAAGACGGTATCGGGCAGTAGCCGGGAAACTTTTTTCAATGGCATATCAGTTTCCATCAAACCGGTCAGGGAGCCAAATGCCGGGTTGCTGTCCAGAATTTCGTAATCTTCCGGATCGCCCGCGTCATTCAGGATGACCCTGTTGTAGGAATAAGCTACGGGAACCAGGGCAACCACGTCTTTGTATACAGAAGGCTTCATGCTTGAATTTAAACCCAAACCAGCTTTTTTTCAATCAAACATCCGGCATAGTGTCGCCAAAACAACTTACTGTAAACCGTACATTATACCTGAATCATCCAACAATTAAATTTACTCGTCTAATTTACGAAAAATTTCTTACGCTTAGTCGGATGTAATCAATATTTGTCACCACATGTAAGTTTTTGCTGTTAATACGGCAGCATACTTACATATGCAACCCGGAAGAAAATACGGGATTTTCTCAGGAAGCCCACTTGTTATCAATGGCAAAACGCCCCGGTCCGCTGTAAAGCAAGGCAATAAATGCCACTAGACCCTTCAGGGGGTGCAGGACGGTATTCAGGGGGTCTCCTCCGGCAATATGCATAATGGTAGCTATTAGCATGGTAAACGCCAGTAACAATGCAGCCGGACGGGTCAGCAATCCCAGAACAAGGAGTATACCACCTACAAATTCTGAGATGGCAGCCATAAAGCCCCAAAAGGCCGGTGCAAAGCCCAGTCCCACAAGCCCCATGCTTTCGCCCAGCCAGGTCCAGGTTTCCACGCCCCCGGTAATTTTAGGGAAACCGTGTAAAATAAACATGATACCAAAACCAACCCGGAGGAGGAAAATTGCGGTTCTCAGGGATTCATTCGACGAACTGAATAGTTTACTTTTCATCACATTTTCACTTTTGGTTAATAGCTAATTATGGTTATCTGTCTGATAATGATGCAAAAGTTAAGAAATATATACATACAAAACAATGCTTTGCTCATATATCAACATATGCCTTTCTTAATGCGTCATCCCAAAAAAAACACCGCTCTGCTTATAATTGTTCAGTATTATTCCTCAGGCAGATGATTGCTTTACGCCATTGAAAGATTTCCCTTACAGCTAAATACGTGCTGATTCCCTGCATATTACAGCAGGTACTACACCCTTTTCCCATAATTTAATCTAACTTTACTTCTTGCCGGCAGAGCTTTTTAATCCATTTATCCGGCAAGCCTCACTCACCAAATTATGCGTCATGAAACAACTTTTACTTATCAGTGTAGCCTGCTGCCTTGCCGCCACACAACTGCCCGCCCAAAACAGGATATCAAGAGAGGGGTCGCCTGAAACGATTGTTCGTGTCGCTGAATTTGATTCGTTGATGCACGCCAAAAGTGGTGAATACTGCCCCAGTTATTCGGGCAATGATGAATATGAGCACATCGCCAATGTGTCATTTGCCGGGATCAACAACAATAGCGGCGGAAGCTTTTACAGTGACTTTACAGATATTTATGCCACTGTGGAAGCCGGAAACGTCTACGCATTGGCTGTAACAGTTTCAAATGAAAACGGGGAAGACGATTATGATGAACGGGTGCTGGTCTGGATTGACTGGAATCAGAACCACGTTTTTGACCCGGATGAGCTGTATGACTTCGGGGTGAAGAACGTGGCAATGGGATCCACAGAAGTTTTCACAAAAACCATCCATGTTCCCGCTGATGCCACGCCGGGCGACACCCGTATGCGTGTTTCACTCAAATATTATGAGCCGGCTGAATACGACGAAGATTATCCGGGCGAAGAGTGGTGGGGGTACTCGGAAGATTTCTACCTGGATCCCTGTGCCACTTATGATCCGGATTTTGAACCGGATTTGTCGTATGAAGGTGGCATGGATAATTTTGATTACGGTGAAGTAGAAGATTATTCAGTGACCGTCGTTGAAACAACCTCCACCTACGAGATCACCGCCACGGCCTCGCCCGAAGAAGGCGGCAGCGTATCAGGCGCAGGAACCTACGCCCACGGGGCGGAGGTCACCCTCACGGCCACCCCTGCGGCCAATTATGACTTCG
>SKUN01000129.1 GCA_007129945.1 Bacteroidales bacterium
GCCGGAAAAAATCCCGTCAGTGATGAGTCTGCGCTGATAAGGTATCTGGAGCGTTTCCATTCGCAGCATTTGCTGCCTGAAAAAGAAGGTGGTACCAAATTCTTTTCTGACGGGGAGATCCTTGATTTGTATGCCCTGGATTTCGAAGCCACCGGCATACCCCTGTTAAACAAACTCCGCGATCTGTTGCGAACCATTGAAATAAGCCATCAGCAAAACGATCAGCCATGAAAACAACTGTCCCAACACCCCTCATTGTTATAACCGGCCCCACAGCTACCGGAAAGACACTTCTTGCTGCCAGAGTGGCCCGGGAATGCCGGGGCGAGGTAATCAGTGCCGATTCCAGGCAGGTCTACCGTGGCATGGACCTGGGTTCAGGAAAAGACCTGAATGACTTTTTGATTGAAGGAGAACAGGTTCCTTACCATTTGATCAACATCGCTGAACCGGGAGATGAATACAATGTTTTTGCCTTTCAGCAGGACTTTCTGGAGGCCTACCGGGATATCATCTCCCGTGATAGACAGCCGGTATTGTGCGGAGGCACCGGGTTATACATTGAGTCCGCCATCAGGGGATACCGCCTGCTGAAGGTTCCGGAAAACACGGCCCTGCGCAAACAATTATCGGGAAAATCAATGCTGGAACTCACCGCGATACTTAAGGAGCTGAAACCCCTCCATAACACCACCGACACCATTGATGAAGGTCGTTTAATCCGCGCCATCGAAATAGAAACCTATCAGCTTGCACACCAGGACCGGATCATGGATTATCCGACACTGAACCCCGTAATATTCGCCATCTGGTTTGACCGGAAGGTACTTCGCGAGCGAATTACGCACAGGCTCGCCCGTCGTCTTGAACAAGGAATGACAGAAGAGGTAGAAGGACTGCTGAATCAGGGGATCCGGCCCGAGCAACTTACATTTTACGGGCTTGAATATCGGTACCTGACCCGGTATGTAACCGGTGAGATCAGTTATGACGAAATGTTCAATGGTTTAAATACCGCCATCCATCAGTTTGCCAAAAGACAGATGACCTGGTTCAGGCGAATGGAAAGATCCGGTCATCTGATTCATTGGATTGACGGAGATCTTTCCCTGGAAGATAAAGTCCGGTGTGTGGTGAATCAAACCAGGAAACCCAAATAACACCGCTACACATATAAATTCAATCACTCACGGAAACAATCTATTTTTGTAAATAATCATATTTGTTAACCTTTAATCTCAATCCTTCCAATGCGTTTTTTGTCCTTTCTTTTCGTTACCATGGTATCAGCCGGGATCGTTTTTTTTCAGGGATGTGAAGCACCCCTGCAAACGCCCGCAGAATCAACCGGATTTGAAGACATCACTCATTATGACCAAATTATTTCTTTTTGCCGGGATGCGGCCGGCAAAAGTGATCTCCTCGAGATGGAGGTTTTCGGACAGTCGGCAGAAGGGCGCGACCTGATTGTTATGAAAGCTGGCAATGATCAGGCAGGTCGGCCGGAAGAAGAAAAGATCCGCATACTGATGTTTGCCCAGCAACATGGAAACGAACAGTCCAGTAAGGAAGGGAGCCTGCTCCTGATCAGGGACATTGCCAACGGAGAATTTGATCACTGGTTTAAAGATATTGAGCTCTATATCATCCCGCAGGTAAACCCTGACGGAGGTGAAGAGAACAGACGTGCCAACGCCCAGGGGTTTGACCTGAACCGGGATCATGTAGTACAGGAGGCACCGGAGACCAGGGCACTGCACAGTCTTTTCCGGCAGTGGATGCCCCATGTTACCGTCGATGTGCATGAATACTTTCCCTACCGTGAAGCATGGGCCGAATTTGGGGGATATAAACCATTTGACGTCCAGGTGGGGGTAACCACAAATATCAATATCGATCAGCAGGTGCAGCAATACAGCCTCACAGAAACCCTGCCATGGATTGAACAACACCTGGCAGCTGAAGGCTACACATTTCACAATTACCTTGTTGGCCCACCGCCTTCAGAAGGGATCACAAGGCACTCAACCATCGATATCAATGACGGCCGCCAGGGTTTCGGGATCCTCAATACCATGTCATTTATTTTCGAAGGAATCAACGGGCGCGACAGGTTTCTGGATCAACTTGAACATCGCAGCAGGGGACAACTGGAGGCAATGATTGCCATGATGGATTTTATGCAGATCAACCGCAGGGAAGTCGTTGCCATGGTCAATGATTCCAGGGAACAACTAAAGCACGGAAATGCAGGAAGCTCTGTTGCCATCCAAACTGACTACGTCAGGAGTGGGGAACCATTGTTTATGCCGCTGAAATCTTCTTCAACCGGTGCGGATACCGTTGTACAGGTGGATAATTACCACCCCCTTGTGGAGCCGGTAGTTGTTATCGATCGACCACTGGGATACCTGATCCCCGGGGAGGATCATCAATTGATGGAATGGTTGTCGCTACATGATATCCGGACAGATGAACAGTTGCCCGGGGAAGCCATTTTATATGCTTATCAGCTGGCAGAATCCGGCCCGGAAAAGGGTGAGACCCCTCCTAAGACCCAAATTCACATAGATCATGAAATGAACGATTATGTGTATGTACCCGTTGCCCAGTTGCATGGAAATTTTCTCTCTCTGACACTTGAACCGCATTCGGATATTGCCCTGGGCCGTCATCAGAACTTTGCGCACCTGTTTGAAAAGGTTACACATTATCCGGTATACAGGGTGGAGTCAGATGAATAAATAAAATAGAAAAAATTGCTTATTGTTGGTTTATTTGGGGGTGTTTCCTGAAAAAGGTGTCTTTTTTTTGGATCACCCCCCTGGTTTAGGTGTAATTGGATTTTTATCCTTACCTTTGTCGCAAAACCTTAAAACAAATAACAATGAGCCAAAGAACCAGTGCGCTGCAATCTGCCCAGGGACACAAAGAAATTCCGTCTGCCGGACCACCGGCCAAAGTATCCGAATATTTCGGAATTGATGTATTCTCGGAGCAGGTAATGCGCGACTACCTGCCCCTTGAAATCTTCAGAGAACTTACCGACAACAAGGATGCTTCTATACAGATCGACAGGAAACTGGCTGACCAGGTGGCTGCTGCCATGAAAGCCTGGGCGGTTTCCCGCGGAGCTACCCATTACTCCCACTGGTTTCAGCCTTTGAACGGGGCCACCGCGGAAAAACATGATGCTTTTTTTACGCCAGCTGGGGCCGGTTCCTCCATGGAGCAATTTGACGGATCCCAGCTTGTTCAGCAGGAACCTGATGCAAGCAGTCTTCCCAGCGGAGGAATCCGCAATACCTTTGAAGCCCGCGGCTACTCTGCCTGGGATCCTTCATCCCCGGCTTTCATTCTTGAGGGAACGCTTTGCATTCCTACCATATTTATAGCGTATACGGGCGAAGCACTTGATTACAAAACCCCTTTACTGAAGTCCAGTCAGCTGATCAATGAAATTGCCGTTGAAGTGGCGCAATTATTTGATCGTGGCATTACAAAGGTTTATCCCACCCTGGGGTGGGAACAGGAATATTTTTTAATTGATGAGAGCTTTTACTTTGCCCGCCACGACCTGACGCTTTGCGGCCGGACGTTATGCGGACATACACCAGCCCGCGGGCAACAGATGGAAGACCACTATTTTGGCTCAATTCCGGGACGTGTCGCGGCATTTATGAGGGAGTTTGAAGTGGCTTCCTGGCGGCTTGGAATTCCGGTCAAAACCAGGCACAACGAAGTAGCCCCCAATCAGTTCGAACTGGCCCCGGTATATGAAGAGGCCAATATTGCCGTAGATCATAATCAGCTGGTGATGGTCGTGATGGACAAGATTGCCCGGAAACACAATTTAAGGATTCTTTATCATGAAAAACCCTTTGCAGGGATCAATGGTTCGGGCAAGCACAATAATTGGTCGCTTGCCACCAATACAGGAAAAAACCTGATGAGCCCCGGTCATACACCCAAAACCAACCTGTTGTTTCTTTCCTTTTTCATCAATTTCATCAAAGCTGTGAGTGAACACCCTTCCCTGCTAAGGGCCGCCATTGCTTCTGCCGGTAATGATCACCGCCTGGGAGCCAATGAAGCACCCCCGGCCATTGTGTCCGTTTTTATAGGGAAACAGTTAACCAGGGTACTTGATGAAATTGAATCCAGGGTGGCTGAGCGAAAAATGACCCCGGATGAAAAAACAGAACTTAAGCTGAATATCGGTAAAATTCCCCAGATCATTCTGGACAACACCGACCGCAACAGAACCTCCCCCCTTGCCTTTACAGGCAATAAATTTGAATTTCGTGCCGTGGGTGCTTCATCCAATTGCGGTCCGGCCATGATTGTGCTGAACACCATTATGGCCGATCAGCTCCGGCAGTTCAAGCAACAGGTTGACAAATTAATGGAAAAGAATGCGGAAAAAGATGAGGCGATATTCCGTACCCTGAGAACATATATCCGCGAGTCGAAATTCATTCTCTATGAAGGCAATAATTACAGTGAGGAATGGATCAGGGAAGCTGCTGCCAGGGGGCTGGAGAATACCGGCAATACTCCGGAGGCCTTGAGCAATTATTTATCCGGCAAGACCGTCGATCTATTCAGCCGCAATGGAATCTTCACCGAAAAGGAAATGGTGGCCAGGTACGAAATCCGCCTGGAAACCTATACCAAGGCCTTACAAATTGAATCCAGGGTGCTGGGTGATCTGGCCGGCAACCATATCATCCCTGTTGCGGTAGAATACCAGAACCGCTTGATTCAGAATGTCAAAGGACTCAAAGACGTATTGCCTGAATCTCTGTATAACGAACATGCGGGAAAACAGATTCATACCATCACGAAAATTTCCGAACACATTTCTGAGATCAAAACCGATGTGGCAGATATGATATCCGCACGAAAAGAAGCCAACGCCATTGATTCGCCCCGTGAAAAAGCCGAAGCTTATGCCCACCGGGTAAAACCCATGCTGGAAACAATTCGTTACCATATCGACAAGCTTGAGATCCTGGTTGATGACAGGCTTTGGCCACTGCCAAAATACAGGGAGATGCTTTTTGTGAAATAATTAAGGGTTGGTTTGATTCCGGTGATACTCAGAAATTGTAGGTCAGGCCAAGCCCCACAAGCTGCTTAAGCTGTATTTTCCTTGTTTGCCCGACCTGCTCTCCTGCATCATCATACACCGGGAAAAGCGTGTCATGGGCGTAAAGCATATGCAACAGGAAGCTGGCTGAAATATACCTGTTTACCTGAAGATTGACTATGGTTTCCCAGTCCACATCGGTATTTTTCCTGTTGCTGATGTCTTCGTCGGTCAGATCATTAAACAGACCGAGCCTGGACTCCACATTGATATTTTCCATTATCTCTTTTTCAAACCGGATATCAACGGCAGCACCAAACTCCGCACGGCTGTTCCTTCCATGGCGGATCAGGTTGCCCTCTTCATCGTATTCCGCAGGGTCAACCCCGTAAGCACCACGATCAGCCAGTTTCTGGTCCAGCACAAAAATAAGTCTCCCTGAGGCAGGAGAAACAAATACCGAAAGAAACCTCCAGGGCCTGTAATCAATCCCCAGAGAGAGGGTAAGTTCTCCCGGAGCCATAAAACGGGAAGAATATTCCTCATCGTCACGATTGCGATAGCCTTTGTCAAACTGGGTCTGAAACTCCGTCAGCACCGTGGTTCTGAAATGGGGTGATATCTCACGCCCCAGTCTTGAATTTAAACGGATACGGTCTTCGTTTTTCTGCATTGATTCTCCTTCGGTTTTAAGAATACCATAGCGCAGATTCAGGCGGTTTTCCCACTCCAGCTGATCTCCGTCAAAATCCGCTTTGAAATTCAGGTTGCTGGTGGAAGATAAACTATTCTCTCCCCCCTTCTCCCAGTAAGAAAAGGATGCCTGGTTCACCTGTTGGCTGAAATATCCTGAGATATCCCATGGCGTTTTACCAGAATCCTCATTATCTTTGGGATCGTCGGCAAAGGCCGGTGCAATAGTCAGAAATACCAGTGAAAAGAAAACAATAGCGGATTTGGTTTTTTGAAGGGACATAAGTAAGGGATTAGGTGGTTAGTCGGGGCTGACGCCCCTCCGGTTGTTGGTTCTCATGGGCTGGGGGTTGTGGGGGTAGCCTGCAGCCCGTGGACGGGCCGGAAAAGTTGTTGGTTGCATGTTATATGTTAACTGAGTAAACGAAATTAATCAAAAGTTGTTTGTTATGAAAAAGAAAGTGTTTTTGATCAGTGGGGGCAGCTCGGGTATCGGGCTGGCAATTGCTGCAGGGCTGGCAGATGCAGGACATCGTGTAATATCCCTGAGTCGCAGCCGGGAAAAAATTGAACGGGGAATACAACAATACCCTGCGCTGGAAAACAGGGTGGATTTTATCACCGGTGATATTTCCAGTGAGAAAGATGCGGAAAACGTCCGGACACATGTGGAGAAGAAATACGGGGTGCTGCATGGGCTGGTAAATAATGCAGGTATTTTGACAAAAGGAACCCTGGAGACCATCAGTGTGGAAGACTGGAAATTCACCCTGGATGTAAACCTGACCGGACCGTATATCCTGACGAAAGCCCTGTTGCCCTTATTGAAGCAAGCGGGGAGTGCATCAGTGGTGAATATTTCTTCCGTTGCAGGGTTGAAACCCGGAACCAGCGTGGCGTATTCAGTCTCCAAGGCCGGACTGGATATGCTGACCCGTTTCCTTGCCGGAGATCTCGGGCCCTATAAAATACGCGTCAATTCCGTAAATCCCGGCCTGGTCCGTACCAATATTCATCTGGACAACAAAATTGTGGCTGACAAGAAGACTTATGAGGCAATGCTGGACAAAGCCAGGCCGCGTTATCCGCTGGGGGAAATCGGTGAGCCTGATGACATCGCCCGCATGGTGATGTTTCTTCTGTCTGATGATGCCTCATGGATAAGCGGCAGCATCATCCCCGTAGATGGTGGTATAATGGTGGAAAACGACCTGATCCCACCGAAAAAATAAATGGATCCTGATCGGGTTAAATGTTTGTGTCTGCCTTCAGCGCTTCAAGGGTGAAAATATCCCTGGCCCGGACACCTTTGGGAGTTTCTTTCAGGTTACAGCATTCATTGTCATAATCGTGCTCAAAAACCAGCACGTAGTCTTCCCTGACAGCCCTTGAAAGGAATTCCTGCTTTTCTTCCATGGAGCGTACCGGGTCGATGTCGAAGCTGGGGACGTAAGCCAGGGGTATGTTGCCCACCGCAGAAATAAAATCCGCCATAAAGGCCACTTTACGCCCGTGATAATCAAAAATTGGGACAATTTGACCGGCAGTATGCCCGCTTTTGATCTCCAGATAAACCCCCTCGCAGAACGGACCTTCTTCATGCACGAACTTCAACTGGCCGGAATCGTATAAAGGCATCAGGTTTTCCTCAAAATAGGAAGCCGCTTCGCGCGGATTGGGATCCATGGCGGCATGCCAATGTTCTTTGGTGCAATAGTGCGTGGCATTCGGGAAAACCAGCTCCGGTGTTTTTCCGTCTTTCGCCCACTTTACTGCTCCGCCCACATGGTCAAAATGCAGATGGGTAAGGATCACATCGGTTACCTGGTCCGGTGTATATCCATATTTTTTCAGTGATTTCTCCAGGCTTTCATCACCGAAAACATGATAGAAGCTGAAAAATTTATCACTCTGCTTATCCCCCATACCGACATCAACAAGAATAACCCTGCTGCCGGTATCGGCCAGCAAACAACGTGAGGTGAGCGGAATCATATTATTCTCATCCGCTTTCACATATCTCTCCCAGATGGCTTTGGGGACTACGCCAAAGCAGGCTCCCCCGTCCATTTTAAAGTTTTCAGCAATTACAGGATACAGTTTCATAATGGTGGATTTTTATCTTACCCGCAAAAGTACAAATTTTGTGTGCGGGAAGCGGACAAATACAGGAAATGTCCACTGTTCGGGGCAATAAAAAACATTTATCTTTACAACACCAAACAGCAAAAACCCATGAAGGTTCACTTCATTGCCATCGGTGGCAGTGCCATGCACAACCTCGCTATTGCCCTGCATAAAAAAGGATTTGTGGTCAGCGGATCGGACGATGAAATATTTGATCCCTCCCGCAGCCGTTTACTGCATTACGGTTTGTTGCCCGACACGGTCGGCTGGGAACCGGAAAGGATACATGCCGGACTGGATGCAGTAATTGTGGGGATGCACGCAAAGGAAGACAACCCTGAGTTGCAAGAAGCAAAAAAAATGGGGTTGGAAGTTTTCTCTTACCCTGAATTTCTTTACCGGGAGTCTGCCGGTAAAATCCGTGTGGTGATCGGGGGGAGTCATGGAAAAACGACCATTACTTCCATGATCCTTCATGTACTCACACATCACCGAATAGATACGGATTATATGGTCGGAGCCAAGCTGGAAGGATTTGAAGTAATGGTAAAACTTTCTGATGATGCCCCGTTCATGGTAATGGAAGGGGACGAATACCCAAGTTCACCCACTGACCCCAGGCCCAAGTTTCATCTTTACAAGCCATCCGTTGGCCTGATCAGTGGGATTGCCTGGGATCATATTAACGTATTTAAGACATTTGATCAATACCTGGATCAGTTCAAAAAATTCATTGACTGTATCGAGGACCATGGGATGCTGATATACAATGCAGCAGATCCGTTAGTGAAAAAGTTATGTGAGTGCAGTAACAGAAAAAACCTGCAGCTGCTGCCTTACAGTTTGCCCCGTTATGAGATAAAAAACGGGGTCAGTCATGTCATGCATCCGGGTATGGAGCCGGTTCCTGTCAAACTATTCGGACAACACAATATGCTTAATCTTGAAGCGGCCAGGCTTGTATGCAATCAGCTCGGGGTATCAGATGAAATGTTTTTTCACGCGGCAAAACATTTCAGCGGAGCCAGCAGGCGCATGGAAATACTTTCTGATGATGACGGTTGTATGGTAATACGTGATTTTGCCCATGCCCCTTCCAAAGTATCGGCCACGGTCAGGGCGGTGAAGGATCAGTTTCCGGAAAAGAAACTGATCGCCTGCCTGGAGCTGCACACGTACAGCAGTCTCAGCCGGGAATACTTATCCCATTACCGGGAAAGCCTTGATCCGGCTGATCATGCCCTCGTTTTTTTCAGCCCGCACGCCCTTTCCCTGAAGCGGCTTCCGCCGCTCAGCCCGGAATCGGTAGCGGAGGCATTCGATAAAAAAGATTTGCGGGTAATTACTGACCCTCTTTTGCTGGAATCGGCCATTCTTGAAATGATTCAGGAAAACTGTTGCCTGCTGATGATGAGTTCAGGCAGCTTCGGAGGGTTGGAAACTGAAAAACTGATCGGTACCATTCAATCGCACGCAAACCAGAAATAATCAGCCTATGGGGCAAGCCAAAGCGGAGCAAGCCAATGTCAAACCTTTCATTGAAGAGAGCTGGAAGCAAGTGCTGAAGAAAGAATTTGCAGCACCCTACTTCCGGGATCTCAAACAGTTTTTGGTGGAGGAGAGGGCAAGGTATACCATTTATCCACCGGGAAAGCAAATATTCTCCGCCTTTGACAATACCCCTTTCCACGAGGTAAAAGTAGTGATCCTGGGTCAGGACCCCTACCACGGTCCGGGTCAGGCACACGGCTTGTGTTTTTCTGTCAGCAAAGGAGTGAATCCACCACCCTCCCTGAAAAATATCTTCAGGGAATTAAGAGACGATCTGGGAATCCCTGAGCCTGCCCATGGCAATCTGGGCTCCTGGACCAGGCAGGGGGTTTTGCTTTTAAATGCTACCCTTACTGTACGGGCCAGACAGCCGGGTTCACATCAAAACCGGGGCTGGGAAAAATTTACAGATGCTGCCATTGCGGCTCTTTCTGAAAAGCGCAGCGGACTCATATTTTTGTTGTGGGGCAGCTACGCCCAGGCCAAAGAAGGGATGATTGACACGGGGAAACACCATGTGCTTAAAGCACCCCACCCCTCTCCTTTTTCCGCTGCCAGGGGCTTTTTTGGCTGCCGGCATTTCTCGGTCACCAACAAACTTCTCAGGAAACAGGGGAAAGAGGCGATCAATTGGGCCATACAATAAAAATAATTGCGAACTTTGGCGGCATAAACACCAAACAGAAACTATTTTGGACAATTATATTTTTGGCATAAGACCATTACTGGAAAGCCTTGACAGCGGGCAAATCCCCGAAAAAGTGCTGATCCAGCAGGGACTGACAGGAGACACCTTCCAGCAGTTGTTTGCAAAGATACGGGCAATGAAAATCCCTTTTCAGTATGTCCCATCCGCCCGTTTGAACAAGGTCACCAGTAAGAATCATCAGGGAGTGATTGCCGTTATGCCGGTGATCGGATACCAGTCACTTGAAGCACTTCTCCCCGGCATACTCGAAAGCGGTGAAACGCCGCTTCTGGTTTTGCTTGACGGCATCACCGACGTAAGGAATATGGGCGCCATTGCCCGAACCGCGGAATGTGCCGGGGTGCATGCGCTGGTAATCCCTGAAAAGGGAGGGGCACCCGTGAATGCAGATGCTGTGAAAGCCTCTGCCGGTGCGCTGTCAAGGATCCCTGTCTGCAAGGAGAGCAACCTGCTCCAGGCCATTGCTTTCCTGAGGGAATGCGGCATCAAATTGCTGGCCCTGGATGACAAGGGGAAAACCAGCCTGTATGAAACAGAACTGACCGGGCCTCTTGCTGTGATCATGGGAGCTGAAGACAAAGGGGTTTCGGCTGCTGTCCGCAAACTGTCTGATACCGTTGTCTCCATCCCCATGAAAGGACATATTGCTTCTTTGAATGTATCAGTGGCAACAGGAATCGTGGTATTTGAAACCCAGCGGCAACGTATGCTTTAATAAGTATGAGTAAGAGTAATTCACATACGGGCTTATTTATTCCCTGCTTTGTTGATCAGTTGTATCCGCATACCGGATTCAGTATGCTGAAGGTGCTGAACAGGGCGGATCAGCTCAGTAAGAAACATATGCGGTTCCATTACAATCCGGAACAGACCTGTTGCGGCCAGGCTGCCTTTAACAGCGGGTTCTGGGATGAGGCAAAGCACCTCGGTGAAAAGTTCATCAGGGATTTCATGGAGTACGATTATGTGGTTGCCCCCTCTGCCTCATGCACCGCCATGGTAAGAAACTATCACACCCAGATGTTCTACAATTCTGCCCTGCACAATGAAAGCAATTACTTAAGGCGGAAGATCTTTGAGTTTACGGATTTTCTGGTGAACGTGATGGGGGTGGAAGATCTGGAGGTCACTTTTGAGGGCAGGGTGTGTTTTCATGATGCCTGTTCGGCACTGCGGGATTACGGACTCAGGGATCAGCCCAGGCAGCTGCTCAACCATGTAAATGGGCTGGAGTTACTGGAATTGCAAAACAATGATGTCTGCTGTGGCTTCGGAGGTTCATTTGCCGTAAAGCATGAGGCCATATCAACAGCCATGGCAGAGCAGAAAATCCAGCACGCACTTGACACCGGTGCAGGATACATTGTTTCCACGGAATCATCCTGCCTGATGCACCTTGAAGGATACATCAGAAAACATAATATCCCCATTCAGACCATACATATCGCGGACCTGCTTGCCAAAGAACTTTCCTGAAATCAAAAAAGTTAAGGTGATGATGACCATTGGAATTGACATTGGCGGAAGTACTACCAAAATCGTAGGTGTACGTGACCAAAAGATTGTGGAACCACTCACGGTTGAGGCGAACGACCCCATTGCCTCAGCCTCGGGAGCATTGGGAAAATTTCTGAATGTACACCGGTTGCAGTTTTCTGATATCCGGCACATGATGGTCACCGGCGTGGGATCCTCTTTTCTGGATGAGACACTGCTCGGGATACCCATTACCAAAGTAGATGAGTTCAAAGCCCTGGGATACGGAGGACTTTTTCTTACAGGGCTTCACAAGGCCATTATTGTAAGTATGGGCACGGGAACAGCTTTTGTAAAAGCCCACGGGCGTTGCATCCGTCACCTGGGAGGAACGGGTGTGGGAGGAGGCACCATTACGGGTTTGTCTGGTGTGATGGCCGGGCTGACAAGTATCAGAAGCATCACCGAGGCGGCAGATAAAGGGCGGCTTGAAGAAGTTGACCTGAGTGTGGGAGATATTGCCCAAACAGACATCGGGAATCTTCCCTTTAGTATCACCGCTTCCAATTTTGGCAAGATGACGGATCAGGCCAACAAAAACGATATGATCAGGGGGGTGCTGAACATGACATTTCAGGTTGTCGGAATGATGGCCATTTTTGCCGCCAGGAATGAAAAAGACCGCGACATTGTGTTGTCCGGCAAGCTGGTAAATATCCCCATGGCCCGGACGATTTTTAATGAATTGTCAGAACTCTATGGCATGAAGTTCCATGTACCGGATCATGCTGCCTGCTGCACAGCAATAGGAGCAGCAATTTCAGCTGACCTGTAAGTATGTCACCTGTTTCCTGATTGCAAAACAATATAACTCCCTTGAAAGATGAATACTGAACCCTCAGGGAGACTTTATGAATAGAGATTAATTAATTTATTTTCCTTTTTTTGGAAGGAATACCATTATTTTATTGTATCTTTGTGGCGCATTAATTAACAATCTGAATTGACTTCCGCATTATTGAGTACAGAATGGCCTTCCTAAAGAACATCTTCATTTCAATCTTCGCGAATTTCAATTCAATTTTTCAATCAATTATTACATTATTATTATGAAAAACGGAACAGTTAAGTTCTTCAATGAACTAAAAGGATTTGGTTTCATCAAAGATCATGAAACAGATGAGGAATTCTTCGTACACGCAACAGGTCTTATTGACCAGGTTCGCGAAGGTGATGAAGTTACTTTCGATCTGAAGGAAGGAAGAAAAGGAATGAACGCAACAGACGTAAAACTCTCATAGATCATCCTTGAAACAGAGAGGCCCCTCCATGTTTGACATGTGAGGGGCTTTTTTTATGCCTGCACTTTTTTGCTGCCTCCTATGTAGGCCTGCAGTACTTCTGAAAAATCTGTTTCCCCGTCATAAAACACCGTCATTACCGGGGTACCATAAGTGTTTGAGACCTGTTTCAGCACGGAGGCGCTGATACTTCCGGGCATGCAACCAAAAGGAGCAACATTCACCACCAGGTGTGCGCCCTGGCGGATAAAGGCAATGGCCCGTCCCACCGTCAAAATGGACTCACCTTCAATGCTGTCCGGCAGATAAACTGCTCCGGATTTTTTAACTTCATTCACAGGTGGTTCTTTCCTGTCAGTAAGTAATTTTCCAAAAATTCCCAGGTAACGGTTTTCCATATAGGAAATAAATGCATTGGCCGCTTTATTTTGTACACGCCCAAATAATCCGCCGTTGTTTCCGAAATCTGATGTATAATGCAGCCATTCCATGATCGGTGCCACCCAGGCCTCGCCACCCGCCTCCTCAATCCGTCTGACAAGGGATGAATTTGCAAAAGGTGAGTTTCTGACGTAAATTTCTCCCACCACGCCCACCAGGGGTTTTTTCATTAATTTGAGATCGTAAAAAGGCAATTCTTCATTCAGCTG
The DNA here is from genome assembly GCA_007129945.1 of Bacteroidales bacterium. GTDB lineage: Bacteria > Bacteroidota > Bacteroidia > Bacteroidales > UBA7960 > PUPG01. The sequence continues at coordinate 13,600 of SKUN01000129.1, forward strand.
CTTCAAAAGACCGGTTACATCCCCCCGGTTTTCAAATGCCAGCTCAAGCTGATCTGTATATTTACTGATCAGGGCATCAATGCTTCCCTTTTCGCTTTCATAAGGCCTGAGACGGCATCCCAGCTTGGTCAGCACATCTGAAACCATCAGCGACCTGAATAAGTGCATTCGCACAGGGCCTTTGATGTCGTTGTAATGGTCATCGGAATTGGGTGATATGATGGCCGCTTCAAGCTGCTGCTCTTTCAGTATCTTATCGTGCAGCCGCACGTATTGCCCGAATCTGCAGGGGCCATCCGTACAGGGCATAAACAGGGCAGCATCCCCGTTTATCTTTCCGTCTTTCCTGTCCTGTCTGATCTGATGAATAAAAGACCCGATGGTGCTTGCTGCCGGCATGCATTCCGATCCTCTCACGCAGGCATTTCCCAGTGAAAAAGTGGCTGTATCTTCCCTGCGTAATGGCACTGATTTGATCCCGTATGCTCTGAGCCCTGCACTCATCAGCCTGGTTGCAATGGGATGCATGGGTGGGATATATACTGTATAACCAGACAATGACCGGACAATGCGACTTGGTGACCGTTTCTGCTCCCCGAAGTCCTCTTTCCGGTATTTTTCGGTGCAATGGGCGTTTGCCCGGTCAAAAAATGCTTCAAGGCGGGTAATGTAGCCGCCGTCTCCGCCATGTTCATCCAACTCCAGTATCAGGGAAGGCTTGCCCTGCATATTTTCTTCAAATACTCCCAAAAGGAAAGAGTCCGGGCCGCAATTGAAGTTGGTCAGAAAAATGGGGTAAAGACCCTCCTGCTTCCTGACATATTCTGAAGCAGCCACAATGCGCTGGCCATAAGACCAGTACATATCTTCATAACCATCAGGGATGTCTGCCCGTTCAACGGGAAGTACATCCATGGGGATCACATCGTATCCATGGCGTGCAATGGCCCTTAGCAGACCCAGGTTCAGCTGTTCGTCAAGCAGATTGTACGAACGGCCCATGACAACAAAACGGGGCTTCCCGGATCCGTTGTGTCCCCCTGGGGATAATCCGGCTTCCCTTTGCAATTTTTTCCTGTGTAATGCGAATGCTTCCATTGCCTGGTCCCAGGCATGCCGCACCCTTTTCCGGCTCACCGGATAACGGGATTTAAGGCACTTGTACAACTGTTCGGTATTGTGTTTGCTTTCTTTGGAAAAATCCACCACAGGCATAATCAGACCTGAAGTATCTACCTCCCTGAGGCCAAGGGTGCTTGCCATTATGGCGGGAAAAGCCTGGGAAAGGGGGCAGAAAAACGAATTGGCTGTACGCGGATTGGGAGTATCCTGAATATGATAGGGCAAAAAAACCGGGTCCGGGTTACCCTCCATGCAGGCCGAGGCCTCTGCAACAGCTTTTTTCATTGGGAAACAGCAATCTGTAACTGTGTCAGAGCCTGTATACTGACCCGCCTTTCCGGGAGCTACTACTTCTGGCCGGAGAACAATCCCCAGTGCCTGAAAGAAATGTTGCCAGAAGGGATTGTAGGTAAAAAAATGGAGCGCCTTCGGGTAGCGTAGAACACCAGAGGGATTGTGTACAGGCAATTCTTTTCGAACCAGGCCGTCAAGCAAGCTGAGTGCATCCAGGTGGCGCGTTTGGATTCCGGGTGTATCGGCAGCTTCCCTTCCGCACTGGTACCCCCACGAAGCCATTTTGTTTCCGTCATCTGATACCATATTGGTTATCCGGCAATGGTTTCTGCACAACGAACACACCTCCTCATGTATGCTTACAGATACATTTTTGAGGTGCATTCCATGAAATCGGGTGCGCACGGGGGTATCTTCCCTGAGCATTTCAGCCATGCCGATGGCCCCCATTAAATGGCTGTATGAAGAGGTAAGTATTTCTTTGTTCAGCACATTGCCGAATGCCTCCACCAACCCTTTGTTTTTGGCGGTGGCACCGAGGAACAATACTGGTTCTTCCACAGGCCGGTGCTGCACAACACGGTGCAGATAGTTTTTGCAGACAGCATAAAGCACGGAGGCCATCACCTGCCCTTTGCCCAGGCCTTTGGTCAGTAACTGGTTGGCATCCTGTTCCATAAACACCGTGCAGCGATGACTGGCCGTGGGAGGGAATTCATTTCTGCACCTGTCAGGAATGTCATCAAGTGGAATCCCCAGATTGCCGGCCTGTTCCTCAAGGAAAGAACCGGTACCGGCTGCGCATACGTAATTCATATTGGCGTCTTTCATCCAGCCGTTATCCACCCGGATATATTTGGCATCCTGCCCGCCGATCTCAAAAATCGTTTTCACATCCGGAAACTCCTTCACCGCTCCTTTCAGGTGTGCGGTAATCTCGTTCTTCACAAGGTCAGCTCCGGCAAAATGGCCGATTAGTTTTCTTCCGCTCCCGGTGGTCCCCAGTCCCTTGATACGCAAGGAAACCGAACGATCCCGGCAAACCTGATCAATTCCTTTCAGCACACGCTTAAATGCATCCACAGGGTTACCCCTGGTACGGGCGTAAATTCCCAGCCGTACATTGCCATATTTGTCAATCAGTACAGCCTTCGTACTTGTGGAACCAATATCTGCCCCGGTAAAAACATCCGGTTCTTCACCATTCCGCAATTGATAGATATCAATTTCATTGCCCCATTGGTCCCTGTAATGTTCGTGGTCTAAAGCCTTGGTGTTTGTGAATTTCAGCACAGCTTCGCAAGCCTGTTGCCCTGATTCATTAATCTCTGCTGCAACTCCGGGAGTTCGCCCGGCTTCTGTTCCTGCACAATTCAGCAGGGCCTCTGCCATGTAAAAAACCGGACTCTCCGGCAGAATCAGCTCATGCCCATTCAGTAAAGCGGAAAAATAATGCAGGAAAACCTTATTATTTGCCAACCCTCCGATGAATAGCACATTGCCTTTTACAGGGACGCCTTTGAATAAAGTAGAAAATGCAGCATGGCCCAAACCTTTGGATAATCCGTTCCAGAGTTCAGGAATCTGGTAACCTTCCTGTTGCCGGTGGATCAGGTCACTCTTGGCGAATACCGAGCAACGGGAAGCAATGGCGGGTGCATTGTCCAGGATGGGGATTTCCCCCGCTGACTTGTAGTCCAGCCCAAGGCGCTCCATTTGCTGATCCAGAAAAGCACCCGTACCTGCCGCACAAAGGGAGTTGGTCTCAAAGCGCTGCAATTTCCCGTCGGTGATCTCTGCAAGGGAAAGTCCGGACGAGCCGATATCAACCACATAACTGACGGGCTTACCCGAAGCGGATTGATGGTTCCGTAAAATGGCTGATACGGGAGATATGACTGGAAGTTGACAGGCAGAAGCAAGCAGGGGCGCATATTTTCCCGATACAACAGTTTTTGTTTTTTTCAGGTCAATTTGCTCCCTTTCGAGTAACCTGTTCAACGTTTGCAGGGGCTCCCCGGAATGTTCCGCAAAATGGTGCTGAATTTTGCTCCCGTTGCGATATACCAGCTTCAGGGACAATGTCCCGGCATCAATCCCTAATGCTTCTGTCATTGCTATACCTTTTCTTTTCAATACGATGTGGAATGCGCCCCCAACAATGCGGAATGCGCCCCCAAAATTAACAAAAGCACGGCAATCAACGGCGCCAGGAAAATTATTTCATCCGGTCCCTGGGTTTCAGCTGGCAGGCACAAGCCCCGGTAAGTCTTTCATTGATATCTTCTCTGACCGGAAGTCCGTCCCTTTCCCACTCAACAAAACCACCAGCCATATGGGCCACCTGGTCGAAGCCCTTTTCCTGCAAAAAGCGCACAGCTTCCTTGCTTTTTAATCCGGTGGAATCAGCTACGATCAATGCTCTGTCAGCAGGAAGCTTACTGTATTCCTCACTCAGCAGCCTGTGTGGCATCAGAAAAATATCCGGGATGTCCGGAATTTTAAAGTCAGTAAAATTCTTCCCGCGCAGATCCACAAACAGCCCCCCCCGGTTGATCACTTCAAGACTTTCTCTCGGGCTTACTGTTCGTATGCCATCACTGAGGGTTCCGTATTTATTCAATAGGTTGTCCATATGTTTTCCTTTATTCTGCAAAGGTATCAAATACCACTCCCAATCGCAACCATCTGCCGGGCTGAGGCACATTGGCATGATCCACGTAGTCGATATTCAGCAGGTTGGAGACCTCTGCATAAGCCTGAAACCGGGTGAAGTTGTAGGTCATTTTGGCATCAAGCATCCAGAAGGCCGGAAACTTCCTCCAGCTGCTGTATTCCCCATCTTCAAAAGGCAGGAAACCTCCTGCCCTGTCACGCCATGAAGCATTCCAGGAAACATAAAGATTACGGCCCGCACGATGCTGCACCCCTGCCCTGAAATCATGGGTCAGGTGGTCCAGTGCATAATTTGACACCATTTCTCCGCTTTGTTTATCCGCATGAGTGTACGCATACCCGAGCGTCAGGTATTGCCCGGTGGCAGCCTGACTGTTTTTGTCCTTTCCGGCTGAAAACACAGATAACGGGATCCGCATATCACCTTCAAACCCATAGAGGTTTACCCGGGTATGGTTTAAACTGTACCATATTTCATCGCCCGGGTATCTTACCCAATCAATCATATTCCTTCCCCACCGCCTGAACAGGACCAGTTCTGCATCGATATTGCCCCAGCGGCTTTTAATACCGGTTTCTGCAAAAAAAGCTTCTTCCGGGAGTAGTTCCGGGTTGCCTTTATTGACCGGGCCTTCATAAAACAGATCGGTGAAAGTGGGTAGCCGGAGGGTCCTGCTCACTGAGGCAAACCAACGATGGCGCGGATGGAGCTGCCATCCTGCATCCACGCCGGGAAAAATACTGATGTCCCGATCCAGGTCGGTATTTGCGTAAGCAAGCATACCTGCTGAAACAGAAAGATCACCAAAGTAGATGTTGTGTTCAGCCATCACGCTGATTCCGGTCCGTTGGTAATGATGGGAATAATATGTATTGTCATATCCGGATACAGCGAGGGGTTCATCCATGGGTTCCCCCAGCACATTGCTGAAAATTTGCTCATAACGCAGGTCAGCCCCCACAGCGGTTTTGCCCAGGCTACTCAGATGCATATAATGAATACTCACACCTCCTGCATCAGAAACGTGATAATTGTGCCCGGTATACCATTGGGGTGAATCATGCCTGAAGAGCTCAAAGCGGTCATGATGGCGCCGCCAGTAGGCCTGAGCTTTCATGGCCGGATTCGACAGCGGAGTAACCTGCAGGGAGGCATATTTTGTGCTCGTGGCCTCAAATTGTTCCGGAAAAAGCGGGGTATAAAAACTGTTGGCCCCGAAAGATTTCCGGTTATAACCGCCCTGAATATCCAGCCGGGCACGACCCACCTCTGCCTGTGTACGATAAAAAAAGTTCCCGTTCTGAAAATCGGTGTTGGACACATACCCGTCGCTTCGCAAACCCGAGAAAGAAAAATGGTGGTTGAGTCTTTTCCCTTTCATCCCGGCGGTTAAAGAGCCTCCGGCCAGCCCGTGGTCTCCGCCCGAAAGGGAAACCCGTATTCCATGATGATCGGGCTCCCTGGTAATGATATTGATGGCCCCGTTAAAGGCATTGGGGCCAAACACCCGGGCGCCGGATCCGTGAAGTACCTCAATGCGTTCAATGCTTTCCAGATCAACCGGGATATTCAGGTGATGGTGACCTGTTTGCGGATCACTGATATTGATCCCGTTCAGAAGAATTAATGTTTGATCAAAGGTTCCGCCCCTGATGCTTACATCGGCCTGTATGCCAAAGCTGCCCCTTTTTCTGATGTCCACTCCGCGAACACTTTCAAGGAGGCTGGCAAGATCCGATGCCGGTGACCGCTCAATTTCAGAGCGCGAGATCACCTGTACCGAACGCATAAGCTCAGATGCCACGGCGGGTACATGTTGTGCACTTACCACCACTTCATCCAGCTCTTGTTCAGCCTGCACCTCAATCACCCTGATGGAGTCAGGATGTTCCTGTGCAAGTGCCGGGACAGTCAGAATGGAACAACCCACATACAGCACACCGATACGAATCTGCTTACCCAGGCTGCAGAAAACCGCATATGATTTGCGGGTCCAGCGCCTGAAGGTAAATGCATGGCTGCTGCATTGAGTTTGTTTTTCCATTGATTGTCTGTAGTTATAGAATGAATAAAAAAAGGTCTACCATAACCGGGCAGGATACATGCCCCGGCTGATCATTTCACGGAGTGCATCTGCCGCTTTCTCCTTGTCCTGTTTATAAGTAACTCCGAACCACTGCGACTGGCTGGGAAGCACACGAACTTCTGCTTTATTTTCACGGATCAGTTCATCCACCACCATGGGAATAAAAAACTCTCCTTTTTCTGTTTCGATCCGGGTGGCGAGAAAATCCATCATTTTTTCCTCCAGGTGGGGAAAAACATCCGGCCCAAACCCCCAGAAATTCATAGAGACAACCTCATCCCGGGTAAGTTGGGTTTTTTGTCCATTGCTGATTATAAAACCATTGGAATCTTGTTCCAGGGCTTTAAACTCTTCTACATTTAACAGCATACCCCGGGGATCAACCTGGCATACCCCACGTGAAACATGTCCGTGATCCGAGAGGGTATTTTCCAGGCGATAACCCACCATGGAATACTTTCCCTTTTCACCCGGCTTTTGAGATAAGAGGTGATCGGCCATCAGCGAAATGGCCCCGCGGCCATAAAAGTCATCGGCATTGATCACAGCGAAATTTTCTCTGATAAGGTCTCTTGCCACCCAGATGGCATGGCCGGTACCCCAGGGCTTCTCCCGGCCGTCAGGACAACGATAACCGTTCGGAAGGTCTGATAATTCCTGAAAAGCAATTTCCACTTTTATCTTGCCTTTCAGTTTATCAGCTACCTGCTCCCGGAAGGCCTTTTCAAAGCTTTTCCGTATGACAAATACCACTTTCCCGAAACCTGAGCGGATTGCATCGTACACAGAATAATCCATGATGGTTTCACCCGACGGACCAATCCGGTCAAGCTGTTTCATTCCTCCGTAACGACTACCCATTCCGGCAGCCAGAATCAAAAGTGCAGGGGCCATTTTTATTTATTTTTGTGATTGATCATCGGGGATACGTTCTATCCCTGAAAATTCAGGAACATACCCCTGTTTGTTTTTCATGATCGGCAAAAATAAGTAAAAAAACGGGAGGCGGATAAATCTGACAGTCAGCGAAAATTTGCGGGCAAAGGAGGCTATCTGAAAAACAGCTGGTTTACTGTGTCAATTTCTTCCTCAATAATGGTATGGCCAATTCCTGGGTAAATATGTACAGAAGGCCTGGCGTTCATTCCCTCCAGCAACGATTCCGTTTCCCTGACCCTTTCTACCGGAATATGGGAATCAGGATCACTTGAGCCAATAAAAACGGGTGTGTGCTGAAAGTCTCCGCGGTATTTATCTTTATTCACGGTCTCCCCGATCAATCCACCTGTGAAAGCCAGAACGCCTCCGTATTTTTTGGCGTTTCTTGCGGTGTACTCCAGACTCAGGCAGGCACCCTGGGAAAACCCACCAAAATATAGGGACTCTGGTGAAACACCCTCTTTCAGTAAATCAACCTCCAGGTTTGATAAAAGGTCAAGTGCACTTTCAAGCCACGGCTGGTTTCTTTCTTCCGGCATTAAAAACGAATAAGGATACCAGGTGTTTCTTGTGGCCTGCGGGGCCAGCAGGGTATAATCATCCAGCCAGAGTTTTGAGGCGATGGCAAGCATGTCAGCGGAAGACCCACCCCTTCCGTGAAGTAAAACAACTGCCTTTCCTGTTTCCGCAACAGGCTTCCCCTTTGTAGTGATGTTTTTCCTGTGCATCAGTAATACGGACTTAAGTCAACATCCAGTTTTGGCAAAATTTCTTCCAGTTCCTGCCGCCGGGATTCATGCTGAGGAGGTAACATCAGTTTTTGCCCCATGGTTTTCGCAGGCTCATCGATAAGGAAACCAGGGTCATCGGTGGCAATTTCAAACAGCACCCCCCCTGGCTCACGAAAATACACCGATCGAAAATACTGACGATCTATTACGGGTGTGGGATACATTCCTGCTCCGCGAAGTTTCTCCCATAAAACATTTTGAGCCAGTTCACCAGGTGTCCTGAAGGCAATGTGATGAACACTCCCGTTTCCGCTTTTTCCGGGGCCTGTAACGGAAGGGACCATTAAATCCACATATTTCCCTGGCAAGTCTTCCACGGCAAATCGCATCCTGCCATTATGTTCAGCAATCAATCGGTGCTCCATCAATCCGGTCAGCAAATTGGCAGTCGGCGCGAGGTCTTTCACCCAGAGCTCTGTTCCGAAAAAACCGCGTATAGCATATTCTTCAGGAATATGGCCACCGGAAAACCCTTCCCTGTTGTCCAGCTCATTAAATACCAGCTCCAATTTTAAACCGTCAATGTCTTTCAGGCTAATCAGCACTTCCCTCTTGAATCGCTCACTGGGTTTTTCGTAAGCGATATCAAGTCTTTCGAACCGTTGCTCCCAAAAAGCAAGGGACGACAAGGGGAGGGAAAACGAAACCACCACCGACTGACCGGTCCCGGTTTTCCCCGGAGGCAAGCCCCTGTAGGGGAAAAAGGTCAGAATTGTACCCGGACTCCCGGTCCGGTCTCCATAATATAAGTGGTATACCCCGGGATCGTCAAAATTAACTGTTTGCTTGATCAGCCTTAGCCCCAGGACACCCGCATAAAACTCCAGATTTCGCCTGGCATCATCGGCAAGCACAGTAATATGGTGCAACCCGCCAATAAGATTGTTGGTTCCCGTATCCATCTTTTTACAATAACATTTAATGAAGAACAAGGCTGAAGATTAAATGTTCAGCCCTGATGTGAACAGCAAAAGCCACTGGCCGGTCAACGAACAGTGGCTTTTGGATCAGAAAAAAACAACCGGCAATTTATTCAAACAACAGGTGCTTCAGATTGGCTTCGGAGTCAGTAAATGTTTCAATATTCCCGGAAGTGGAGGTCAGCAGGGTGGTAAAACCCGGTCCATGTCCGGCAATGTTACTGTTGCTGTGTGTGATCACACCAATGGTGATTGCACCGGTTTTGAATATGCGTCCAAAAGAGTGATCGGCATCAGTAATGGCCACAATGTCTCCGAAACGAAGCTGATCCAGCCCGTATTTCTCAATAACAACCTCATCAAAAAGCTGGATGTCATAATCGCCGGTATAAACCTGGTCTGAACCAAGGCCGGAGCCCATAATTTTGGCAGGTACGGTCAGTGCGACCGGCACACGGAGCTTTCCCACGGAGGTAATGCCCATCCCTGCTTCGGTAAGTGCTTCAAGCAGATGCGGGCTCATACTGAAAGCCTGCACATCTCCGGCATTCTGCAGCTCCATACCCGCACCATGGGCATATACCTGCATCTTGTCACCGGGCGACATTTTATAAAGCACTTCCTGATCTTTGAAATCAACCATTACATGCTCAGAGCCACCGTGCTTGCCAATTACATAGCCGGTCTCTCCTTTGGCGTCACCGGTAAGTACCCTGACCTCGTTTCCTATACAGGAGAGCGCATTGAACGCCCGGCTTTCGCCACTGGACCGGTTGTTGGTGCTGCCGGGGTTGTAAAGGGTGACCGCAGGTTCTACATGGTCTCCAGCCAGGTTTATGGCTGTGTCGCCTGTCCGGAAATCATAGGTAATGCTTCCCGTTGCCGGCACCATCCTGACAGAACCATCCGCACCCACCCTGTAGGGCGTGCTGCCCAGACGTGCTTCTGCAATCCACCCAAGCACAGGCATCTTCACCAATTGCTCCCGGTTGAACTCCACCGGGGTGAGCGACTGGGCTTCCGCTGCAGTATGAAGAGATAATGAACAGATAAACATTGCACTTGCAAGGGCAAACAGCAGAGACTGCCTGCTTTTAAAACGGCTTGAATACATAATTAAAAAGATTTAATTGTTGGTGGTGTTAAAAATTTTTGCTGCGAAAGATAGTAAATTCTTTCAACACCGGGACATAAAAGCCGGCATCGTGTTAACGGATCAGCGTTGGGCCATCTCAAGGTCAACAAGGTGCTGATAGTGTTCAAAGAGATCCAGTATGGCAGTCACATAGTTCACAGGCTCCAGGCCCGAGGCATACCCATAGCGAACTTCCTCCCTGTTGAAATATTCAGGGTTGGACTTATTCAGCATATGTTCAGCGACTTGCCCGTGCCACACACCCGGGTCATCTCCGAAAGCTTCGGCCAGACGCCTGGCATCCTGCACATGCCCGTGCCCCACATTATAGGAAGCAATTACAAATTTCCTTCGTTCGTTTTCATCTTCAATTTGTTCTTTCCAATAATTCTGGAGCCATTGTAAAAACCTGACTCCCGCGGCAATATTCTCCTGAGGATCGAGTGGATTATCAGCACCAAATTCAGCCGCAGTCCGGGGCATCAGCTGCATCAGGCCAACGGCACCGGCCCAGGAGCGGGCCGAAGGATCGAATTGTGACTCCTGGTATATTAATGCTGCCAGCAACCGCCAGTCCCACCCAAGCTCATCCGCATACAGCTTAAGGTCTTCATCATAAGGCGAGATTGTCCCCCCTGTTACCGGGAAGAAATCACTGGCATAGCGGGCACGGAACGCACGACGGTTCTCATAATATTTATTGTAGATCACATAATAATCGCTTTGGGTGCGTGCTTCCTCCAGCCATTTATTGAGTGAATCAAGTAACTCAGGAGATGTGTGTCTCATGGCCCAGGCTGTCTGCTGCGGCATACTGACAGCTGTTTCCACGTCCAGATTCTGGTGGTAGGCAGATTTAATTTTTGCAATATTTTCATCAGCCACTGTATAATCGATTTCTCCATCTGCCACATATCTGATCAGCTCTTCCGTGGTGACTCCTTCGTCAGCCTCCACAATGTCAATATCTGCCCCGATTTCCTCAGAAAGATTGATCAGTCGGTCGAAGTATGCTGATCCGCGGCGCACATACACTGTTTTGCCGGAAAGCTCAATGGGGTTACGGATCAATTCGTTTTCTATATTGTGAAGCATCATCTGTCGCCAGTTTTCCGGTTTGCGCTGCACCAATACCTGCTGGGTCATATTGAATGGTTCCGAGAAAGCCAGTCTTTCCCGTCGTCCGGAGGTTACGGTCAGTCCATAGGCGATCAGATCACCCTCTCCCCTGTCAAGCATATCCATCATTTCCCCGAAATCACGGGCAATCTCAATACGCACAGGCAGGTCAATGTGCTCCCCGAAAAGCTGCAGGAGTTCATATTCATACCCCATGACTTCCCCCCGGTAAATAAAATAGCTCAGGGGGCTGTAACTTGTAATCGCGACGAGTTCCCCTCTTTCCCTGATCTCCGGCAAATCTTTCAGTCCGGCACCGTTATGATCGCCGTTTCCTGAAAAATCACAGGACAACATCAGAATTACGCCAGCTAAAAAGCCGGTCAGAAGGCTTATATGTTTTCGAAAAAAATGCATTTTATATTTTATTATACCCTAAAACTACGTATCCTGTGATGAAAAACCAAATTTTTTATACCGTTTAACCTGACGCTCATTCCTGTCAAAGGCAAATAAAACAGCTATCCTCTGAA
>SKUN01000170.1 GCA_007129945.1 Bacteroidales bacterium
GAAACCGCCAGTTATGGTGCCGGAGGTGAGATGAAGCCATCGGATTCGTTTGATGACCAGAATACCTTTACCGTCCCGTCCAAAATGAATGACATGGACGATGATGAAGTTCCATTTTAGTTCAGGGCTGGCGCCCCTCACGGTTAGTCGGGTGCTTCGCACCCTCCGGTTAGTCGGGGCTGACGCCCCTCCGGTTAGTCGGGTGCTTCGCACCCTCCGGTTGTTGGTTCTCATGGGCGGAGGATGGTGGGGGTAGCTCATATTCGGTGGACGAGGTTGGGCGGTTGTTGGTTGTTGGTTGTTGGTTGTTGGTTCTCATGGGCGGTGTGATGGGGAAGCTGCCGATGGTCTGGTAAACGGGCGAGGCGGTTGTTGGTTGTTGGTTTGTCAATGCCTGAAGGGGTCACACGTTACTGGCCCGAAGGTATTTTCGATAGCCTGCAAGCCATTGAACCAAGTACGGGGTTGGATGGTTTATTGATTGGATGGTTTAATTTTATTACAGCTTATGTTTCTTGTACGTTATATATTCATTTTGTTTTTGCTGGCTGGTGTCGGTGCGCAGGGCTTTGCCGCCCAGATCCTGATCCCCATGGACGATTCACAGCGGAACCACCTGAAGGCTTATGGCATAGCCTATCACGTGCTGACCTACGATGTGGAAATAAGCTGGTTGCTGAATTACCGTGGTGGCAGTTTTATGTTTGATCATCACCGGGAATTTGAGGATGAATTGGTGGTAAGGGGTGTGACTTATGAGGTGATCGCAGATGTGCAGGCTGCCGGAATCCTTCGTGAAATAGCTGATCCGGAGGTGAATATGGAGGAAATCCGGTTACATAAAGTACCCAGGATCGCCATATATACTCCTCCCAACAGCCTTCCCTGGGATGATGCGGTTACCCTGGCCCTGACTTATGCGGAGATTCCCTATGATGAGGTGTATGATGAAGAGGTGTTGTCGGGCGAACTGCCTGTCTATGATTGGTTGCACCTGCATCATGAGGATTTTACCGGACAATTCGGAAAGTTCTGGCTGGCTTTTCGCAATGCCGACTGGTACCAGGAAGATGTCCGGCTGGCGGAGGAAACAGCCAGGGCTTTGGGATATGCTGAGGTTGCGGATCTGAAGCTGGATGTGGCCAGGGCCATACGCGATTTTGTGGAGGGCGGTGGCTATATGTTTGCCATGTGTTCGGCACCTGAAAGTATTGACGTTGCCCTCGCGGCTGAAGGAGTGGACATTCTTCATGAGGTCTACAACGGAACCCCGCCTGATCCGGATGCTCAGGAGCGGCTTGATTTCAGCCGGACTTTTGCTTTTGAGAATTTTACCATTGTTCCCGATCCGGCCATCTATGAAAAATCAAACATTGATGTGCCCAAGATCGGGCGTAACGAGGGAAGTGACTTCTTTACGTTATTTGAGTTCTCTGCCAAATGGGATCCTGTGCCAACCATGCTTACGCAAAACCATGAAACAGTGATTCGAGGCTTCATGGGGCAGACCACTGCGTTCCGCAAAGAGGTGGTAAAGCCCACGGTCACCATTCTCGGGGAAAACCGCTCAAAGGAAGAGGTGCGCTATATTCACGGATCACGCGGGAATGGCACGTTCACATTTCTTGGTGGTCACGATCCGGAAGATTATCGTCACCACGTGGGTGACCCGCCCACCGACCTGGATCTTTTTCCCAGTTCTCCGGGGTACAGGTTGATTTTGAACAATGTGTTGTTCCCTGCTGCCCGTCAGGAGCCTCTGAAAACATGGATGAACCCGGACGGAGAATTATGGTCAGTTACAAAGCGATCCCGCCGGTAGCCATAAAAAACCTGCCGGAATCTGCCCTTTTTAAAATTGCCGCGAGGTGCGGTATTTCACTGCCTTACCGGACGGTGCCCGGTTCATTGCCTTAGATTTTTTTCTGACGGGTTTTTTTCTTGTAGGTCAGAAAAGCATAGGGGTATTTGTTTTTTTCGTCCGGTTCGTGTTCTTCCATCTCAATCAGTTCCCATTTTTCGGGATCAATCTCCGGGAAAAAAGCGTCGCCTTCAAAATTGCCATAAATCCGGGTAATGAATAAACGGCGGGCCTGGTAAAGGTCGATGGTTTGCCTGTAGATCTCCTCGCCTCCTGCCACGAATACATCCTTCTGGTCTTGCACCTTCTTCAGGGCTTCACTGATTGAGTTTGCCACCTGGCATCCCTGGGCATCATAATCCTTTGAGCCCGTCACCACTATGGTTGTCCGCCCCTTCAGGGGTTTTCCCATCGACTCAAAAGTTTTACGTCCCATGATGAGGGTGTGCCCCATGGTCAGATTCTTGAAATGTTTAAGGTCTGCCGGCATATGCCACATGAGCTGATTTTCGTTGCCGATCACGTTGTTATTGCCCAATGCAGCGATCAATAAAAGTTTCATGATGATTGTACTTTGGTTAATATTCCGGTCTTTACAATCTTTTGCCGCTGATAAAAAGCCACGGCCACATGTTAAGGGGCTATGCTAAGGAGCCATGTTAGGCGACCCGTGTTCTGCGCCTGTGTTCTGCGGCCCATGTTAAACGGTCCGTTGTTAAACGGCTACCGGAGCTTTAATGTGGGGGTGCGGATCGTATCCGGTCAATTTAAAATCTTCGTAACCATAGGAGAAAATATCCTTCACCTCCGGATTAATGTGCATGACAGGTAATGGACGGGGCTTTCTGCTCAACTGCAGTCTGGCCTGTTCAAGATGGTTCAGGTACAGGTGTGCGTCCCCGAACGTATGAATGAAATCACCTGCTTTCAGCTCACACACCTGGGCGATCATCATCGTAAGTAAAGCATAGGAGGCGATATTGAAAGGGACGCCTAAAAAGCAGTCTGCACTTCGCTGATATAGCTGGCAGGATAGTCGTCCGTCTGCCACATAAAACTGAAAAAGGATATGGCAGGGAGGAAGGGCCATTTTGTCGAGTTGCCCCACGTTCCAGGCGTTGACCATTAACCTCCGAGAATCGGGGTTGTTTTTGATTTGCCGGATCAGCTGGCTTATCTGGTCAATATGCCCGGTTTCTGTCGGCCAGCTTCTCCACTGTGCGCCGTAAACCGGTCCCAGATCGCCGGATTCATCGGCCCATGCATCCCAGATAGACACCCCGTTCTCCTTTAAATAAGCAATGTTGGTGTCGCCTTTCAGAAACCATAACAGTTCATGGATGATGGAACGAAGGTGAAGTTTTTTGGTAGTTACCAGAGGGAACCCATTTTCCAGGTTAAATCGCATCTGGTGCCCGAATACGCTGATGGTGCCGGTACCGGTTCTGTCTCCTTTTTCTGTCCCGTTTTTAAGGATGTGATCTAAAAGGTCAAGGTATTGAAGCATCTTCTCCCGGTTTGTGTAAGACAAAGGTACGTCTTTCCGCTATGCGATGATTGTTGTTTTTTGGCGGTTATCCCAGTATCATGCCTACGATGGTGGCACTCATCAGACCTGCAAGTGTGCCACCGAGCAATGCCCTCATCCCGAAGCGGGAAAGAAGCACCTTGCGGGACGGAGCCAGTGACCCGATACCGCCGATCTGTATTCCGATACTGGCAAAGTTGGCAAAACCACAAAGCAGGTAAGTGGCCATGATGATGGACTTGGGGTCGGCAAAAGCATCCATTTCCTTTAGCTCTGCCAGACTGAGGTAACCGATAAATTCCGTCATGATGATCTTTTCCCCCAGGAGTCTTCCTACCAGGGTGATGTCGGGTAAACTGACTCCGATGAGCCACATGATGGGGGCAAAGGTGTACCCCAGGATGAACTGCAGGGAAAGTTCTTCGTAGCGGCCATTTGTGGCCTCTGCAATTGCCGGGTTCAGGTTGATCATGTCACCGATCCCTCCCACGATGTAATTGAACATGGCAATGAAAGCGATGAAAACCAGCAGCATGGCGGCCACATTGGCAGCCAGGCGCAGGCCTTCTCCGGCACCGTTCGTAATGGAGTCCAAAATGTTGTCGCCGATTCTGTCTTTGGAGATCTCCATGGTTTTGTCAATCTTTTCGGTCTGGGGGTAGAGAATTTTGGAGATCACCACAGCTCCCGGTGCAGCCATAATCGAGGCGGCCAGGAGATGCTGAGCGAAAATCAGTCGTTGTACAGGGTCATCCCCGCCAAGGAAGCTGATATAAGCGGCCAGCACTCCACCGGCCAGGGTGGCCATCCCCCCTGTCATTACCAGCAGTATCTCTGACTTTGACATGTTGGCCAGGTAGGCCTTAATCATGAGCGGAGACTCAGTCTGACCCAGGAAAATGTTCCCGGCAACTGAAAGGCTTTCCGCTCCTGAAAGGCGCATGGCCTTGGTCATCAGCCATGCCATGCCATAGACGATCTTTTGAATGATGCCAAGGTAAAACAGCAAACTGGTGAGGGCGGAGAAGAAGATGATGGTGGGGAGCACCTGGAACGCAAAGATGTAACCATAACGTTCGGTGTCCAGAAAGCCTGCAAAAAGAAAGTCGGTTCCTGCCTTGGTGAAATCGAGGATCACTACAAAAACTGATCCGACCATTTCGAAAAAATACTGGACTGCCGGTACCTGCAACACCCCAAAGGCCAGAAGTACCTGCACGGATAAGCCGATTCCGACTACCCGCCAGGAGATCGCCCTTCGGTTGGCACTGAAGATCCAGGCAATCAATATCAGCACAAACATCCCCAGTAATCCACGGAAAATGGATGTTAACCCGAATGCATACTCGTGTATATCTGCCGGGGTATAGGTGAGATGGTACCGGTATTCGGAATCAGTCAGCACCAGAGTTTCCTCCCCGAGTTGTTCAATGACGAAAACAATGGGGCGCCTGTCTGTGGTGAGTCTTTCTTCGGTCTGTATGGCCAGTAATTCTCCCTCGCGATAATACTGAAGCAGCGGCTGGCCTTCGTCAACCCGGTAATTTACCGAGTCTACAGCGACTTCAAGGTCGTCGGGTATTGGTGCAAGATAGAGGGTGTCTCCAATCCTGGACCAGCTCCCGAAAGCTTCCTTGTCAAGGAATTGTGAATGAAGGGAAAAGGTTCTTTCCCCCTCTGCATCAACCAATGTCAGTGTATCTTGTTCGGGCAGGCCGGCACCTTGCCCGGTGGTCTTGTCAACCACTTCATCAAAGGCCCATATTTTAGAGATTTCTGCCTGGAGGCCGGGTTCTGTACCGGAGTTGCAGGAGCCGAAAAACAGTGCCGGCAAGATCAATATTAATAAAAACCCTGGAATCGTAAGTGTATTATTCATTGAAAAATCACTGATTGAGGTCATTAATTACTTCTTGCTTCCTTTTCGTTTATTGATTTCGTCTCTGATCACGGAAGCTTTTTCGTAGGCTTCAGAATCAATGGCTTCCATCAGTTTTTTCTCCAGCTCCTTCAATGTCATCTGGCTGTAATCTGCTTTATGCCCTTTGGGGTCCTTTTCAGCTGCGCCGGGGGGTGGATCGATGGAATCATCGCCTTCCTGCATGACAATACCGGCCGCATTGAGGATTTTCTCGTAGGTGTAAATCGGACACTGGAAACGGACAGCAATCGCGACAGCATCCGAGGTTCTTGAATCGATTTCTACTTCTTTTGCTCCGTCAAAACAGATCAGCTTGGCAAAAAAGATTCCTTCGCTGAATTTATAGATAATGACCTCGGTAATGGAAATGTGAAAGGTGGTCGCAAAGTTTTTAAAAAGGTCATGTGTCAGCGGCCGGCTGGGTTTCATTTTTTCCAGTTCAATGGCGATGGCTTGTGCTTCGAAGCTTCCGATAATGATCGGTAACCGGCGTTTTTGCCCCTCCTCACCAAAAATCAGTGCATAGGCACCGGATTGCGATTGGCTGTAGGATATTCCAAGAATCTCGAGTTTGATTTTTTTCATATGGCCACAGTCAGGTTGCTGAAACAACAAATTTACTGGTTTTTTTCAGATATTCATGATCGTACCGGCCTTTTTCCACGATTAAACCGGATTCACAGGAAAGTTGAAAAAAAATTTCAAAAACATTTATTAAATGATTTTGTTGAATGATTAAATCTTTATTTTTGTTTTAATATGTCAACCCTTTGTACTCATTTGTGCAAAACAAACACCTGAAAAATGTCTTTAATCTTTTGGTTGGTTCCGATTAGTGCCCTTTTTGCCCTTGGTTTTGCCTGGTATTTTTTCCGGCAAATGATGGCAATGGACGAAGGCACAGATACGATGAAAAGAATTGCCTCCCATGTGCGCAAAGGAGCTTCCGCGTATTTGCGACAACAATACAAGGTGGTGATCATCGTATTCCTGGTAATTACGGTGATCTTTTCTTTTCTCGCCTATGGCCTGGGGGTCCAGAATAACTGGGTCCCCTTCGCATTTATAACCGGCGGTTTTTTCTCAGGACTTGCCGGTTTTTTTGGCATGAAAGCGGCCACTTATGCCAGCGGGAGGGTGGCCAATGCCTGCCGCTCTTCGCTTGACGGAGGTCTGCGCCTTGCATTCCGCAGCGGGGCAGTGATGGGGCTGGTGGTAGTCGGGCTGGTACTGCTGGATGTTTCATTGTGGTTTATTGTGCTGAATATCTTTATCCCGGAAACCTTTGACGGATACCAATTGATGACCATTACAGCCATCATGCTGACATTCGGGATGGGAGCTTCCACGCAGGCCCTGTTTGCCCGTGTGGGCGGAGGTATTTATACAAAGGCAGCAGATGTGGGAGCCGACCTGGTAGGAAAAGTTGAGGCCGGGATCCCCGAGGATGACCCGAGAAATCCGGCAACCATTGCCGACAACGTGGGCGACAATGTGGGTGATGTGGCTGGTATGGGTGCCGACCTGTTTGAGTCATTTGCTGCCTCCATCCTGGCAACAGCATTGCTGGGGGCTGCTGCTTTCATGGGCTACGGCCTGGATGTGCAGTTCAATGCCGTCATTGCACCGATGCTGATTGCATCATTGGGTACGCTTTTGTCCATTGCAGGGGTGTTCATGGTGCGCACAAGGGAAGGGGCGAGCCAGAAGGAACTGCTTCGCTCCCTGGGGTTTGGTGTGAATATGAGCGCCGGACTGATCGTGGTGGCTTCCTTCTTTATCCTGTATTTTCTGAACCTGCCAAACTACCTGGGTTTGTGGGGGTCGATTGTGACAGGCCTGCTGGCGGGGATCGCCATTGGCCAATCCACTGAATATTTTACCGCTTCGGCCTACAGGCCAACGAGAAAGATCGCTGAATCGAGCCAGACGGGTACGGCCACGCTTATCATCAGTGGTGTGGGTACCGGATTGATATCTGCCGCAGTCCCCTTGTTTATTATTGTGGTGGCCATTACCCTTTCATTCCTGTTTGCTACCGGATTTACATTCGATATGGGCAGTCTGAACTACGGCCTGTATGGTATCGGTATTTCTGCGGTGGGCTTGCTGTCAACCCTGGGTATTACCCTGGCCACGGATGCGTACGGACCCATTGCCGACAATGCAGGCGGAAATGCCGAAATGTGTGGCCTTGGTTCAGAGGTGAGGGCGCGAACCGACGCCCTGGATGCATTGGGGAATACAACAGCGGCTACCGGAAAAGGGTTTGCCATAGGTTCAGCTGCCCTGACCGCCCTGGCATTGCTGGCGTCTTATTTTGAAGAGGTCAGGATGATGTTCGTGAAATTCCTTGACCGCCCCCAGGAATTGATCAACGGAACCCCGGCCATTGATGCCGAATTCATTGATTTTGTGTACCATTATGAAGTTCATCTGATGAATCCCAAGGTGATTGTGGGGATTTTGCTGGGTGTCATGGCTGTCTTTTTATTCAGCGGAATGACAATGAATGCCGTGGGCCGGGCAGCACAGAAAATGGTGGATGAGGTGCGGAGGCAGTTCGCATCCATTCCCGGCATCATGGACAGAAAGGCCGAGCCGGATTATGCCCGTTGTGTGTCTATTTCGACCAAAGGAGCTCAGCAAGAGATGATGGCCCCGTCGCTGATCGCATTGCTGATTCCGGTAGTTGTGGGAATATTGTTCGGCGTACCCGGTGTGTCAGGATTATTGCTGGGAACCATCTCCTCCGGGTTTGCCCTGGCCATTTTTATGGCCAACGCAGGCGGCGCCTGGGATAATGCGAAAAAATATATCGAGGAAGGCCATTTTGGCGGAAGAGGGTCTGAAGGGCATCGTGCGGCGATTAACGGTGACACCGTTGGCGATCCGTTTAAAGATACCTCCGGCCCAAGCCTGAATATCCTGATCAAGCTCATGGTAATGGCCTCGGTGGTGACGGTGGGGCTGGCTGTTTCTTATGCGGTGTTTTAAAACCGGAGCTGCCGGTTTGGTAAGAACCCTTTGAGAAGCCTTATTCCGGGGCTGCTTATATTTTTGACTATATTTGTTTTATGAAGCGTAAAAGAGTGCTGGTAACAGGTGGTGCCGGGTTTATCGGATCTCATCTTTGTGAGCGCCTGCTCGGCATGGGGCATGATGTATTGTGCGTGGATTCTTATTTTACCGGTAGCAGGGACAATATATCCCACCTGTTTGATAATTATCGCTTTGAAGTGATCCGTCATGATATTACCAAAGAGCTTTTTGTTGAAGTGGACGAGATCTACAACCTGGCCTGTCCTGCTTCCCCTATTCACTACCAGTACAACCCCATTAAAACCATAAAGACTTCGGTGATGGGGTCGATTCATGTCCTTGGACTGGCGAAAAGAGTTAAGGCGAAAGTGTTGCAGGCTTCCACAAGTGAGGTTTACGGTGATCCTCAAAGCAGCCCACAGCATGAAAGCTACTGGGGCAATGTGAATCCCATCGGGATAAGATCCTGTTATGATGAGGGAAAGCGTTGCGCTGAAACACTTTTTATGGATTATCACCGTCAGAATCAGGTCAGGATTAAAATTGCCCGGATTTTCAATACATACGGACCCAGAATGCAACCCGACGATGGAAGGGTGGTCTCCAATTTTATTATGCAGGCCCTGAGGGATGAAGATTTGACCATTTATGGTGATGGCACCCAGACGCGCAGTTTTCAATACATTGATGACCTGCTGGACGGACTTACTGCGTTGATGGATACCGGGGATGAAATTACCGGACCGGTTAACCTTGGCAACAAAAATGAATTTACCATCAACGAACTGGCGCAGATAGTCCTTGAGCTGACTGGTTCCAGGTCCAGGATCACTTACCTTCCCCTGCCGGAAAATGATCCCGTTCAGCGCAAACCCGATACGGCATATGCCCGGGAATTGCTGAACTGGGAGGCTGCAATCCCGCTGCGCGAGGGGTTGCAAAAATCCATTTCCTTTTTTGAGGCCCTTATAAGAGGGTAGGTAAAAGGCTGTAAGTCATTGAGGGTAGGTGTTTGAAAAAAATAAAACAAACATTTAAACTTTTTTGTGTTTACGCCCTCGGCATTAATCCGTACTTTTGTTTGAGAACCATTATCGTGTAGTTTATGAAAGTACCTAGTGTTTTAACATTCCGCGCATTGGTGGAAAACAGCACCGCCCGTTATGGCGATACTCCGGCCCTTGGCTTCGCAGGAGGGGATGTGATGACTTACAAGGATGTAAGTGAAGGGGTCAGCCGGTTAACAGATTTGTTGATATCAGGCGGTGTACAGACCGGTGACCGGGTGATGTTGCTGGGACAGAATATGCCCCGGTGGGGCGTTTCTTACCTTGCTGTGACCAGTATGGGTGCCGTGGTTGTGCCTGTACTGACAGATTTTTCCGAGGAGGAAATTTCCAAACTTATCGGCCACAGTGAGGCAAAAGCAGTGATTGTTTCCGAAAGACTTGCCCCCAAATTAAAAGGGACTTTCCCGAAAACCTTAAAAATGGCTGTGCTGATGGATGACTTCCGGGAGATCAGCCTTGGTATGCTGGAAATGACCGGATCTTTCGGCAATGCAGAGCCACGAAGTCGTGAAGGTGTTGGGATGCCCCCGGCACCAAAAGAGAATGACCTGGCAGCTATTTTGTATACTTCAGGAACCACAGGGAAACCCAAAGGGGTGATGCTCACCCATAAGAATATCCTGTCCAATGCGGTGAATACACTGGGAATACAGGATGTAAATGAAAAAGACAGGCTCCTGTCTGTCCTGCCCCTGCCGCATACATATGAATGTACCATTGGCTTCCTGATCCCCTATATGGGGGGTGCCGCGGTATACTACCTGGATAAGCTGCCCACCCCCACCGTTCTTTTGCCGGCAATGCAGCAGGTTAAACCAACGATGATGCTCACCGTTCCGCTGATCATTGAAAAGGTCTATCGGAACAAGGTACTTCCCAAGCTTACCGGTAGTAAGGCCATGCGGTTTTTAAGCAAATCGCGCCTGGTACAAAAGACGTTCCATAAAATGGCCGGGAAAAAAATCTACAAAGCCTTTGGGGGTAAATTGCACTTTTTTGGCATCGGCGGGTCAAAGGTGGATGCAGCCACTGAGCTTTTCCTGCGTGATGCCGGATTCCCCTACGCTATTGGCTACGGTCTGACCGAAACCTCACCCCTGCTGGCCGGTTGTGGCCCAAGTCTTACAAAATACCGCTCCACCGGATTTTGCCTGCCCGGCCAGAAGTTGCGCATCATGGATCCTGATCCGGTCACGGGTGAAGGTGAGATCATTGCTTCCGGCCCCAATATCATGAAAGGCTACTACAAGGAACCTGGTCTGACCAAAGACGTGTTTACCGCTGATGGCTGGTTCAGAACCGGTGACCTGGGGGTGCTGGACAAGGATGGTTATCTCTATATCAAGGGCCGCCTGAAAAATATAATCATCAGCCCAAGCGGTGAGAATATTTATCCCGAGGACATTGAAGCCGTGATCAACAGCCAGCATAATGTACTTGAGAGCCTTGTGTATGAACTGAAAGGTAAACTGGTTGCCAGGGTTCATCTCAATTATGAGGAGATCGACCAGCGGTATAATGAAATGAAAGAATCTGCCGGGCAAATGTATGATCATGCACAGGAGAAAGTCAGGAAACGACTTTCAGAAATCCAGCAAAAGGTGAATGCACGCCTGAATCGCTTTTCAAGACTTACCATTATTCAGGAACAGTCAGAACCCTTCGAGAAAACACCCACCAAGAAAATTAAACGCTTCCTCTACAAAGACAAAGACTGAGTCGTGGCTTCGCCACTCCGGTTAGTCGGCGCTGCGCGCCTCCAGTTGTTGGTTCTCATGGGCCATGGGTGGTAGCTGTAGCCCATAACCCCCGGACGAGGCTGACAGGTTGTTAGTTTGTCGGGACTGACGTCCCTCCAGTTGTTAGTTCCGGCGCTTCGCGCCTGATAGTTAATGTAGCCCGGGTGAACCAACAACCAACAACCGCCTTGCCCGTTTCCCAGACCATTGGCAGCTTCCCCATCACTCGGCCCATGAGAACTAACAACCGCGAGGGGCGTCAGCCCCGAGCGTAGCTTTCTATGGGCTCGCAGGTACAGATCAGGTTCCGGTCGCCATAGGCATCGTCGATGCGGGTGACGGGCGGGAAGTACTTGATTTCCGCTGACCACGGCCTTGGGAATACTGCTTTTTCGCGGCTGTATGGCCTGTTCCAGTCATTCCCTGCTGCCATGACGGCTGTGTGGGGTGCGTTTCTGATGATGTTGTCTTCTTTATCGGCTTTGCCATCTTCAATTTCCTGAATCTCTTTCCGGATGGAAATCATCGCATCAATAAAGCGATCCAGTTCCGCCAAAGGCTCACTTTCTGTTGGCTCCACCATGAGTGTTCCCGGAACGGGAAAAGCCACTGTGGGGGCATGGAAGCCGTAATCCATCAGTCGCTTGGCAATGTCAATGGCATCGATGCCGATGCCCCGTTTGAAGGGATTGCAGTCGAGTATCATCTCATGGGCCGCCCATCCGTTCTTGCCGGAGTAAAGCACCTTGTAATGCTTTTCAAGGGCTGATTTCAGGTAGTTTGTACTAAGGATGGCGGCTTCTGTAGCTCTCGTCAGTCCCTCTCCGCCGAGCAGTTTAATATAACCATAGGTAATGGTCAGAATGAACGCACTGCCGAAGGGTGCTGATGCCACAGGATGGATGGCCTGGTCACCTCCCGTTTGTTTCATGGGGTGTGTCGGCAGGAAGGGGAGAAGGTGCTCTGCCACACCGATGGGGCCGGCTCCCGGTCCGCCGCCGCCATGGGGGATGGCGAAGGTTTTGTGGAGGTTCAGGTGGGTCACGTCGGCTCCGCAGATGGCAGGATTGGTGAACCCGACCTGGGCATTCATGTTCGCCCCGTCCATATAAACCTGTCCGCCGTTGTCATGTACGATTTTGGTTACTTCCAGGATCTCCTCTTCAAACACACCGTGTGTGGAAGGATAAGTGACCATAATGGCAGCGAGGTTATCTTTGTGCTTTGCTGCCTTTTCCTTGAGGTCTTCGATGTCAATGTTGCCGTTATCGTCACATTTAACCACAACCACTTTTGTGCCGGCCATCACCGCGCTGGCGGGGTTGGTTCCGTGGGCTGAGGAAGGAATGAGGGTTACATTCCGGTGTGCTTCTCCGCGGCTGGCGTGGTAAGCCCGGATCACCATCAACCCGGTGTATTCACCCGAGGCCCCTGAGTTGGGCATGAATGAGATGCCGGCATAGCCTGTAACTTCACACAGATCCTTTTCCAGTTGCCGGATCAGCTCATAGTAGCCTGACGCCTGGTCATCCGGTACAAAAGGATGGATGCTCGAAAATTCCGGCCAGCTCAGGGCAAAGAGTTCGGAAGCGGCATTCAGCTTCATGGTGCAGGATCCAAGGGGGATCATGGTGCGGTTAAGTGCAAGGTCCCGGTTCTCCAGTTTTTTCATATAGCGCATCATCTCCGTTTCGGAATGGTAGGAGTTGAAGCATGTCTGTTGCAGGAACGGAGTTGTCCGTTTCAGGCTGTCTGGCACGGTGGTAATATCTCCGCAGTCCTCTTCTTCGCATTTAACCGGTTCAAAAGTTTTACCTGCGACTGTGGCAAATACCTCAGTTATGGCATTGATGTCTTTCAGTGATGTGGTTTCATCGATGCTGATTCCCACATGTTTTTCATTGATCCGGCGGAAATTCATCTGCTTCTCCACGGCGAGCTGATGGATCTCGTCGGCAAACATGTTTTCGGGCAGTTCTACGAGGAGGGTGTCAAAGAAATATTTGTTCAGTTGTCCGAACCCGTATTTTTCCAGTTCCCGGCCCAGCAGCCCGGTGAGGTTGTTGATGTGCCGGGCGATCTTTTTTAGTCCGTCCGGACCATGGTATGCCGCGTACATGGAGGCAATGGATGCCAGGAGCGCTTGTGCCGTACATATGTTGGAAGTGGCCCGCTCCCTTTTGATGTGTTGCTCGCGGGTTTGCAGTGCCATGCGCAGGGCATAATCCCCGTTTTT
Source organism: Bacteroidales bacterium (assembly GCA_007129945.1). GTDB lineage: Bacteria > Bacteroidota > Bacteroidia > Bacteroidales > UBA7960 > PUPG01. The sequence goes on from SKUN01000170.1 coordinate 13,398, forward strand.
ATCCACTGAAACCCCGATGATCCGTCCGGGTACGGAGCGTTTGAATTCGTCTTTGGTGGCGAAAAATCCGGCGTGCGGGCCGCCAAAGCCCATGGGTACGCCAAAACGCTGGGCTGAGCCCACAACGACGTCTGCTCCCCAGTCGCCGGGAGGGGTAAGCAGGGTCAGGCTCATCAGGTCCGCAGCCACGACAATTCTGACCTTCAGGTCGATGGCTGTTGCCACAAAATCCTGGTATTCGTTCACAGACCCATAATTGTCAGGATACTGCAGCATGGCCCCGAAAAAGCTGTCGTCCAGCTTAACGGTATGATGATCTTCAATGACCAGTTCAATGCCCAGGGGTTCCGCCCGGTTTTTCAGTACATCAATGGTTTGGGGAAAACTGCGGCTTGAAACAAAGAACTTACTGACGCCCTGTTTTACGGCGCTTCGTGGCCGGCTGTTAAACAGCATGATCATGGCCTCTGCAGCTGCCGTGGCTTCATCAAGCAGGGATGCGTTGGCAATGGGCAGGCCGCTGAGCTCCGAAATAACGGTCTGAAAGTTGAGCAGGGCTTCCAGGCGGCCTTGTGAAATCTCAGCCTGGTAGGGGGTGTATGAGGTATACCATCCGGGGTTTTCCAGTATGTTTCGCTGAATGACCCCCGGCATGATGGTATTGTAATACCCCATCCCGATATAGGATTTATACACTTTGTTTTTGGCGCCGATCGATTTCAGGTGCTGAATGTATTCGTACTCATTTAACCCTTCGGAAATATCCATGGGCTTCTTCAGCCGAATGCTTTTCGGAATGGTCTGGTCGATCAGTGTGTCAATCGAGTCTATGCCAATGGCCTTCAGCATTTTTTCTTCATCATCTCTGCGAAGTCCGTTGTGGCGGTCAATAAAGTTATTTGTTAACATACGTATAAACTGTTTAAGATATACAACGATAAACCTTTTTACGAGCCTGATTGTTTGATTACTCCATTGATTTCTGTGCGAAACTGCGACCGGCTCTGATCGCTTCCAGGTTGATATTTACAAGATCCTCACCCTTTTTGCCGAAGAGGAAGCGAATGGCATCCTCCAGCTTGCTGAACGGAATGTCAATAAAGGGGGAAGCAGCTCCCAAAATGACCATGTTGGCAGCTTTCTTGGTGCCTAGTTCATCGGCCATCTGATCGGCATTCAGCAGAACGTGGCGGGGCAGCTTTTCAATCTCCTTCAGCACTTTGTCTTTCGGGGGGTAATTGGAAATGTTATCGAAAGGTTCTGAATTGGAGATCAGCCAACCTTCGGGTGAAAGATAGGGCAGGTATCTCAGTGCCTCCATGGGCTCCACGGAGATGATCATGTCTGCCTTTCCGTGCGGGATCAGGTCTGAGGCGATCTCCGCTGAGGACAGGCGCAGATGCGACTGCACATCCCCCCCCCGCTGGCTCATTCCGTGAACCTCTGCCTGTTTCAGGTACAAATTGGACTGGACGGCTGCGTACCCGATGATGGCGGCAATGGACAAGATTCCCTGTCCGCCCACACCGGCTAGTATAATATCGTTCTTCATTGGAAATATGTTTTATTGTTTGGCGCTGTTTTTCTCTTTGAACTTCTGGCGCATCCTTTTATTGAGGGTCTGGATGCATTCCCGGCGTGGTATGATCACGGATACCCCGTCATAGGCAAGCTCTTCCTTCATGATGCGGGTGTTCTCTTCATGGTTTTTTCTCAGGGGTTTGATCACCCGGATGTGATCTTCTTCCACACCAATGCCCCTGCAGATATCTTCAATCTTGTTGAAGGCGGCGGATGGCTGCCCTCCTGTCATCCCTGTGGTGGAATTGTCCAGGATAAGGACGGTGATATTGGATTTGTCATTGACTGCATCAAGCAGCCCCGTCATTCCGGAATGGGTAAATGTACTGTCACCGATAACGGCTACCGAAGGGTTCATGCCGGCATCTGCCGCTCCTTTGGCCATGGTGATGGAAGCACCCATGTCTACGCAGGTGTTGATCGACTCGTAGGGTGGCAGTGCACTCAGGGTATAACATCCGATGTCAGAAAAGACCCTTCCACGGTTGTATTCTTCCAGCGCCTGATTCAGGCCGATAAAACTGTCGATGTGTGAGCACCCTTTGCACAGTGAGGGTGGACGTTTGGCAACGAGGTCGGGTATGGGCGCGATCTCCTGCTGCGGCATTCCGAGTGCTTTTCCTACCAGGTTCGGGTTCAGCTCTCCGGCACGGGGCAGCGAGCCATCCATCCGGCCCATGATCTTTTTACCGTAATTGAGAAAGCCTTTCAGTTTTTCCTCCACCACAGGGTAGCCTTCTTCCAGGACGAGCAGGCTGTCGCACTCATCGTAGAGCTGCTTGATGAGCTTATGGGGAAGGGGGTACTGACAAACCTTTACCACCGGGAAAGGGATATTTCTGTCCGGATAATTTTCCATCAGGTAGTTGTAGGCCAGTCCGCAAGCCACGATGCCCATGGATTTGTCTTTTCCCTCAAAATATTGATTGTAGGACGAGGTCTCCGCATCCTTTAGAAACAGGGGCTGGTTATTCAGCAGATCCTGGTACTGTTTTCTGGCGATGGCCGGCAGCAGGACAAACTGGCGGAGGTTTTTCGGCAGTTTGAATTTGTTTTGTTCTTTGGATGCTTTGCGGGCAACACCGGAGCGGGAATGGGCCAGGCGTGTGGTGATGCGCATCAGTACCGGAATTTTGTGTTTTTCGGATAGTTCGAATGCCTCATGCACCATGTCATAGGCTTCCTGCTGACTGGAAGGTTCCAGTATGGGGATCATGGCAAAATTGCCATATACCCTGGAATCCTGCTCATTCTGTGATGAGTGCATGGAAGGGTCATCTGCCACGACGAAGATCATACCACCGTTGGCACCAGTGATGTTGGCGTTCATGAACACATCGGCGGCCACATTGAGCCCCACGTGCTTCATGCAGGTCATGCTTCGTTTTCCTGCATAAGACATCCCCAGGGCGGTTTCTGCAGCCGTTTTTTCATTGGCACACCAGGTGGCGACAATTCCCTTTTCTTTGGTTTCCGGTGACCGTTGTACGAACTCGGTAATTTCTGTGGATGGCGTGCCGGGATAAGAGAAAACACCTGACATACCCGCATCTATACCTGCCTGGGCAATGGCCTCATCACCCAGAAGTAGTAGTTTATGCATAGGTTTATTTTTTTAGTAAATACGTATAAAGATTAGGAGCTACAAAGCTAAAAAAATTCGTGAAGTCAGCCGATTTTATATCTTATGTATCTTTGCAGGAGCCACCTTTTACGAAATCCGGGCGGGACATGAATTTTCTGGCACATCAGTATTTATCGGGGAATAACAAACATTTAATGATCGGTAATTTCATTGCCGATATGGTTAAAGGGAAGCAAATCAACGGATTCCCGGCTCCTGTCGTGGATGGAATTGTGTTGCACAGGCAGATTGATGCCTTTACCGACAGCCACCCGGTGGTGGCCGGTAGTAAAGCCAGGCTTCGCCGTAAGTACCGGTTATACGCCGGTGTGGTGGTTGATATGTACTATGACCACTTCCTGGCTGCCGACTGGGTCAATTATTCTGATTATCCCCTGGATGTATTTGTTGCACGAGTTTATCAGACACTCAAAGAAAACCATGAAATGCTTCCTGAAAGGGCTCAGTACATTCTTCCCTACATGATTGATCACAACTGGTTGCTGAGCTACGCCGATACTGAAAGCCTGCATCGTCATTTCGGGGGTATGGCCCGGCGTACGCCATATGCTTCAGGTATGGAGGATGCAGTGGACGACCTTCTGGCGCATTATGCTTCATTCCGAAAAGAGTTCAAATTGTTCTTTCCCGATCTGATGGCTTACGTCGAAAAACTGGGTGTTTCACATGCCCACCATGGGGCGTAACTCCTATATGGGACATCAATTATATGGGACATCAATCCTGCATGAGGGTTGCAGCATTTTTTCGGACAAGAAGCTTCGCAAAACAACAATGCTTACTTACATGTAACGCCCGTTCTTCAGGTAATTGTTGATGTAGTCCCGGATGCCTTCCTCCAGGGAGTAGAAGGGCCGGTGGTAACCTGCCCCGCGTAATTTTGCCATGTCAGCACGGGTGTAATACTGGTATGTTTCCCGGATGCTTTCCGGCGTATCCACAAAGCGAATATCCGGTTCTTTGTTGATGGTGTTGAAAATGACTTCCGCCAGTTCACGGAAGCTCCTGGCTCGTCCGCTACCCAGGTTATATAAACCGGAGTTTACCTTATTTTCCATCAGGTAGCAGCAAACATCGGTCACATCCTTGATGTAGATAAAATCTCTTTGCTGTTCACCGTCTTTCACATCCGGCTGGTGGCTGCGGAACAGCCTGACCCCGCCACCGGTTTTTGCCTGTGCATACAGGTGGAATATGGCCGATGCCATTCGGCCCTTATGGTACTCATTGGGCCCGTAAACATTGAAGAATTTCAGTCCGGTCCAGAAAAGGGGCTGGTCTTTCTGCGCCAGGGCCCAGCGGTCGAAATTCTGTTTACTTTGTCCATAGGGATTCAGTGGGGTAAGGTGTTCCACCACTGAGTGGCTGTCATCGTAACCTCTTTCTCCTGCACCGTAAGTGGCAGCCGAAGAAGCGTAAATCAGTGGAATGCCGAATGAAACGCATGCATTCCATAAGGTTTTTGAATAATTCAGGTTTAAATGGTCAAAAACTGCATGATCCTTTTCAGCTGTGTCAGTGCGGGCACCCATGTGGAAAATGAAAGAGACCTCCGGATGGTTTTTTCCCAGCCAGTCGAAAAACCGGTCACGAGGTACCCGGGTGAGGAATTTTTTCCCTTCCAGGTTTTTTTCTTTTCCCGGTCCGGAGAAATCATCGACCAATACAATGTCATTGTATCCCCTGTTATTTAGCTCACTGAGCAGGCAGCTGCCGATAAAACCGGCAGCTCCTGTAACAATGATCATTCCCATATAATTATTTGGTATTTGGCTATCCGTATTATTTAATCTGTTTGTGTGGTATTCGTTTTATGTGGTCGCATTCGGGAATGCTTAACCGGACTCAGTTTGTTCATCTGACCTGATTCCGGTGGTACTTTCCGGGGCATTTTCTCAGGTTGCCTTCAGGAAGACCCCTCTTTATTGGGCTTCTCCAGGCCGTAACCGGATGTTTTATCTTCACGCTTTAACAGGAAAGCAAACAAAAAGCCGGCAAATCCAAGCAGGGAGAATATGAGCATGGCATTGGTGTAATCGAGTGGCTTGATGATCTCCGCCTCATAGGAGCCTTCATGAAGCCCGAAATACCTGGGGTCAGCAAATGCCAGGCGTCCATAACCCATGGGTATTTCAAAACTGCCGTCCCTTTCAATGTAAAATCTTGCACCTTCCTGCCAGACCTTTTCTCCCGAATTTTCATCATAGAGAAAAATCTGGCCTCTTACAGTGCTTTCAAAAAGATGCTGGTGTTGAGGCCCGATTTCTCCGGTGAAAAATTGTTCATCATCTGCGGAAGAGCGACTGTCAGCAATAAAGGGATCGTCAAAAATAAGGAGATCTTCATTGCGCCGGCTGATAATGATTTCCGTCCGGTAACCAATATCCTGGTTCAGTCTGCTGAAGTCCACATTGGAGATCACATCTCCGTGGCCCAGCTGAATCCTGAATTCACCATGGCTGTCGGTGGTGACCATATGAGTCTCTCTCCAGGCAATGTTTCCGCTTATGCTGTCTTCAAACACTGTGGTGTTGATGTGTATGGACATGTTTTGATTCGGGTCTCCTTTACGGTCTGTGTAGCTCCCGGTATAATACATTTCAGAAGCCTGAACATTGTTAAACTGGCCCTCATCAATTTCTGAGCGGTAAAACGGGTTGGATGCGTCCAGTACCAGGCCGATCAGCAAAGGGAAAGCCCAGAGGCCGATGTTCTGCACAGAGAACATGAAGCCGTAGGCAGTGCCAAGCTTACTTTCCCGGACAATCTTGGTCACGGCGGGCCACATGGCAGCGGGTACCAGTGAGAAAGCAATACCCAGCAGTACGATGGGGATTCTGGGTTCGATGTAGGTCAGTGCAAACATCAGGTGCGCAATGATCAGCAGGCCGGATCCCAGGTACATGAGTGTGGCGCTTTTTCCCTTGTTATCGGTAATCCATCCGAACAGCGGCGTAAGCAATATGGTTCCGTACATCAGGTATGAGGTGACATCCCCGGCAAGCACACGCGGCATGGAGAATTTGTTCATCAACAGGTCGGGAGCGAACTTCAGGAATGGGAAAACGGCAGAATAGAAAGTTACACACAACAGGGTGATGTATATTACAGAGCGGTTGGTCACCAGGTCTTTGAGATCTTTCCAGCGGAATTCATCTTCCGGGTCGGAGATGTCGATTTTAACCTGGCGGTCGATCTTGATATCCATCAGCATGTACACCACAAAGGCGACCAGGCCGAGCCATAAGAGCAATGCACCGAACCAGATGGCGGTGGTCCATTCAGGGTATATCAGCCTCGGCGATAAGGTAAACGCCAGGGCAGCGCCAAGCCGTCCGATGGCCAGGTTGAGGCCCAGCGCCAGGGCCAGTTCCTTCCCTTTGAACCACTTCACGATCACTTTTGACAAGACCACAATGCTGGTTTCTGCCCCGAGTCCGAAAACAAAAAAGCCCAGCGACATCATTTTAAGGGCAGGGGAGTAGCTGGTCCAGAAGGAGTTCATGAAGTTGTATCCGAATCCGCCGCTGAGGAAGTAGTCCGAAGCTCCGTAAGCGGTGATGGTGCCTCCGGCAGCCATCAGGAAAATAAAGGAAAAGCCCGTGATCCTTATCCCAATACGATCCAGAATGATCCCTCCCAACACAGCCATGGCCAGAAATACATTGGGAATGGAGTAGGCAGAGACAAAAAAACCATATTCTGAGGAGGAGAAACCCAGGTTCATCCGGATCAGGTCAGCCAGTGGTGCCAGGGCATCGTAAAAATAATAATTGGTGGCCATACCAAAACTGGCCAGGATCAGCACGATCCATCTGGCGGTGCGTGACTCTTGCAGTGTTTTCCTGATTTTCGCTACCATGTTTACAGTTTTAAATGTAAATAATATGTATCAGTGATTGCTCCTCTGGTCAGATCTACGTTTGTTTCTGCAGGTTCTCCCTGAGGGCAAGAAGGAAGTCCCGCAACTGGTCAAGTGTCCTGATAATTTCCACGTCCTGCTGTACTTCTTCCGGATTGCGCTTTACTTTTTCTTTGGCCCCTTTGAGGGTATACCCCCTTTCCTTTACCAAATGGTAGATGATATGGAAGTTTTCTACATCTTTCCGGGTAAAAAGCCGGTTGCCTTTTTTGTTTTTTTTTGGCCGGATCACATCAAACTCCTTTTCCCAGAACCTGATCAGGGAAGTATTGACATTGAACATGTTCGCCACCTCCCCGATGGAGTAGTACAATCTGGCTGTTTCCGGAGCTTTTTTTGGCATTGAATAATAATTTGATCCGGTAAAAATAAGAAAATACTGTGATTGTAAGCCGGGCGGTCCTGATTAATTTCAGCTCGATGCTTCCGGCATGGCAGGCCTGCTCTCCCGGACAACAACTGGCGGAACAGGGCAGTGATTGGCAAAACAGGGTAATGAATGGTTAACCAGGGTAGTAACTGGTTTAACCGGGTCAGCAACGTTTTGACTAGGACAATGACTGGTTGACCCGGGAAGCCCTTTCGATGATGATCTCAAATTCTTCCGGGCTGAGGTCATTGTGGAAATAGTAGACGGGATTCACGGCCCTGTTGTTGTAGATGACCTCATAATGCAGGTGGGGAGCGGTGGATGTTCCGGTGTTTCCAACCAGGCCGATCACTTCTCCACGGCTGACTTCCTGGCCTCTTCGTACCTTGAGCTCACTCATGTGGGCGTACCTGGTGATATATCCGTAACCGTGGTCAACCTCCACCATGATACCATAACCCTGCCTGTTTCTTTCGGCACGGGTAATCACCCCGTCACCTGTGGAGTATATGGGAGTTCCGATATCTGCAGTGAAATCCACGCCTTCGTGCATCCGCATGGTTTTGTAAATGGGGTGCATCCGCATCCCGAAACCAGACATCAGTCTTTCCGTACCTTTGGCAATGGGAACAATGGCGGGGATCGAAGCGAGCATGTCGGCTTTGTTCAGGGCCATGTCAAACACCTCATCATAGGATTTGGACTGGACATAAAGCTGGCTTGCCAGCTGGTCAATCCGTTGCATGGTCTCGGAGATCAGTTCGCTGTTGCGGTATCCGGAAAGGTGGGCATAGCGGTCAACGCCGCCGAAAGCCGCATCCCTCACGGAACTGGGGATGGGTTCTGCTTCAAAGATCACACGGTAGATATTGTCATCGCGTTCCTGGATGTCCCCCAGGACGGCGGTCAATCCCTCAAGACGGTCTTGAATGATCTCGTATTGTGTTTCATACTGCTGGATCTCCCTGCGTAACATTCGTTCTTTGGGCGAATCAAAAAACGTAAAACCGATCAAAAGAACAATGACGGAAAAAATCATCCCTGCCAACGCATATCTGAGAAAAACCTTTAATTTATCCCGGAATGTTCTGTTGACTTTCTCTACCGTCAGTGATTTGGTGTTGAAACGATACTGAATTTTACTCATATCGGGTTTGGATCCTCAAAATTTCAATGGATTTTAGAAATCATCCGGCGAGTGGTCACCAGGACCTGAATTGAAATTATCTTCCACGGTACAAAACTAAAAAAAAACAAGTAATTTTGTCGCTTCCTGACAATTAATTGTAAAGAAATATTAATTTTTTTCATGAACGCCAACCAGATTCGCGCAATTTTCATCCGGTTTTTTGAAGAAAAAGGGCATGCCGTATATCCTTCTGCCCCGATGGTGGTCAAGAACGATCCCACATTGATGTTCACCAATGCGGGAATGAACCAGTTCAAGGATATTTTTCTTGACAACACCTCACCCGGGCATAACAGGGTGGTGAACTCCCAGAAATGTCTCCGGGTATCGGGGAAGCACAATGACCTGGAAGAGGTGGGGCACGACACCTACCACCACACCATGTTTGAAATGCTCGGTAACTGGAGTTTCGGGGATTATTTCAAGAAAGAGGCCATTGCCTGGGCCTGGGAGCTGCTGACCGGGGTGTATGGCATTGACAAAGACAGGTTGTATGCTTCTGTTTTTGAAGGAGCCCCGGAAGAAAAGCTGGGGGCCGATCAGGAGGCTTATGATCTGTGGAAAGCTTACCTGGACGAAAGCCGGATACTGTATGGATCTAAAAAGGATAATTTCTGGGAGATGGGCGATACCGGTCCCTGTGGTCCCTGCTCGGAGATTCACGTGGATTTGCGTGATGAGGCAGCCCGCCGCGAAGTGGACGGTGCCACCCTGGTTAATAAAGACCATCCCCTTGTGATTGAGATCTGGAACCTTGTTTTTATTGAGTTTGACCGCAAATCGGATGGCAGCCTGAAGAACCTGCCTGCCAAACATGTGGATACCGGGATGGGGTTTGAGCGTTTGTGTATGGTGCTGCAAAATAAGCAGTCGAATTACGAAACGGATGTGTTTCAGCCCTACTTCAGGGAACTGACCCGCTTAACAGGTGTTCAATACGGAAAATCGGTTGAAACGGATGTGGCCATGCGCGTGATTGCTGATCACCTTCGTGCGGTGTCGTTTGCCATTGCAGACGGGGAATTGCCATCGAATAACAAAGCCGGGTATGTAATCCGTCGTATTTTACGGCGCGCCATCCGCTACGGCTATACTTTTCTTGGGATGCGGGAGCCTTTTGTTCACCGGTTGGTTCCCGTACTGGTAGCACAAATGGGGGACGCATTCAGTGAACTCAAAGAACAGGAGGACCTGGTAACAAAGGTGATCGGTGAGGAAGAGCAGACATTTCTGCGGACCCTTGAAACAGGCATTCAGAAGTTTGAGCAGTATCTTGCCTCGCATCCTGACGAAAAAACACTTGACGGGGCCTTCGTATTTGAGTTGTTTGACACCTATGGGTTCCCTGTTGACCTGACCAACCTGATGGCCAGGGAAAAGGGCCGGGAAGTGGACATGAAAGGCTTCGAAAAGCGAATGGCGGAACAGAAGTCGAGGAGCCGTGCAGCAGCAACGGTTGAAACCGAAGACTGGACTGAGTTGGGCCCGAGGCAGGAAGAAACACGCTTCCTTGGATATGAACAACTGGAGGCCGAGGTGGAAGTTGTCAGGTACCGGCAGGTAACCCAGAAAGGGAAGTCACTTTTTCAGGTGGTGCTTGATCAGACCCCGTTTTATGCCGAGGCAGGCGGACAGGTGGGTGACAAAGGGTGTCTTATTGCGGACGGGGAAAAATACCCGGTCATCAATACGCTGAAAGAAAATAACCTGACCATCCATTCGATGCCGAAGATTCCGCAGACCTGGCCCGGGAAGGTAAAGGCCGTGGTGGATCCCCAAAAGCGCCTGCTTACCGCCAATAACCACACGGCAACACACCTGCTGCATTCAGCCCTGAAAACGGTGCTTGGAAGTCACGTGCAGCAAAAAGGGTCACTGGTGGATGAGAAGCGGCTGCGGTTTGACTTTTCCCATTTTGGCAAGATGACAGACGCGGAAGTACGTGCCGTTGAACGTCTTGTCAATGATAAGATTCGGGAGAATATTCCCATGCAGGAACACCGTGACATGTCGATGGATGAAGCAAAAAAAATGGGTGCAGCGGCCCAGTTCGGTGAAAAGTACGGGGAGAAAGTCAGGGTGGTGGCCTTTGACGAGGATTATTCGGCCGAATTATGTGGTGGCACGCACGTGGATGCCACCGGGCAGATCGGGTTGTTTGCCATCGTATCGGAAGGTGCGATCGCTGCCGGGATTCGCCGGGTAGAAGCGGTTACGGGCCGTGTTGCAGAAGACCATGTCCGCTCCGGGCTGGATGAACTGGATGCCGTCAGCAGTCTGCTGAAACATCCCAAAGACCCGGTACAGGCGCTCGAGCAGGTGCTCAGGCAGAATGAGGTCATGAGGAAAGAGCTCGAATCGCTGCAGCAACAGCAACTGAACCATAAGGCTGCCGAACTTGCCGGTCAGGCAGAAGACCTGGAGGGCATGAAATTCATTGCCACCCGGGTGGAGATGGATGCGAAATCTGCCAAAGACCTGGCATTCAAGTTAAAAGGGATGGTTTCAGACCTGGTGCTGGTTCTGGGGCACCTGGCAGGCGGCAAGCCGGGTATTACCGTGATAATCTCAGAAAACATTGTGAAAGAGAAGGGGTTGCATGCCGGCAATATGGTGCGTGAACTCGCAGCCCATATCAAAGGGGGAGGCGGTGGTCAACCCTTCTTTGCGACGGCGGGCGGAAA
>SKUN01000130.1 GCA_007129945.1 Bacteroidales bacterium
GCACTTTCCACAAAACGGAATCCTTTTTCCCTGGCAATTTTCCCGTAGCGGTCAAAGTCATCAGGGTGTACGTATTTCTGCACTGGCAGGTGCCGGACTGAGGGTTGCAGGTATTGGCCCAGGGTAATTACCTGGCAGTCCACCTTCCGCAGATCGTCCATGGTTTCAAGAATATCTTCCTCGGTTTCACCCAGACCGAGCATGATCCCTGATTTTGTCCGGATCGAACTGTTTTGTGCAATATATTTCAATACGTTCAGGCTGGTAGCGTAATTTGCGTAAACCCTCACTTCTTTTGTAAGCCGTTTCACCGTTTCCAGGTTATGGCTGATCACCTCGGGTCCGGTATCAGCAACCTTCCGGATGTGGTTTTCATTTCCATTAAAGTCCGGAATCAATGCTTCAATGGTTGTGCCGGGAGCCGTTTGCCTGATGGCGTTGATGGTTTCTGCCCACACGGAGGCTCCTCCGTCGGGGATATCATCGCGGTCAACGCTGGTGATCACGCAATGCTTAACGCCCATTTCCCTTACGGCGGCGGCCACTTTTTCTGCTTCAAGCGGATCCGGAGGCAGGGGTTTACCGGTTTTCACATTGCAGAAACGGCAGCTACGCGTGCAAATCTCACCCAGAATCATGAATGTGGCGGTACCTTCACGCCAGCATTCACCCTTGTTCGGACACGCGCCACTTTCACAGATGGTGTGCAGGCTCCCGTTGCTGAGGGTTTCTTTCACGCGGCTGTAGTCCTGTGCCCTGGTTAGCTGTGTACGGAGCCATTCGGGCTTTCTGAGGTATGTGGAACGACTTGATTTCAATTCAAAAAGTTATGTATGATCAACCAATTGTACTTCCCTGGTTTCTTCCCCTGCATCAGAATAAGCCGGACATAACCCCTGAGACCTGCATCCCTGGAAAGCAAACACGGCAAAAATAAAAAGGGCGAGTAAGAACTTTGCTTTTGTTTTCATCTGTTTTGGATTTGGTGAACAGAATGTAAAGAAAGATAAAATGCTGCCTGTTGTGCAATTCTATGCAAAAATAACACTTTTTGAAAGAAGCAGGAAGGAAAAACCCTTTCGGGCAATGCAGGCCGGAAAGGGTTTTTGCTATCGAAGCTTTTGCGCTTAATTGTTTAGAATAAACAAATGTTCACCATCACCCCGCTGCAACACAGTCAACGCCCTGGAATAATTCAGGATGTTGCGGATCACTTGTTTGCCCGGTAAAGTCTGTTGCCCGCCCTGTTCGTTACAGGAAGACTGTCTTTTTGGGGCTGTGACCTCATGATCATTGGCGTTACTTTGGGGCCTTGAGGAAGTGTACATCATAAAATAATCTTCAATGGTACCTGATTGTTTCATAGGCGATTGTTATATTTCCTGTTGTAATTTTAGAACGGACAGGTCCGGTAATTATTTTGCGGGGGTATAAAAAAGTTTACGGACTTACCCCCCCCTTTATGCGAATTTTCCCTGATTATTGTAAATTTGCTTTATTCGTCTGTTTAATCAATATTGTGACATATGAATCTTCATGAATATCAGGGAAAACAATTGCTGCGATTTTTTGATGTGCCAGTGGCCATGGGCATACTGGTGGAGAACGCCAAAGAAGCCATTCCTGCGGCCAGAAAAATTGAAGAATCAACCAGTGTCAGCACCTGGGCGGTAAAAGCACAGGTACATGCCGGAGGCAGAGGAAAAGGCGGTGGCGTAAAAATTGCGAAAAACCTGGATGAAGTGGAAGCACATGCCACCGACATCATCGGGATGCGCCTGGTGACTCCACAGACCTCTGCGGAAGGGAAGCTGGTCAGAAAAGTGCTTGTTGAGCAGGGCATTTATTACCCCGGCGAGAGTGAACCGGAAGAGTTTTACATGAGTTTGCTTCTTGACAGAGAATCCTCTCGCAATGTGATCGTCTATTCTCCCCGTGGGGGGATCAACATAGAAGAAGTCGCTGAAGAAACACCCGACCAGATTTTCACTGAAACCATTGATCCTGTGGCTGGTGTACAGCCTTTCCAGTGCAGGCGAATTGCATTTAACCTGGGGCTTGAGGGTGATGCGTTTAAAAATATGCTGAGATTTATCCCTAAACTGGTGAAAGCATACCTGGAGACCGATGCTACCCTGGTAGAGATCAATCCCCTGTTTAAAACTTCCGATAACAAAATCATGGTGGTTGATACCAAGATGACCATCGATGACAATTCCCTGTTCCGTCATCCCGATATTATTGAAATGAGAGATGTGCAGGAGGAGGACCCCATGGAGGTGGAAGCAGGAAAGCACGATCTGAATTACGTGAAGCTGGACGGCAATGTCGGATGTATGGTAAACGGTGCCGGACTGGCCATGGCTACCATGGACATCATCAAACTCAGTGGCGGAGCACCTGCCAACTTCCTGGATGTAGGCGGATCTGCCAATGCGCAGCGTGTGGAGGCGGCTTTCCGTATTATTTTGCAGGATCCCGGCGTGGAAGCCATCCTGGTCAATATTTTCGGAGGAATCGTACGTTGTGACAGGGTCGCTAAGGGTATTGTTGACGCATGTGAGAACATCGGGGATATCAAAGTGCCCATCATTGTGCGACTTCAGGGGACCAATGCCGGAGAGGCGAAAAAATTAATTGACGATTCCGGGTTAAAGGTGCAGTCTGCCATTTTGCTTAAAGATGCCGCCACCCTTGTGACCAGGGCTATAAAAGGATGACTTGCCTGTTTTAAGACTATAATAAACAGTACTTTACGCAGTTATTAATAGTTATTAACAATTGGCCATTGGCTGATTGAACGGGACTTTTTTTTTCTTAATTTAGCCTTCCTCGTTGAAAACTAATTGAAGCCTGATGTATTTACCAAAACCATAACGATTATGAAACAATTTTTACTCAAAGGTGCGCTTTGTCTTATGCTTGTTTTCTTGTTTTTACCCTTCCGGGGTCTGGCGGAAAACATGAACAAGGATGAAGTCATAGAAGTGGAAACACTGGAAGAGCTTCGCAATCAGGAAGCTGATGGCGAAACCGTGTATTTACTGACCGGTGAACCTGTCCTGATATACCAGCAAGGCTTCCGGAACAAAAAATGGATACAGGACGAAACCGCCGGGTTGGAAATTGATGATCCGGCCGGCGTGCTGACAACCACCTTTGATCTTGGAGATGGCCTCTCAGGATTAAAAGGTACCCTGACGGTCTACAGGAACAACTATCAGTTTGTCCCCGTGGAAAACCTGGCTGAAGCCTCCTCCACCGGTAATGAAATGGTCGCTGTTGAACGTACCCTGGAAGATCTTTCTGCTGATGACCAGGGAAGGCTTGTTAAAATCATTGATCTGGTTTTTGATGAAGAAGATCAGGGAGAGCCATTCGGAACAGGCAATAATTACGATGTTACCGATCCGTCAGGAGATGGAGTTTTCAGAACGGAATTTTTTGATGCCGACTATATCGGTGCGCCGATCCCTGAGGCAGAAATTTCCGTAACTGCCGTTGTGCACATGTTTTTTGATAACATACAGATAACGGCCAGGTCACTGGCTGACCTGGGTATTACCGATATGCACAATGTGGCCGCATTGCATAATCAGGATCCGGACGGAGAAACCATTTACACCCTGACAGAGGAAGTGATCCTCACCTACCAACAGGACTGGCGGAACAATAAATGGATCCAGGATGATACCGCAGGTATTCTGATCGACGACAATGCGGGCATCATCACCTCCACCTATGAAATTAACGACGGAATTACCGGAATCAGAGGAACCCTGACAAGCTACAGAAACAACCTGCAGTTCCTTCCTGTTGAGGACCCCGGTCCTGCCACTTCACACGACAACGAGCCCCTGGTGGTTGAAAGAACACTGGAGACCCTTTCTGCTGACGACCAGGGCAGGCTGGTTCATATCGAAGGTGTGTTGTTTGATGAAGATTACCACGGCGATGATTTTGGTGGCGGCAACAATTACAACATAAGCGATGCGTCCGGATCAGGCGTTTTCCGTACGAACTTCTATGATGCGGATTATATCGGAACACCCATTCCGACAACCCAGCGCAATGTAACAGCTCTGGTCGGATTATTTTTTGAAACCATTCAGCTGACAGCCCGTTCTCTGGACGATTTTGAAGCATTGGATTTTCACTCTGTGACCTTTGTTGTCAATGATGAAGCTGGTGAAGCGATTGAGGACGCAGTGGTTACTTTTGACGGAGAAGCGTGGGAGTCAGGGGAATATTTTATGGAGGATGTTCCCGAAGGCAGCTATTCCTATGCAGTTGAGAAGGAAGGATACCAGACCGAAAGCGGTACCATTCTCCTGGAAGAGGACAAGACCATTGAAGTAATGCTGGTCGTACTTGACCCCGACAGGATTACCGAGATCCCATGGACTGAAGCTTTCGACGGAGATGAATTTCCGCCTGCAGGCTGGTCACATTATACTTTTGAGGACGACGGAGGCTGGGAAGTTGATGGCGAGTCTGCCCATCACAATTTTCTCGGCAGCGAAGAATCTGCTGACAGCTGGCTGATCACGCCGCAGATTGAACTTCCTGAAGACGAGACCATCCTGATGCAGTTCCTGGAAAGAAACCAGTTTATGAACACTTATGGGTATTCTGCAGTGATGATCTCCAAAGGAAGCGGCAACCCGGCCAATGAACATTTTGTGGAAATTCATGAGTCGGACCAGGCACACGGAGAACTGACAGAAACAACTGTTAATCTGGGTCAGTATGCAGGAGAGATCGTATACCTGGCATTTGTTTACCAGGGTGAAGGCACAGACACCCACCGCTGGTGGATCGATGAAGTGACCCTGGAACAGGCACCGGATGTGTTTGAAGTTCCGGATCTTGCTACTTTGCGTGAGGAAGGTTTGACCGACGGTACCACCTACCGGGTGACCGGGGAAGTGATCCTTACCCATCAAAACGGCAACAGAAACCAGAAATTTTTCCAGGATGACACCGGTGCAATACTGATTGATGACGATGCAGGAGTGATTACCACGGAATATGACAAATATGACGGAATAACCGGTTTGACTGGAACGCTGGGTGTGTATAACGCCATGTTGCAGCTGGTTCCCGAAGAAGATCCGGGTGAAGCAACCTCAAGCGGCAATACCGTTACTCCCCGGGAAGTTACCCTGGAGGATTTAAATCCGGATCATCAATCAATGCTGGTTCTGGTAAAAGGGGTCTCCATTGAAGCAGATGAAGGAGAAACCTTCTCCCCCAGTACCAGTTATGCCATCCACGATGCCACGGCCGAATCCGAAATACGGACACCGAATGTGAACGCAGGGCTGGATTATTTTGACTGGGAAATTCCAAGTTCGGCACAGGACATTACTGCGGTTGTGACCCAATTCCAGACCACAATGCAGCTCATGCCCCGCTCCACGGAAGATTTCAAGGACACCGAAACAAGCACCAACCCGGAACCAGAACTGGCTGCCATTCAGCTTTATCCCAACCCTGCCACATCGCAAATACGTGTAGAGCATGCTGACAGCCGAATCGACCAGGTTCGTATTTTCAACCTTGGCGGGCAAATGGTCAGGGAAGTATCAGTAAATGACCACGCTGTAAGCATTGATCTTTATGGGTTGAATACAGGAATGTATATTGTGCAGGTGGTTGCGGGTGACACTGTGGTTACCCGTCGCCTCCAGGTTAACAGGTAAGCGTGAATGGCCATTTTTCACAGAGTGTTCATTACAAATTTTAAACATATGCAACAGAAAAGTTTTTTATCAACTGTGTTATTGTTTGCGGCCATGCTGGTGCTTATGGGGCACCAGGTGACGGCTTCCTCCATCAGCGGGACAGTCAGAGGGGAAGAAGGAGAAACCCTTCCTTCAGCGCTGGTTGAGGCGATCAATGTTGATACCGGCAGGTCTTACGGTACCACTACGGCACTTGACGGAACATTTCAATTGTCCGTTGAACCCGGGGTGTATACTGTCAGTATTTCCTACCTGGGGTACCTTGAAAAATTGCTGACCGTAGATGCGGAAACAGATCAGGATCTAGGGATTGTTGAGCTGGAAGTAAGCACCATCGGGCTCCAGGAAGTGATGGTGGTATCTTCTTTTGCCCGCGACCGGCAAACACCCGTTTCTGTTTCCAACATATCTGCGGAAATCATTACAGAACGATTGGGGACCCAGGAGTTTCCAGAGATCCTGAAGCTGACCCCTTCAGTATATGCTACCAAGGACGGTGGCGGATACGGTGATTCAAGGATCAACCTCCGCGGATTTGACTCAAACAACATCGGTGTACTGATCAATGGGGTTCCGGTCAATGACATGGAAAACGGACGCGTATACTGGTCAAACTGGGCCGGATTATCGGATGTAACCAGTGCCATGCAGGTACAGCGTGGTCTCGGGGCATCCCGTCTGGCGATCAGTTCTGTGGGCGGTACCATCAACATAATTACCCGCTCTACCGATGCACAACGCAGGGGCAATTTTTCTACCGCCCTCGGAAGCGACGGTTACACCAAACAGAGCATTACCTTGTCTACCGGGTTACAGGATAATGGCTGGGCTGCCACGGTATCGGGAAGCCGCAATGCGGGTAACCGTTATGTGGAAGGGCTTGACTATGAAGGGTGGTCGTATTTTATCAATGTGTCAAAGCAGCTTACGGACGATCATACCCTGGCATTGACCGCCTTCGGGGCACCCCAGACACATAATCAGCGTTGGCCCAGGCAGTTGATTCAGACTTACCGGGAACATCGTGACGGAAGGAGGTACAATCCGTCCATGGGCTATAAAAATGGTCAGTTGTACAGCGGTTCCTATAATTTTTATCATAAGCCACAGGTATCTTTAAACCATTACTGGTCCATAGACAATGAAACTACACTTTCCACGGCATTGTATGCGTCAGTTTCGTCGGGAGGCGGCCGGCGGATATTCGGAGACAACGCCAACTGGCTGCGACACAACAGTACAGATGGCCTGCCTTACGAGATGACCAAACTGACCCCCAACGGCTATCTTGATTTTGATGCAGTGATGGCAGAAAATGCCCTTTCAGAAACCGGGTCAAAAGCCATTGTGGCCAATGCCATCAATGAACATGACTGGTACGGAATGCTTTCCACGCTGACAAGGGATATTGATAATTTCGAACTTACGGGAGGGCTTGACCTCCGTTATTACCGCGGGTATCATTACCAGCAGATTGACAACCTGCTTGGCGGTGAGTATTTTCTGGATGTAACCGGGGGTGGTAATTCACGCAATGTGAACCGTCCGGCCAACACATTGCTCCGGGAAGGAGATAAGATCAACTACCATGACCTCGGAGAGGTCAGATGGGCCGGACTTTTCACTCAGGCAGAATATGTAACCAATGAATACTCAGCATTTTTAAGTGTCACCGGTTCTCACACCGGATACCGCAGAACTGATTATTTCCTTTACGAAGAAGGTAGCGATGAAAGACGCTCAGATTGGGTGACTTTTAATGCATACAGCGTGAAAGGTGGTTTTAATTACAACCTGACGCCTCAGCATAATGTGTTCATTAATGGTGGTTATTTCACCAGGGCTCCCTTTTTCCGTTTTGCTTTTATCGGATTTACCAATGAAGTAAACGTCGGTGCCAGGCACGAACGTGTTATGTCAGGGGAACTGGGATATGGTTACCGCGGACGTTTCGTTTCGGCCAACCTCACCCTGTACCGGACCAACTGGCTTGACAAGGCCCTTACCAGGCGTATTGGTGATGTTATGGCCAACCTGACCGGACTGAATGCCCTGCACCAGGGAATCGAGCTGGATTTTATTGCGGAGCCTACTCCACGGCTTGAGGTCAGAGGAATGTTTTCCATGGGAGACTGGACCTGGACCGATGATGTGATTGCCGACATTTATGACGAGGAACAAAGACTCATCGGCACCCATGAAGTGTATGCAGGTGATCTCAGAGTTGGTAATTCTGCTCAGACCACGGCAGGTTTTTCCATCGATTATGACTTACTTCAGCGGGTTACCATGGGGCTCGATTTTACCCATTATGACAGGATTTTTGCTGATTTTAATGTGGAAAACCGTACAGTTTATGAAGAAAGAGGGATACAGGC
>SKUN01000171.1 GCA_007129945.1 Bacteroidales bacterium
ATGCGTTTGCTTTCCACTGAAGTGATCAACCCGGTTGACAGACGCATACAACACTTTATCAATACTTACCTGGAAGACCTGGAGTTTGACAAATCGCTTCGAATCCCCTTTGATTCTTTTGTGCTTGACAAACCCGGGATAGGCCGTGAGGTGAGCCTTCCCCCCGACAGGAACAGCTACGGTACGCCCTATTATGAGTCCTACCGGATTCGCCAGGGAATCCTGCACAACCCAGTGCATGACCGTCGTACCACCAAAGGATCTTTCCATATTGTCAAAGGCGGGCTACCCGTTCCCGCCGATAAAAAGGCTGTGCCAAAGATCACTTTTGCCCATATGCTGCATGCTGCATTGAACCCGCCGGAAGACTTTATGGTTCTTCCTTTTACTGCATCCCAGGAAAATAAGGCCAGGGTTTTTGCTTCTTTGATGCTCAGGCCTGTCGTCAGCCCTGAGGTAAAAGGAGTCAGTGATCAGAAAACCATGGAGGTCAGATTTTTTGCGCCGGCCGGGTTTGTAAGTAACCTGGACTTTGTGGAAAGTATTTTCGGTAATGCAGGTGATCCCTACCTCCACCAGAATGATGCTGCTTTGGATACTGCCCACTGGTCCGGACATACCGGATGTGTGATACTTGCACCCCACCTGACTCAGATTCGAAAAAAGGACGTCGGACTCCCTCACTGGGAAGATGCCACCGAACGAATGAGAAAGGATGGCATGTGCTGGAAAGACGAAAATGAGTTTTACAATGACGGCGTTCCTTTTAAGCTGACATGCCGTGACGACCGTGGCGTGGTGGTTACCTTGATTGCAGACAACTATTTCGGCTACAGTAAGAAAGAGGTGAAAACCCAGCTGTCTTTTGCTGCAAATCTGAGTGGAAATTGCGAAGAAGAACACGCAGGAGGCGCATTGGCTTTTGCACGCAGGAATATGGGCAGCTTTTTTTCTGCTGCCCGGTTGCAAAAACGGTTCCCTGATTCTTATGTGTTTGAAGACATCAAGAAGCACTATGGCCCGATGATGTATCTGCATGAAGACAATTACGGGGTGGATAAAAATTATCCGGGGGTGATTTACATCCCCGAAAATGCCGATATTGACCTGTACAGAAGTATTATAAGCTGGAAATACAAAGGAAAAAAGCGGGAGATCAAGCTGCTCAGAAACCACTATTATGTACTTCCCTGTGGCTTTAAGGTACATATGGAGAAGCATCCCTTTGCCCCGGACTGGCGGCTGGTGATCACTCAGGCAGAGGGTAGTTTCCTGCACAAACCAAGCACTGTGTCAGGCGGAGGGAAGTCGGAAATATCCAAGTCGCTGCTTAATGCCATCATTTACGATACCTTTTTTATTGACGATATTGAAAAAGACTTTGCAGCTGCTGAGGAAATCATCAATTATGATTACAGTAAACGGTGGAAAGATCCCTCAGGCGAAGAGGAGGATCATAGGTCTTTGCTGGATTCGGAACGGTCGCTGGGGTCTGTGATTAAGTTGCTGACTCCCTACCATGGGTATTCGGATGCGTACAACAATTTCCTCACAGGGATTCCCGACCATGTGAAAGCCCTGGTGTTTCTGATCAAACGGATCAGTATTTCCACGGGGCATCGTGAGAAAGACTGGCGGAATTATTTTACCGTGGATAAGGTCAATGGAAGGACAGGTCATGCACTGATGTTTGCCAACCGGAAAATCAGCACCTCCTACCTGCGCGTGGGATTCGGCAAAGATGACTCCTGGAATATGTATTCGCTGCGTCCTGATTTCATTGCAGCAGCCAAAGTGCAAATGGAGGATGATATTTCGGCTACGCTTACACTCCCGGCAGATCAGGTGGCCTATTTGCGTGCAGATGTTAAACGCAAGAGTGTAAAATTCGTTGAGAATTGTGAATATCTGTTCTTCCAGCGACCGGATGAAGCCATCAACAGGGGATATGACAAGGAGGCAGAATCAGACTTGTCTCAGATGAACAACTTCACCACCAACTACCAGCCCCTCACTTCGGAAGATGGCCGGGAAATCATTGAAGAGGCCATTGAGTTTGACAAGTATACGGAACCCATCCAGAATCTGATCACACAGGGGGCCAGTGATGAGAGCGGGCTGTATTTCATTAGTCCGTCACACCCCAGGCGGCTTGAGGATGGGAGCATTTCAAAAAACCCGAGGTATTTACAGGCCCGCCCGGAGTTTAACAATCCGGCCGACGGTTACCTGGCCCATGTGGGAATCCGTTTTGCGAGAAAAATCCCGCTTGATAAACCCACACTGTTTCCCATTGATGATGTATTGCCGGGAAGAAGGAACAACCCGCCCGATAAAGACAGGGGAATTCGTCCGTTGAGCGTTTATGCACCGATCCACTACCAGGAACTTCCTGAGCTTTTCATGGATTTCATCTGCAGCCTGACGGGGAAATCTCCTTCCACCACCGGAGCAGGTTCAGAGGGAGCGCTGACCAAAGGACCTTTCAATATGCTGGTACCCACTTCTGATCTGAATAACGCCCTGGTATCCTATATTCTTACCGGCTACAATGCGTTTTCCAGTGCAGCCGGCCATATTGGCCCCGAATACCGTTTTGATCACGACCTTAGCATACTTATCCCCGAGATCTGGTGCAGGCTGGATCCGGATGAAAAGACCCCGGAAAACCTGCTCAAAGAAGGGGTGCTTGAAAAACTTGATGATTTTGAGTATGAGGGTGAGAAGATTCATGCCAGCAGGCTGGGTTACCGGATCAACGAAGCATTTGCCTTCAAATACCTGGGCAGGGTCTTCGAAGAACCCATGAGTATTTTCCCAAAGGAAGTGCTGAGACCCGAAGAGCAATCCATGGAAGATTTTGTGGATGGGGTCAAAAACATTTGCGAAGCACAGCAAAGGGTGGCCCTTCAGTACTTTGAGGAGGGAAGTGTGGAATCAGCCATTCCGCCCCTGAAAGCCCTGTTGCACATTATGGCCCATGGTCATTATGAGGGCAAAAGTGTGGGTGACCCTGATATTCGCAAGATGTTCACGCGTGAATACCTGCTCTCCAGTAAATGGTATCGTGAAAGGCTTAAAATTAAGCAACGGAAGGATATTGAGTTGTGGAAACGCAAGATCGACTACCTGGAAGAATTCATGGCACAGGAGATCAATCAGCCGGTGACAGCACAGCTTTCGCTGGAAAAAAGGCTGCGGCATGCCCGTGAAGCATTGAAAAGGGCAGAATCACCCCAATATCTTAAGTCCCTGGAAGGAACCATCGGGGCGGATCCGCTTTTTACAGGGTGAGTAAACGGGCAGACACTGCCATTGCCATAGTGGCTGGGTAAGGGCCAATTCTGGTGAAAAGGCCAAAAACGGAGGAAAGAGGCGGTTAGCGGATCATTACCCTGTATGTCGCGATTTTTCCCGTATCCTGATCCGTTATGCGAAGCAGGTATGTGCCTGTTTGAATATCTGATACATCCATTGAAGTATATTGTCCTGCATGGCTGACTATCCTGATCAACTGTCCTTCTATGGTAAACAACTCAGCTTTGATGTGCCCCGGCGATTCAATTGTGAGCAGGTGGTCTGCAGGATTCGGGTATACGTTGACTTCAGCCCTGAAGGGCTCTTCAGCGGAAGTTTCGGTGACCCGGATCTCATCCCTGGCCTGACATCCATATTCGTTGGTGACAACCACCCAGTAGTTTCCTGAGAAAACAGGGGCAATGGTCTGTGACCTGGCACCTGTGCTCCACCTGTAATCTGCCCCGGGATTGCGGGCATCCAGGATCAGCTGGCCTTCATCCAGATAGGACCAGTCATCCAGCCTTACTTCAGGGTTTTCCACATCTTTAACCTCGACAGCCTTTAGTTCACTGGCACATCCGTAAGCTTCAATTTTTGTATCATATAACCAATAGTAATAGTCTGTGGATCCGCTGGCTGATGTTCCCGTTATCTCCATAACTCCGGGTATTTCATAAGGGTAAGGATTGGAGGTGTTTCCGGCTGACCGGAATATGGTGGTTTGAGCTCCATAGGAGATTTGCAGCCTGTATTGACCAGGCCTGGGAACAACAAGGTTTAACTGATAAACCCGGCCTTCGTCATCGGGGTCATCAGGGGCACCTACTTCATCCGTGGGAGCACTTCGTGTGGCGGCTACATTGATGTTGGCAATGGAAACCACCTCACCGGTATGATAGTTGACCACAGAAAAGGTGACTTCTCCTTCTTGCCCTGCATATAGTCTCGCTGATCTTATAACCAATGGTACATGGGCAGTGAAAATGGGATGGGCAGTTGCGCGGGTGTATGTCCCGTTTGTCCATGGATGTTCCTCTTTGTGCCTGGGTCCGATACCGGCATACAAATTGTTGAGCCCGGCAAAAACCTTTCCGGATTCCGGCCGGTAATCAAGCACGGGATCGAACCCGACGGCAAGCAGGTCTGAACCCTCCGGATCGCCGTACCAGTAAATGGTCTCTTCTTCTCCGGCCGACAGCCTGGTCTCCTCTTCACCCTCACAAACAATGGCCTGTGCTGAAGGTGGATCTGTTCTGCTGCCTGTCCGGAAACCATCCGTAAGCGTTACATGGTCTCCATGCACGTTGTCGGGGTGAGTGGCAGATATTTCAATCAGGTATTCTGTGTCAGGCAATGTGGTAAAAGTGTCTGCAAAACGGAAAATGGCTGACGAAAGTCCTTCCAGTTTGCTGAAGTACACACCTGTTATTGTGTCGGAAGGTTGATCTTCTTTAAACAAAACAGCTTGTAAGCCTATATCCTCTGCGGGGCCTGATCCGTTGTTGTCAATTCTGACCTCGACCGATTGACGTTCGGAAGGACAAAGTACACCGGTAAGTGCCGGAATCTCTGAAATGACTATATCCACCCCGGCGCGATCAAAAACAAGAAGGTAATCCTGTGTCTCACCTCGTTGGTAAGCGGTATCAGGCGTAATTGCATCCGGATTGTCTGTTTCCTTTGCAACCACACGGAGTATTGCCGCAGATCCGGGATTAACGTGGGGCGGAACTTGCAATGTTCCCGAAAAGCTGCCCGGGGATTCCTTTAAAGCAGAAGTGGCCACAACTTCATCATTGTCAAATTTTCCGTCTGCGTTCCAGTCTGCATATATGCTGACGGCGTGTGGTCCGGCTTCTTCACAATACCCTGTAGTAACTTCAAAAGAATAGTTGCCTCCAGCCTGGACGATGGTTTGTAAACTGGTAAAATCACGGTAAGTATGACAACTTTCTTCCGTGTGATTGGAAAGGGTATTCAGGCTGAAGCTTTGAATGTACACACCCTTTTCTTCCCGGGCTTCAGAAACCGGGAGTGGGTTGCCACCCACGCCGGTGGCAATCAATGAGAATACCTGGGGACCTCTTACCAGGCTGTCCTTTTTGTGTGTGATGGCAATGGTGTAGGTTTGACCGGGTACAGGATGCGCAATATGCACCTGCTCAATATTATCAACTAAATTATCTCCGGTTACAGCAGGGGCTCCCGGGTATTCCGGGTCCAGTACCCATGGCATAAATATGGAATCCTGTCCCGTGATACGAAGATCCAGGTCATTTATCAGACGGGGGGTCCGGTTGTTCAACACTTCCTGGTTAACCGGCAAAGGATCTGCTTCCGGATCTGTCCAGGCAATGGTTACTGAAAGTGCTTCCTTTCCCGAGGCAGTTACCTCTATGGTGAGAGTATCCTGGGAAGCAAGGATCATTTCTTCTACAATTGTTTCGTTACCGTTACCGGTGATCACCCGGGCTGCTGTTTCCGCATTCAGAAGCCCCCAACCGTATACATAGTCAGGGCCCGGATTGCCAGCTTCATCTGCAGTATGACAGACCAGCCCTTTAAGTGTGGAACTGAGCATAAAGGTATCATTCAGCTGGTGATAGTGTTCCTGGAGCAAAAACAATGTTCCTGAAGTATTCGGGGCAGACATGGATGTGCCGCTCATTGTCGTATAATCAGCATTGCCACTGGATGAGGCGGAATAGACACTGACCCCGTTGGCCACAATATCCGGTTTGATCCTGCCGTCGTCAGAGGGTCCCCAGCTGGAAAAGCCCGATACGATGACTTCTTCAGCTTTACGATACCCGTTTTTGATTGCGCTTACAGCCCCCACACTGAGAATGTTCTTGGCATTTCCATAAGCCGGCACGGTATTGTACCCGCTGTTGCTGCTCATATCCTGTGAACGGTTATCCAGGGTCCAGTTTCCTGTTTCGTTAAAGCGCCAGTAAGGCTGCCCTACGGAAGGCCCGTTGGAGCCACGATTGTTGCCGGCAGATTTTACGATCAGGTAATAGGGTGAGTAGTAAGCGATCATATCCCATAACTGAGCCCGGGTGTCATAATAACCGAACACATAATCCTCCTCTTTGCTGACAGATATATCTCCCCGCCATTCCCAGTAAGGATCAGTAGGAGTCCCGTCCCTTTCACCATTGAAACGCCATCCCGCAATTCTTCCGTAGGAGTGGTTGGAAACCAACAGACTTGCGGCTGCTTCAGTCATTTCTTCCCCGTCATTGCTGAAATCCCAGGTCCTGATCTCATTTGCCCCGTATGCCATGCCTTTGGCCAAAGGGTTCACCCCGGAAGCGATCATGGTGCCCGCTACGTGGGTTGCGTGATTACTGAGGTCGGCATCCGGGTTGTTTGCGGTGGAACGGCGGGAAATTTCCTGGTGCCCTCCGCGTACATTGCCTCCGTCCCAAATAGCCAGTTTACCGTCCATAAACGGAGAGCCGCCTGTCAGATTCAGACCGTTTCCGCCGCCCGCCCAAAGTTTGTCAGTGGCAGTGGTCGCTGCCGCATAAAAATTAAATTCAGTGGTATGATAAACGGGCAGGCCATTTTCATCCACACCCTCCAGTGAGATCACATCACCATTGGGAAGGACCTGCCTGGTAACCCAGCCTTTTTCACCGGCAATGGAGTGAGCCAGCTCCCTGTTTGCAGTCAGGTCAACCAGTATCTCCGCTGACTTGACTTTCAGAGCTTCTTGTCGCGACTTCAGGTCGGTTGGTTCAACGGCCCCATGCTGACCGAAAATGTTGAAGGGGGCTGCAAGGCAGAATAGCAGTAAAATGATGGTACGCGGATACATCGAAAAGAGACTTTAAGTGAATTACAGTAGCAATGGGTCAGCAGGGCACGATTGCACGCCAGCTTTCAACAGCTTGCAAATTAAGATTTTGTGGCTCTTCGGGCATGTCAAAATATCCATAAAAATAAGTGTACCCACAGGAAGTTCTGACAAAGAAAATGTAATAGGTGTTTTCGTCTTTCTTGCGGATGGCTATCCGCCTTTTCAGGTCGTCAACCGTTTCACGGGTACGCGGCTCATCCGGATCAGGCATGCCAACCGGCTCATTAAAAAGAATGCCGGAGTTGTATAGCATTTGATACACATGGCTGGCTTCCGCATGGCTGATCCCGCTTTCCCTGAATTTGGCGTTTTTACGGTCAAGAAAATCATTCAGCCCCAATTCGCCATTGTCATCCGGGGTTTGACCATCCTGCCTGAAAGTCCTCTCAATTCCGGGGTGATCCCTTACATGGATCACCGGGTTTTCCCAGTTATTTATATTATTCATATCTCCGCCCTCTCGTGTTGACCTGCAACCGATCACGGTAATAATAAAGATAATACCAATTATTGTTATTCTCATATCGGATCGAAAAAGTTTTCGTATGGATATTTTTCGGTGTTTTACCTGCAATTAGCCCGTTTTCATTGGCTAAATTATTCATTTTATTGAGACGAAATACCTTGAGCCTGATTTTTTATGTCCTGCGTCTTTTGTAATTTTATAGTAAACAAAAATAAGATCCATGTCCGTATTACTCGAATTTTCAATGTTCCCCACGGATAAAGGGGAGAGTGTGAGTCCTTATGTGAGCAGAATTATCAAGATGATTAAGGAGACGGGGCTGAATTACCGGCTGACACCTATGGGTACGGTGGTCGAGGCAGACAGCATGCCTGAGATACTTCGGGTGATTGAACAAGCCTACGATTTGCTGGAACCCGACTGCAACCGGATTTACTCCAGTATGAAGCTGGATATCCGTAAAGGAAAAGGTAACCGGCTTGAAGGCAAGATCAGATCCGTGGAAGATCGTATCGGGAAAGTCAGCAAATAAAGCAACGTTAAAAATCCACCAATCCCGCGATTTTCATTTGCTCGAAATAGTTCAGGATGTCCCGCATATTGGTTGACCCTTCCTGTTGTGCATCCAGCAATGTCCTGATCGTATAAATGGAATATTCTCCATTCACCAGGCGTGCAATTTCAGTCCGGTCGATGCGCCCCTTTACAGGATATTCTTCTGTTGCCTCTTCTGACAGTGCAGCCAGGCTCTCATTCAGGATGTTCGGCCCTCCTTTGTATGTACCGGGTGTGTAGGAAGGGATAATGTTGCTGGCCCGTTCTTCCTCTTCTGTCAGGATTATTTCCGGCGATACCGCATCCAAACCGAGAATACGGGACCTGGTCTGCATCCGGGCTTGCAGTGCATTGCGGTGACTCAGCCCGACAGCCTCAATACTTGTTTTCATCGCTTCAATATTGTTGCTGACCAGATCGGTATCTTCCGCCAATTCATAGGTTGATGCCACTGTGGCCAGTTCGTTCAAAAGGTGGGCTTTAAGCAGTTCACTGGCTTCCTGGTAGCGTACCTGCAGATTGTCAGCATCACTGTTGTTCACCATATCCATGGCCACCTGTAATTGATGACCCAGGCGTCTTGTGGCATTTCCGGTGATCTCGGCGGCAATTTTAATGGCCATTTCATCATCGGCATTGGCAATGGTATAGGCTGATGCGGCTGCGATCACCACGGCCCTCCTTAATTGTGTGGGATCGGCCTTGTCGGCCACATCGCCCGATGTATGATACCATTGATCCGGCCAGGCGATCAGCATGACGCCAGGAATCTGGACACCGAAGTTGTTGAAAACAACATGGTCTGATGACCCGTAATGAGGCTCAATGCTGTAACGAAAAGGTTCATCCGCTCCAAAAGGAGCTACAATCCTTTGGGCCACCGGGTAAGTATCCCGCCTGTTATGGATTTTTTCTTTATTTCCCTCCCCGACAAAGCGGAAATAATTTTCCACCACGTCATTCACGTAATGGGCATTGCCAAAAGTAGTGCGCATCAGGGAGAAGGTAGATTTGTTCAGGCTGAGCCATTCACCGACCATGTCCATATTGATGTTGCAAAGCGCATCCCTGATGTCTTCAAAATTCATCTCAACCCATGGCCGGGTTCCGGAAAATTCGGGCCCCCAGACAAAACGAATACTGCGCTTTGGGCGCGGGATACGCCCTTCTTCAATCAGGGTATTCAATACCCTGGCCACTTCCAGGATGGCGGCACCGCCAGACTTGTTGTCGTTGGCACCCTGTTTCACCAGCCCCTCAAAAATGTGTGCAGATAAAATGACCCCGATCTCATCAGGATTCTGGCCGACAATGGTAGCTTCTACATTCTGGATCTCGTAGGGTTCCATGCTGGTTTCCACCGTGGCGTGGGCAACGATACTTTCACCCCTCAGTAAACGGTTTCTCAAATATTGTCCCTCGCGTACATTCATCTGAAAAGCAAACCCTGCAGGGCGGATTTCCTCCGTATCAGGATTTTGAACTTGCCCGATCCGGCCTGCGGGAATCTGCAGCGGATCGAAATAATTCCTTGAATCGCTGATGGCCACCACACCCAGAGCTCCTGCCATGATCGCGTTTCTGTGTATGTAAGATACGTTTCCGTGGCCAACGGCGATCTTTCCTTCTACATCTGCGCCATTTACCTCTTCCTGTGAACCTCTTCCTACCCACACCAATTCTGCCCGGACATCTGCATCAGTGCTCCCCTGGGTAAGCTGAAAAGCATTGTCCCGGTAGGATACGATTTTTGATCTTCCCGGCGATATTTCCCAGAGATCACCCCTGATTCCGTTCCAGGTTTCATCGTTGCGGGCCGGAACCCTTACAAGATCAGCTTCGGTTATACCGTAAAACTGCAACTTGTCATAAATATAAGCCGACTCCCTGAATGTGGTCCGGTATTCTTCTGCCCGCCGGTTTCTTGTATATCCGGCCGTTTCAATAATGGTATGATAGGCTGTTTCACCGGATGCTTCGCCGATGATCTCGTTCATTTGCTCCTCCGGTAAAAATGTCCAGTAATACCATGGGGTATACTGTCCATAAAGAAATGTCGAAAGGAACATGAATGCTCCCAGCAAGAAAATGTTTCTGATCATGTTGGTTGTAGATTTGGTTAGTCATTAAGGATGGCGGAACGCTTCGGTCCGATACCGGTTGCAATATACATTATTTTTTTTTGAATACTTCCACTGTGGCAGATTACTGTCAGCAGTGCATGATTTTCCGTAAATACTGGATAAATTCAAATTTGTCGCGTATATTTGTTTGAAAGGAAAGGCCGGGGTGCCGAAGTGGAGTTTCAGCCTGCCGGTCAATTTATCCGTTTCATCAAAATAAACCAACAACATGGGAAAGGCCATTGTGAAATGCAATATTGCCACCTACGAAATAGAGGAGTACGTGGTTGAGGTTCCCTGTGAAAAAGATGACGTGGAAGAACTCATCATTTCAAGGGCCTGGAAAAAACTGAGAGAAGAGGAGGGCGGCTCCCTTCCTTATGGGAACCGCACTGCAGAAATCATTCAGCGAAACGACTAAACACCCGGTCTATGCCCGTAAAACTGGTTATAAAAAATATGGTATGCCCCCGTTGCGTCGAGGCTGTCCGTAATGTGGCAGAAACCCTGAACCTGAAACCCTTGTATGTTTCGCTCGGAGAGCTTGTACTGGACAGGGAGGCGTTGACTGAACCGGAAAAAGAAAGGCTGGACAAAGCCCTGGAAGAACTCGGATTCAAAAGGATCGACGAGCGGCGCAGCCGGATGATACAAAAAATTAAAGGGGTTGTAATCCGGAATATTCACCATGCTGAAGGAGGCGTCAAACACAACTGGTCTGACCTGGTCGGAAAGGAGATTCCTTACGAATACAGCTATATCAGCAACCTGTTTTCGCAGGTGGAAGGGATTACCCTGGAGCAATTCATCATACGGCAGAAAATTGAAAAGGTCAAAGAACTGCTGTTTTATGACGAAATGAACCTGGGTGAAATTGCCTGGCAAATGGGGTACAGCAGCCCTTCTTACCTGAACAGCCAGTTTAAAAAAGTGACCGGCATGACCCCTGGAGAATTCCGGAAACTTCATAACAACCAACGTACATCCCTTGATGAGTTGTGAATTTCATATCTTTTTCCCATAATTGTGATACATTCGTAACCTTCTGATAAAGTACCTTTATACCTGAATTAAACTTAACAAATCATTGTCAAACAAAACAATTCAGTTATGAAGACATTATTTTTACTGGCAGCCATTTTGCTGCCATCACTGGGTGCCCTACAAGCCAATCCCACAGAAACAGAATTCAAGGTTTACGGTGCCTGTGGCATGTGTAAAGAACGCATTGAGACTGCAGCCAAGATTGATGGTGTATCATTTGCCGAATGGTCGCAGGACGAGCAGATGCTGACCCTACGTTATGATGCCGGACAGGTTGACCTGGAAAAAGTCCATCAGCGCATTGCCGATGCGGGCCACGATACAGAAAAGGTGCGTGCAGATGATGAGGTGTATAACAGTCTGCCTGCCTGCTGTAAATATGAGCGAAAAAATGCGGAAAAGGCTGAGGAGGGAAGCTGCTGCAGTAGCTGACCTTTATGACGATAGAACAATCTGTTATGTGACCAAATAAACCAACATGCTCAACAAGCTGATTCGATTTTTTCTTGAAAACCGACTCGTGGCTTGGCTACTGATCATTTTTCTGGTTGGATGGGGCGTATCTGTGGCTCCGTTCAACTGGAAAATTGATTTGCTGCCACGTGATCCCGTTCCGGTAGATGCCATTCCCGATATCGGGGAAAACCAGCAGATCATTTTCACCGAGTGGATGGGGCAATCTCCCGAAGATGTTGAGGACCAGATAACTTATCCCCTGACTTCCTCCTTGCTGGGTATACCTGGTGTACGCACCATCCGGTCCACTTCCATGTTCGGATTTTCCAGTATTTATGTCATTTTTGAAGAGGACGTGGAGTATTACTGGAGCCGTTCACGCATCCTTGAAAAGCTGAATGCTTTGCCTTCCGGTTTGCTTCCGGATGATGTGGTGCCTCAACTTGGGCCTGATGCCACGGCCCTGGGCCAGGTTTTCTGGTACACACTGGATGCACTGGATGAGAACGGGGAGCCGGTCGGAGGCTGGGATCTGCATGAGTTACGCTCAATACAGGACTTCTATGTCAGGCTTGCCCTGAGCGGGGTAGAAGGTGTTTCAGAAGTTGCCAGTGTCGGCGGACATGTCAAAGAGTACCAGGTAGACCTGGATCCTGACGCCCTGAAAGTTTATGATATCACACTTGAGGAAGTGGCCCGTGCCATAAGGGAAAGCAATCGCGAAACGGCGGCAAATACCATTGAATACAATATGGTCGAATACCTGGTGCGGGGCCTGGGCTATGTGGAGTCTCCGGAGGATATCCGCCAGGCAGTGGTGGCTGTACGCGACAATGTACCTGTGCGCATCGGTGATATTGCCAGGGTGAACATCGGGCCGGCTGTGAGGAATCACGGCGGAATCCTGGATAAAGGGGGCGTGGAGACAGTCGGAGGGGTTGTAGTGGCCCGTTACGGAGAAAACCCCCTGGAGGTGATCCAGAATGTAAAAGAAAAAATTGAAGAGATCAGCTCAGGCCTTCCTTCCCGGGAATTGGCCGACGGTACCAGTGCACAGGTGACCATCGTCCCGTTTTACGATCGTACACAGCTTATTTACGAGACCCTGGGAACCCTGAATGACGCGATCATTCTGCAGATTTTGATCTCAATCATTGTGATCATTGTGATGATCTATCACCTGCGTACCTCCCTGCTTATTTCCGCGCTGTTGCCGCTGGCCGTGCTGATGAGTTTTATCATGATGAAATATTTCAGGGTGGACGCCAACATTGTGGCCTTGTCAGGTATTGCCATCTCCATTGGGACCATGGTTGATCTGGGAATTATCATGAATGAGAACATATTGCGGCACTTGCGTGAAGCTGCAGATAAGGGAAAGTCCAGGCTCGAGACCGTGTATGAGGGAGCTGTGGAAGTAGCTCCTGCCATCCTGACTGCGGTGTCAACCACCATTGTGAGTTTTCTGCCCGTTTTTACCCTGCAGGCAGCAGAAGGCAGGCTGTTTTCACCCCTGGCATTTACCAAAACCTTTGCGCTGGTGGCATCACTCATCATCTCAATGGCCTTTATGCCAATGCTGGCCTACCAGTTTTCGGGCAAGATCAACACAGACTTTTTCAGGCGATGGCGCTATAAGAGCTATATCTCATTGGCTTTAAACGTTGCCTTACTGGTAGCAGGCATATTGATTACTGCTTATGTTTTATGGTGGCCGGGGCTTTTTATTATCCTGATGGGGTCGGCAGGAATTCTTCAGCAGTTTTTTCCCGATAAAATCGGACCAAATCGCAACCTGATCAACCTGGGAATTACGATGCTGGTGGTTCTCCTTCTTCTTGCCAGCGCCTGGCTTCCCATAGGTGTTGAACGAAGCCTGCTGATCAACGTGCTTTTCCTGGTCATTGTGATTGCTCTGGTATTGGGTCTGTTCCGTTTATTTCTGCATTATTATCCAACATTGCTGGTATGGTGCCTGTCGCATAAGAAGCAATTTTTGCTTATCCCGGTGTTTTTGCTGCTGCTGGGATTGAATATCTGGATGGGTTTCGGACAAGTATTCGGATTTGTAGCCAGGGGCTTTGATCAGGCAGGGGTCAATATCCGCAGCACAACGGTCTGGAGCGGTCTCTATCATGCCTTTCCCGGGCTGGGAAGAGAGTTTATGCCTTCACTCGATGAAGGGAGCTTCCTTCTGATGCCCACCACCATGCCGCACACCGGCATTGAATATAACCTGGAGGCCCTCCAGGAAGTTGACCGACGGGTTCAGGCCATACCGGAAGTGGAAATGGTAGTTGGTAAAGCCGGCCGTGCGGAAAGCCCGCTTGACCCTGCACCCATGACCATGTTCGAAAATGTGATCAATTATAAATCGGAGTACAAATCCGACATGGACGGACGCAAGATCCGTTTTAAGACCGACGGTGAGGGTGAATTCCTGAGGGATGAAGATGGTGAACTGATCCCCGATTCACGCGGGCGCTATTACCGTCAGTGGCGCGACCACATCCAGTCACCGGATGATATCTGGCAGGAGATCACCCGGGTAGCGCGGATTCCCGGTCTTACCTCGGCGCCCAGGCTGCAGCCCATTGAAACGCGTTTGGTAATGCTGCAGACAGGAATGCGGGCGCCAATGGGGCTCAAAGTGTTTGGCCCTGACCTGGAAACCATTGAGGGTTTTGCCATGCAAATGGAAGGAATACTGCAGGATGTCCCCTATATTGATGATCCCACGGTATTTGCAGACAGGGTAGTGGGCAAACCTTATATGGAAATCCGGCCTGACAGAGAAACCCTGGCCCGACATGGCATATCCATCGGTTCCTTTCAGCGGGTGGTGGAAACCGCCATCGGAGGGATGGCCCTGAGTTCTACAGTGGAGGGCCGGGAAAGATATGAAATCAGGGCAAGGTATGCCAGGGAGTTTCGCGACAGCCCCGAAGCCCTGGGGAAGATATGGATCGATACGCCGGCAGGTTACCGGCTGCCTCTGGGGGAAGTGGCCGAGATCTCTTACAGGAGAGGACCGGGGATGATCCGTGGAGAAGATACTTTTCTGGTGGCCTACATTACTTTTGACAAGATAGCCGGTCAGGCTGATCTATCCGTGATCCGTCAGGCCGAAGACGTAATTAATGAAAAAGTTGAATCCGGAGAACTTGAGATCCCCCAGGGGGTTAATTTTCATTTTTCAGGAGACTATGAGAATCAGATGCGTGCCGAGGCCCGGTTGATGCTGGTTATTCCTCTTTCGATGATTGTCATATTTCTGATCCTCTATTTCCAGTTTCGTTCGGTGGCGGTTTCCATGATGATCCTTTCTGCGATCGCGCTGGCGTTTTCAGGCGGGTTTCTGATGCTCTGGCTCTACGGGCAAACCTGGTTTATGGATTTTTCTGTATTTGGCACAAATATGCGGGAATTGTTTCAGATGGATGTCATGAACCTGAGTGTAGCCGTCTGGGTGGGGTTTATTGCCCTTTTCGGAATTGCCACGGATGACGGCGTATTGATTGCCACATACCTCAAGAACAGCTTTAAAAAGAACCGTCCGGAAAACAAAGAAGAACTGCATAATGCAATACTGGAAGCTGGCCTGAAGCGTGTCCGCCCGGCGCTGATGACCACTGCCACCACCTTGTTGGCCCTGATGCCGATCCTGACATCCACGGGCCGTGGTGCAGATATTATGATTCCCATGGCCATTCCGGCATTCGGAGGTATGACCATTGCGCTGATCACCCTCTTCCTGGTACCTGTATTGTATGCCGGATGGAATGAATACCTGTTGAACAAGCAAAATGCACAAAATGATGCATAAAATCAAAAACACATCCGTAATTACTGCTTTTCCGGTGGTTAATTGGCAATGGAACAGGTTAAAATGGGGTTGGGTTTTTATCCTTTTCCTGGCCATGGCCCTTCCGTCGCATGGACAGGTATACCCTGAAGCCTATCTTGAACAAGCCCTGGAAAACAATCCCGCACTGCTTGCAAAACAAAGAGAATATGAGGCGACACTCAGCAGGATACATCTGGCAGGCTCCCTTCCGGATCCGCAGTTGACTGCCGGCATTTATACCCCACCCATGGGGCGTCTCATGGGTGATCATTACCTTGATCTCGGGCTGATGCAACCATTTCCGTGGTTCGGGACCCTGGGAAAGCAACAGGAAGCCGCTGAACAAGCTGCCATTAGCAAATACAGCGAGTTTTTGGAGGAACGAAACAGATTGTTTCTGGAGCTGACAGATATCTGGCTGGAAGTCTACCGGAATAACCGCCAAATGGAGTTACTAAGTGAATTCATAGAAGTCCTGGAAGATCGTGAAGATATCATATACACCAGGTATGGCGGCGGGCAGGGCCAATCCGGACTTATGCTTGATCTGTATCGGCTGGAAATACAAATAGCGGAACTGAGTAATCGTAAGGATAAGCTGGAGGAAGAACATCACGCCCTTCGGCGTATTTTTAATAACCTGACCGGCAGGGAGGAAATGGCCGATATTGAAACACCTGCAGCGCTTCCGGAAAATACTGCGCCGTTGCCCGAACCAGAGAATAACCGGGAGGCGTTTGCCAACAATCCCCGGCTTCTGCGGGCGGAGTCTGCTGCAAAAGCAGCCCGCATAAGGGGAGAACTCAGCAACCTGGAAACCAGGCCGAGATTCGGGGTTGGTCTTCAGTATGCCTTGTTTGGTGCGGGAGACCCGGCAATGGGTCAGATGGATGGAGGGCACATGCTGATGCCGATGGTATCTGTATCGCTTCCCATCTACGGAAAGAAAAACCGGGCTACCCGGGAAGAAGGACGACTACTGGCGGAACAGGCGACCTTTTCAAGGCAGGAACAGGCCGATGTGTTACACAGGGAGTGGTTCAGGCTGGAGAGAACCATCAGCAACCTTCAGCGCGACCAGGAGTTTTTCAATCAGCAGCTGAATATCACTTACAAAACAGAGGAACTTGTGTTGACCGGATATGCCTCGGGTGATGAAAGATTTGATGAATTGCTCAGGATACAGGATCAGTTGATTGAGCTCGAATGGCGATTACTGGAGGTGTTGGTAGATCGTCACAAAAAATGGGCAGAAGTGGACAAACTTCGTGCAGAAAATATTTTCAGGTAAAGAGAAACAGTTATGAGTCACAACAACAGAAAATTAACCATACGTTATACATTGCTTGTACTGGCTGGTATTTTGCTGGGATGGTTACTCTTTGGCAGAGGCGGAGAGACAGATGATCACACTCATGATCACGAGGTGGTGGGAGAAGCCGGGGAGGTTGAGTATACCTGTTCCATGCACCCCCAGGTCAGGCAGGATAATCCGGGTGATTGCCCCATCTGTGGGATGGAACTGATTCCGGCTTCAGAAGATGATGATCACCAGGAGGATGATCCTTTTTTATTCAGTATGCGTGAAAGTCATTACAAATGGGCAAATGTGCAGACCATGAGGGTTACTGCCAGGGAAGCGGTCAGCCAGGTACGTCTGACCGGTAAGGTTGCGGTGAATGAGAGAGAAACCCGGAATATTACTGCCAATTTCCCCGGGCGGGTTGACGAATTGTTTGCGGATTTTACAGGCCGTTTCATCCGGGCGGGCGAAACGCTTGCAACGGTGTATTCATCCGAAATGATGCAGGCCCAGCAGGAATTACTCAGTGCCGCGAGGGGCAAAGAGCAAAACCCACGTCTTTATGCAGCAGCTCGCGAACGTCTGAGGTTGTTTAACCTGACGGAGTCACAAATTGACAATATTGAGTCAGAGGGAGAAGCCCGGTCACATATCAATGTATATGCCGGCCAGTCAGGTTATCTTGTGGAAAGGCATGTGTCAGAAGGAGACTATCTGGCAACCGGGGAAAACATGTTTGCCATCGCTAACCTTGTAACTGTGTGGGTGGAGCTGGATGTGTACGAAAACCAGCTTGGGCAAATACGCACAGGAGATGAGGCCGTCCTGGGAATTCCGTCCAGTCCCGGCAGGGAATTTGCCGGCAGGGTAGAGTTTGTGGATCCATTCCTGGATCATCAGACCCGCACTGCCCGTGCCAGGCTCACGGTGCGCAATCATGAAATGTTTCTGAAACCCGGAATGCTGGTGTATGCGGATATTGATTCCGGTGATGCCAGTCAGGAGGTAATGATCCCTTCCTCTTCGGTATTATGGACCGGTAAACGTTCTGTGGTCTATGTCAAAAGACCCGAAAAAGAGGGGTTCACTTTTGAGTTCAGGGAAATTGAAACGGGTGCTCCAACGGCTGAAGGTTATCCGGTATTGTCCGGGTTGTCGGCCGGTGAAGAGATTGCTGTTAACAGCGTGTTTGCCATTGACGCCGCTGCCCAGTTGCGTGGTCATTTCAGCATGATGTCACCCCCTGAAACCATTGAGTTGCCTGAACCTTTCCGCAGCAATCTCGGGTTGCTGTTTGAACGTTATTTTGACGTAAAGAATGCCCTTGCTGATGATGACCCGGAGGAAATTTCCGTGGATCATGCCGAATCCATGTTGAACCAGCTGGAAGAAACAGGCCAGCATTCCCTTGAAGGGGAACACCATATGTTCTGGATGGAGCAATACGGTCTGATCGCTGAAAGCCTGGATGATTTCCTTGGTGCAGATGAGCTGGAAACCCGGCGTGCTCAATTTGAACCTTTATCAGAGGCTATGATCTCTGTGGCACAAACCCTGGGAGCTATCGGGCAGACTTTCTATGTGGCTTTCTGCCCCATGTATGACGATGACAGAGGAGCCTATTGGCTCAGCGAATTTGAGGAGATCAGCAACCCTTATTTCGGATCCATGATGCTCAGGTGCGGCGAAGTCCGGGAAGTGCTGAGAGAAGGGGTTGGAGGTGCCGAAATGCCTGCGGAGGAGATGGAGGGGCATGTGCATTAGGTGAATCAGTTACCTGTCGTGCATCTCATTGCCGGAACCGGACTCCTCCAGTTCTTTTAGTATCTGCTGTACGTCTTCACTGGTACCCCGGAGTTTTTCCTTGCAGATCCGGATCAGCTCTGCTGCCCGTTTCACCTTTTCGGACAATGCATCCACATCGATCTGTCCGTCCTCTATATCGGCGACAATTTCCTGTAATTCCTGAAATGCTTCAGAGTATGCCGGTTTGTCAGTCATGGTTTTTCTCTTTTTTGGGTTGTGATGGTTTGACTCTGGACTACACTGTCGAAAAGTGTCGTTTCAAGCAAGTCCCCTTTCCTGAGTTTCTGCCCGCTTTTCAAAGCTTTGCCTTTGTGCCGGGTTATGCTGTAACCCCTTTTCAGCACATTGTCAGGATGAAGCTGCCCAACGGAAGATTCCAGTCCTTTTAGTTCACGACCGTTGTCACTTAACAGGGATTTAGTCCCAGATTTTAACCGCAGTGATGATTCCTGCAGTCCGTAGCGTTCATGTGCAAGCTGTTCATTTACCCCCGATCTTAATTGATTCACACTGGATATAAATAGATGGCGGTTCAGTGTCAGCTGCTGCCGGCTTGCATGGTTGATTTTTTCAGCCAGATTCCAGACCTTATTATCGTAGTCCCGGAAATAAGCAATCAGTGTTTCAGCAAGTTTGGTAGGGGTGATCGCATTCGTGTGTGCGACCATTTCCGTCACGGTTTCGTTGGTGGCATGGCCGATCCCTGTAAATACCGGAAGCGGAAAATCCGCCACAGCCCTGGAAAGATACAGGTTGTTATAGCAGGAAAGCCCGATGTCATCTCCTCCGCCACGAATGATGGCAACCAGGTCGAAATGTTGAATGATCTCTTTGATGCAGGTAAGTTGAGCCGAAATGGAACGGGCTGCCTGGTCACCCTGCAGTAATGCGGGGAAAAGCATATGAAAAAACCGGTAATGTGATTCGTTTTGGTCAATGATGCGGGTAAAGTCAACATACCCTTTGCTGGTCTCTGCAGAGATCACCGCGATTCTCTGCGGGAGCAGCGGAACGCTGAGTGCTTTGTTCTTTTCAAACAATCCTTCTCTTACCAGTGCAGCAATGCAGGCCTGCTTCTCCTGTTCCAGGTCCCCCAGGGTAAAGGAAGGGTCTATGTCCACAATGCGAATAGAAAGCCCGTAAACGGGATCAAAGGAAATCCTGCCGAGTAGCAGGATTTTAATCCCGTCTTTCAGCGGCTCTTTTAATACCTCAAGAAATTTACCATTGATGGCAGCATAATCTTCTCTCCATAAGACTGACCGCATCTGTGCCCTGATCGTATCATTATCTTTTTCAACCAGTTCCGGGAAACAGTGACCGGACTGCCCGTAATGATTGAGCTTATTCAATTCAGCCCTGATCCAGTAACTGTTTGTATACCTGTTCCGGAGCGTTTTCTGAATACTTCTGCCAACTTCGGAAAGGGAAAAAACCGTCTTATCAAGGATCTGCTGGGGCATTAGGCGACTACGTTAATCTGTTACCTGGGTTGTTTGCCAATTTGGTAGGCATCTCCGATTTTCTCCCCCACTTTTCTGTATTCCCTCACACCCCCGAAATAGATCAGGGGGTTGAAGGCGCCAATATCAATGGAGCCAAGATCAG
This sequence comes from Bacteroidales bacterium, assembly GCA_007129945.1. Taxonomy (GTDB): domain Bacteria; phylum Bacteroidota; class Bacteroidia; order Bacteroidales; family UBA7960; genus PUPG01. The sequence goes on from SKUN01000171.1 coordinate 20,377, forward strand.
CAGTGTCGCCCAATAGTTTCGTATCCACATGGGTTTCGGCAATTTCACCCACAAAATGGATGGTCTGCCCGATGATCCGCCAGTCCGTCAGCTTGCATTCCAGGTTAAGCGGACACTCTTTGATAATGGGTGACTCGATGACATTGGAAGGCATTTTTGTCAGGCCGGATCGTTCGAATTTATCAATCTCCTTTCCGGTGGTAATTCCACAAAAATCCGCTTCGGTCATGATGTTCACCGTGGCGATGTTAACACTGAAATTGTTGTTGTTCTTGATTGCCTCTCCGGTAAACCCTTTCTGTCCCACAGAAATACCCAGTGTCGGGGGCTTACTGGTTAGCAGGCTGGCCCAGGCGATGGTGGCTATATTGGCTTCGTTCATGGTTCCCGTTACCACCAGTGCCACAGGGCTGGGAAACAGAATTTTTGAGGGACCGAAATTTGTTTTCATAAGTGCGTTTTATTAATGTGCCCAGTGAATTGTTTTCAGGTTATTCAGTAGATCTTTGGCTTTTTCCAGGGCATACATGGCGCGATAGTTGGAATACCCTGTCAGGAAGCTTACGGCCAGATCCTTATCCTGTTCATATAGTTCCAGTGCGAGTTTTTCAATGGCTTCCTGCATGTCAAACTGTTCCTGCTCCATGGCATCCCATTCTTCCCTGACCATTTCTATATTTCGGACATAATTCAGGTCGATCATGTTTTCCAGGGCATTGAATACATCAAAGGCGTTCTCCGGGTCATAATCGAAGGTACCCTCCGGCGGGTTGAACTGAAACTCCACATCCAGGGCATCTTTCAGGGGCCAGGGCTTGTAGTACGGGGCCGGGGTTTTATTTACGCCGGCATACCAGGGTACCAGTACAGATCCGCAGGGAGCCGCCGTAGTTCGCCAGCCAACCGATCCGATCTCAGCGGGCATCCAGTTTCTCAGCTGATACACGACCAACTCCTGGCTGGTGCCGCTGCATATCTGGCCGGAACCGCCACCGTCACGGTCGTGGGGAGAAACGCCTTCCTCCATCCCCAGGCGGTAAGACATTGTCATATCCGGATCCTGTCCTTCAATGTGTCCGTGGCTGCGAATGATATTTGCCACATCCATGACATCAAATTTACGGTCAGGGTAAAGGGCAAAAGGAAGCTGACCGTCTGCAGGAAGTTCGATCAATTCTCCCCTGACGAGAGACTGGCTGAACCACTGCCTTGGATCTACCCCATTTTCATCCATAAAACTGCCTTCGCGGGCCGGGCGGTTGAAAGCTTCCCGGAAACTGAAAGGTTCACCGGAATCGGGATCATACCAACCACGGGAAATAGCGTAATCGACAAGGCCCTCTGATGCGATCACATTTTCCGTATCGTTCAGGTCCGCTTCAGATCCAATAATATGTACATTGGGAAGAAGTACAACGCCATCGTCCGGAACCCGCTGGGCAATCCAGTTTTTTCCGGCTGCCACACTAATGACCCATGCCTCATCGGCATCTGCAATCACATAAGTCCTCCCTGAAGAAGCATAGCCAAAGTGGTTGAGCAGTTCAGTTGCTACCTCAACACCTTCCCTGGCAGTGCGTGACCGCTGGGCAATGAGCCGACGAAGTTTATACCCGATACCTCCGTCAGTGATCTGGCCGCGCTCCACCAGCTCTTCATAAGAGTCCTCCCTTGTGGCGCAGGCATCCGAGGCCACTGCCACACCCCATTCATTGAAGTAACCATCGGCAAACTCTGTCCCGATATTGCTCGTCCAAAGGAAAGCGTATGTTTCTTCCGGCTGGGGCCAGGTGCCACCCCGGTGGAGGTGAACCACATCGCCCGGTTCATGATTAATACGGGGGACATAGCGGTAACTCATATTCCGCAATCCTCCATTCTGCTCAAGGTGGCCGAAAAGCACTGAGCCATCACGACTTGCGTCCTTACCCACGATAACGGTAAAACATCCGAACACTGCAGTGCTTACCAGGACGTTCATCAGGAAAAAAATTAAGGCGGTAATAATTAAATTTGATCGTATCATGTTGTTGTTGGTTATGGTGAATGACAATGTTGATTTTTTGACAATCCCGGCTGATTCCCGGCGGGTGTCTTACTGCGGGAACTATTCGGCCACAAATACTGTCTGGCCAGCCAATACCGTCCGAAGTACTTCTGTTTGATGAATTTCTTCCACAGGCACCTCGAAGTAGTCACGGTCGATCACGATGAAATCCGCGAGATTTCCCTGGCTTATACTACCTTTTCTGTCTTCGGAAAATTCCACATAGGCGGGCCATTTTGTGTAGGCTTTCAATGCTTCTTCACGGGTCATGCAATGTTCAGGAAACCAGCCTTCTTCCGGATAATTTTCACGGTCCTGACGGGTTACGGCCGCATGAAGCCCGTAAAAAGGATTGAAGGGAGAAACTCCGTAATCAGAGCCAGCGGAAATGATGCCTCCCTGATCAAGTATACTGCGCCATGCATACGCTCCGGCAGCTCTTTCAGGGCCAATACGGTCTTCCACAAAAAGCATATCTTCCGTGGCATGCACCGGTTGCATGGATGCAATGATCCTTCTGTCTGTAAATCTTTCGATGTCATCCGGATGAAGCACCTGGGCATGTTCCACTACCAGTCGTGCCTCTTCCGGTTGTTTATTTGCCATCTCCATGGCCTTTTCGAAGGCATTCAGTGTGGCCCTGTTTCCCCGGTCGCCAATAGAGTGGGTACGGGTCGTGAATCCAAGTTCAAGCAATTCCGCCACCAATTCAGCATAGGCTTCTTCATCCTGACCCAGTGCACGAAGGGCTCCATATTCTCCCGGCATATCGTCATAGGGCTGGAGCATGGCTGCACCACGTCCGCCGAGCGATCCGTCGGCAAACATTTTTACCCAGCGAACCGTGTAGCGATCGTTATAAAGGCCGGTAAGGGGGCTTCCCAACTCCCGGGCTGTTTCAACACTTACCGCATCCATCAGGCGTACCTGTAAAAACCCCTGGTTGAAAGCCTCCTGTCTTAGCCTGAGATCATCCATGCCAATACCTGAGGCGCAATGCACAGTGGTAATTCCGGCTGCCAGCAGTGCATCACTGCCCATTTGTAACGCTTCAAGTTCCTCTGCCTCAGAAAGAGACGGGGTGGGGGGTACATGAGCTGTAACCAAGGCTCCCGCGGCTGACACCAGCACACCAGTGGGTTCTCCGTGTTGATCACGAATTATGCTTCCTGCATCAGGATCTTCTGTGGAAGCAGTAACACCGGCTTCTTCCAGGGCCCTGGTGTTGACAAAATGCGCATGACCGCAATAACGGCGAAGCACAACCGGGTTCTCGGGGCTTACCGCATCCAGGATGCGACGGTGCGGGCTTTCATCCCAGATGGCATCATTGTACCCCCTGGCAATGATCCAGTCGCCGGGAGCTGCTTCCTCTACCGCGGCCTCGAGTTTTTCTGTGAGTTCATCCAGGGGCAGCCAGTACACATCCAGGGGAGCCACCAGCAAATTACGGCCCAGGTTGTCAAAATGCATGTGACTCTCGGTTAGTCCGGGGATAACCGTTTGACCTCCCAGGTCGACCACCTCTGTGTGATTCCCCGCAAACATCCTGGCACCGTCCTCGTCGCCGACAAAAATAAACTCACCATCACGCACCGCAACAGCTTCGGCTCTGGGTACAGCCTCATCCAGGGTGTAAAAATTGCCATTGATATAAATAACCTCCGCATTGTCAGATGCACAGGCGGTGAATAACAGGGCAGCAACCAGACCAATATACACGGGCAGGAAGTAGTAAAAAGCAGTTCTCTTCATGATTAAAGAATTAATGGGAAAGTTGTGAAAATTTAATGTTGTTTCGTATGCAATAATAACAAAAATTCAGAGGATAGCTGTTTTATTTG
>SKUN01000064.1 GCA_007129945.1 Bacteroidales bacterium
AAATCTTTGTCCAGCTGAAGGCCGGGCATGGCTTTGATGTATCCGCGAAGCCTGAAAGGGGAGTCGTTGCCGAATGGTTGTGCGAAAAGGGTGTGGGCGGTTAAGGTGGTTAGGATCAGAATGGTAGTCAGGTATTTCATGGTAGGTTGGTTGTTGGTTTTCATGGGCGGAGTGATGGGGCAGCTGCCGGTGGTCCGGTAAACGGCCCGGGTAGTTGTTGGTTGTTGGTTGTTGGTTGATGGGGTTAATTTATTCATGGCGGACGGCGTCGGCGGGTTCTAATTTGGTGGCTTTCCGGGCGGGGTAGATGGCGGCCAGGATGGCAAAGGCGACTACCATGGCGGTTACTTTCAGGTAAAAAATGGCGTCCAGCTCGGGGTAGATAAATGGCGAAAAACCGAAATCACGCAAAGCTTCTCCTCCGATGGATGATAGGTCCATTCCGCGTTGCTGCAAAAAGCTGATCAGCAAGAAAGATGCGGTCAGCCCGGCCACCCCGCCTGTCAGCGAAAGCAAAACCGTTTCAAGAATCACCATGAAAAATACCTGTATCCGCTTCATGCCCACTGACATAAGCATACCCAGCTCGCGGGTGCGTTCCAGAACCGACATCAGGATGGTGTTCAGGATGCCGAAGGCCACTCCCAATAAAATAATTGCCGTGATCATCAGCAGGCTTTTTTCTGTGATTTCAACCACGAATTCCAGGTCGGGTGCCAGTTCCTTCCAGGTTCTTACGGTTAAGTCCGGGTATTGCTGCCGCAGGGTTTCTGAAATATCTTCAAGCAGGTCTTCCTGCTGCAGCAGAAGGGCTATTTCGGTAAAGATCTGTTCATTGCCGATTATTTCGCTGATGTCGTCGGATCTGATAAAAACTGTTCCCTTCTCGAAAGCCGTCGCGGTAGCCTGAAATATTCCTTCCACCCGGAATGAAGCATGGATGAGGTCCCCTTCTGTGTCCTGAAAGGTGAGTACGATGCGCGATCCGACATTGCTCTGAAGTTCTTCGGCGAGTTCCCTGCCGATTACCACTGAAGGTAATCGCCCCTCTTCGGTGAAGTAAGTCCCTTCGACGATCTGTTCATTAAAGCGGGTGGTTTCAATTTCCCGTTCGGGGATAATGCCTGTTATACGCACACCGGCCGTGAGGTGGGGAGAGGCTGCCATGCCATCCAGGCTGGTTCTTTCAGCAACTGACAGTACGCCGGGAATCGACCGGATTTCATCTGCGATAAGCCGGGCATCCGGGATCCGGTTTCTGATTTCCCGGTCGGCTATGAAATCAGGGTCATGCAGCTGAATATGGGATAGCTGCTTTTCAATGCTTTCTTCGATGGTCTGGTTCATCAGTCCCATATAGGTCGCCGATATAAAATTGCCGCCGGTCAGACCCAGTGCAATGGCCACCATGATCACCAGACTGCGTTTTTTATTCCGCCAGATATTCCGCCACGCTATTTTAAATAGTATCCACATCTTGGTTACTTGCTGTCATGTTATTTTTCCCCTTACCGCATCCGCAGGCCGGGAAGAAGCAGGCTTACGGATGGGAGGGTTTGTATATTTAACTTCTGGTTGCATCCAGTACATCCATCACAAAAATTTTACGCATGGAATAAAGCCCGATGAATAAGGTGATCACGAAAACAATGATCCCCTGGGTCATGAATATGCCGGGACTCATGATGAACCTGAATGCCGGTTCCATGCCGAAGCTATACATGTAATCAGCCATCCCGCCTGACAACCGGATGGGGAAGCGGTGAAATATATAAATCAGTGGGATACCCGCTGTGATCCCGGTGAATACTCCGAGAAGGCCGATGATCACGGTTTCTGTGAGGGTTACCATGGCCAGTTTATAGCGCCTCATCCCCAGGGAAAGGAGGATTCCGAACTCACGCATCCGTTCATACAGCATGGTGAGAATGGTGCCGAAAATGCCGAACCCCACAATAATATAAAAGACCCAGGTGATGAGGCTGTACACCAGGCGTTGCATTTCCATCAGTTCTACCATGTCCGGGACAATTTCTTTCCATGTCCGGACGGCATACCACTCTTCATCCAGTTCTTGCTGGATTTGTGCTGCCAGTGGCCGGATCTGATCCTTTCCGCCGGTCATTATCAGCAGGTTGCTGAGCCTGTTGCCGGCGGCAAAATACCACTGGGCGACTTCCAGGGGCAGGTACACCATGGTATTGTTTTGTTCCGGTATGCTGAATTCAATGATGCCGCCCACACGGAATTTCCCTGTGGCACTTACGGCCTGAAAGCCCTGACCGATCAGTACGATGGTGTCTCCGATTTCAAGGCTGAGCAACTCTGCCAATCCGGCTCCCACCACTGCATATTCATCATCCATGCCGAACATCTCACCCTGTACCATATTTCCTGAAAGATCTCTTAATTGATCCTCCTGTTCCGGCACAATGCCGTTGACCATGGCCGGCCTGGTTGACATTTCTTTGGCTGCAAGTGAAAACCCCCGGATCCGGGGAACTGTGTATTCGATCTCATCCTCAAAATGTGCGAGCGCCTCACGAACCTCTTCCCCATACTCAAAAATATGGTCCATGGAGGGTTCGTCAAGGTACATGGCATCCTGTACCTGAAGGTAGCCGGTGTCCTGGCGGATCATTGACTCTGTCAGTTGTTCCTGAAATCCGCCCATAAAAGACAACAGGGCCACGGCCAGCAGGTAGGTAAACAGCACTGAGCTGACCGTGATCAGGGTGCGACGTTTGTTGCGCCAGAGGTTGCGCCAGGCAAGTGTAAAAAGGATGGCCATGGGTTAGTCTCTGTCAAAAGTTTCATCCTTATCCACAGCGCCGTCGACCAGCGTTATTACCCGGCGCGCCCGGTCAATAACCCGTTGATCGTGGGTGGAGAATACCAGGGTAATGTTTTCTTCTTTGTTGAGGCGGGCCATGATATCCAGCAGGTTGAACGCCGATTCGGTGTCGAGGTTGGCCGTGGGTTCATCGGCCAGAACGAAATCGGGTCTGGATGCCAGGGCCCTTGCGACGGCCACACGCTGCTGCTGACCGCCGGAAAGCTTATTGGGCCTTACATCCAGCTTGTCGCTCAGCCCAACCTGTTCCAGCATTTCTTTGGCCCTTTTGTTCATCTCCTCTTTGGGCCTTTTTTGCAACAGCATAATAAACGAAACATTTTCTGTGGCTGTTAAGACGGGGATCAGGTTGTAGGCCTGGAAAACAAAACCAATGTGTTTCAGGCGAAAATCAAATAACTGGCTTTCTTTCATGGAAGCAATGTCTACATTATCAATGATTACCTTCCCTTTTGTTGGTTTATCCAATCCTCCGATCACATTCAGGAAAGTGGTTTTGCCGCTTCCCGACGGACCGACAATGGCGGTAAACTCGCCCTCTTTGAACTCAAGGCTGATGTCTTTCAGCGCTTCCACGGGAACGGCTGTGTTTGTGTAAGTCTTTGATAATCCTTTTGTTTCAATTACAGTTTTCATTGGTTGGGCATTTTAGTTGTTGGTTATTCTTCTCTGACTGCTTCGGCAGGGACAAGGCGAATGGCTTTCCAGGCCGGGTAACAGGCTGCCAGTATGGCAAAGGCCACGATTACGATAGCTACCTGGAAATAGAATGCCGTGTCCAGTTCCGGGTAGATCACGGATGCGTATCCAAAATCTCCCATCCCTTCCCCTCCGAAAGCGGCGATATCAACACCCCTGTGGTTGAGGTACCTTATCATCCCCCATGAAAGGATCAATCCGGCTGTTCCTCCGATGATGGCCAGTATGGTGGTTTCGAAAACGATCATGCCAAATACTTTGGCTTTTTTCATGCCGATGGCCATCAGGATACCCAGTTCCCGGATTCTTTCCAGTACCGACATCAAAATGGTGTTAAGCAAGCCGAATGATACACCCAGTATAATAAGGCCTACTATCCAGATCAGGTTTCGGTTCAGGAACTCCAGGGAGTAATAAAGGGAAGGTTGCATGTCGGCCCAGTGACGGACAGAGATATCGGGGTAGGTATCCTGAAGCTCTCCTGAGACCTTACGGTACGTATCCACATCATGTAAAACCACCGCAATTTCCGTGACTGCCTCCTGATCTCCGATCAGTTCATTAAGGTCATCTGAGCGAACAAACAGGTTTCTTTTTTCGAAAGCGGTGGAAGTTACCTCATACAATCCTTCAATCCGGAAAGAGGCACTTACCATCTCACCTGTCATATCCTGGAAGGTCAGTACGATGCGTGATCCAACCTCCACATTCAGTTCATCGGCAAGTTCTTTTCCGGTAATGACCTGGGGCAATCGGCCGGGTTCGCCAAAATAGTTTCCGGAAGTCACCAGGTTCCCCAGGTCGGTGGTGGCTGTTTCCGCTTCAGGATCCACTCCCTTGATCCGAACACCAGCATTCATATTGGCTGAGGAAGCCATTCCATCGAATACAATCCTGGGCGAAACAACGTCAACCCCGGGATGTTGCGAGATCTCCCCTGCCACTTTTAAACCGTCTTCGATGCGGTAATGGGCTTCCGGGTTGGCGATGAATTCGGGATGATGTAACTGGATGTGCGAAACCTGATGTTCTACTGTTTCTTTGAAATTCTGACGCTCAACGCCCAGTCGGATCGCGGCCGAAAAATTCCCCCCGAGTACTCCGAGTACAATGGCAATGATGATCACCAGGCTGCGGGCGCTGTTTCGCCAGATATTTCGCCAGCTGATTTTGACTAACATCATATAATTGGGTTTATCGTTAATGTTTGTTTCATGCCGAATGAACCATATCCATCCGAAGCACCCTGGCCACAGGGTAGAGTCCGACGATCAAAGCGATAAAAAAGATCACCATCCCCTGGTAAAGGAAGATTTCCGGGGCAATCGAAAAAGAAAATACGGGCTCAATGCCCATGTCTATCATAATATCTCCCAGCTCGTCACCGAGCCGGACGGGGTTTAGATGAAGTCTTAAAACGATCAGGAATCCGCCGGTTACCCCTGCCAGGACTCCTAAAAAGCTGATGATCAAGGTTTCTGTCATGCAAATGGCGGCCAGCTTAACCCGCTTTAACCCGATGGAAAGCAAAATTCCGAACTCGCGCAGGCGTTCGAAAAGCATGGTCATGATGGTGCCAAAGATGCCGAATCCTACGACGATGTAGAGCACCCAGGCAAATACGGTCACCTGTGCTTCCCGCGCTTCGAAGGCTGCCAGCTTGTCGGGCATCAGTTCTTCCCAGGTTTTTACCGCATACCATTCCGGGTCCAGCTGTTTTTCAAGGTCTTTAGCCAGCCGGGGTACGATGTCTTCATCCTCTGTCATGATGATCAGGCTGGTCAGGCGATCCGGTGCCGCAAAATAGTGTTGGGCTTGTTCCAGTGGCAGATATACCATGGTGTTATTCTGCTCGGGCATAAAAAACCGGATGATCCCGCCGATTTTATAAGTTCCTGCCGCCGTCATTCCCTGGAACCCCTGCCCCAGCAGCACCAGTGAATCACCCACCTCCACCTCCAGCAGTGAGGCAAGGCCTTCTGCGATCACGACATATTCATCACCTGAGCCAAACATTTGTCCGCTTGTCATGTTGGATGACAGGTCATTCATCCGGTCTTCCTTTTTCGGATCAATGCCGTTCACCATCACCCCGCGTGTGCCCATATCTTTTGCGGCCAGGGAGAACCCCTGTATGCGCGGTACCGTATAGCTGATCTCCTCCTCAAAAGCGGTGATGGCATCCTTTACTTCAACTCCGTATTCCAGTGCATGATCCATGGATGGTTCATCGTGGTAGAGCACATCCTGTATCTGCAGGTAACCTGTGGTGTTTCTTACAATGGAATCCACCATTTGTTCCTGCATGCCGCTGATCATGGACATCAGTACAATGGCCAGGATGGTGGCGAACATGACCGAACTGAGGGTGATGAAAGTGCGCCTTTTTTTGCGCCAAAGGTTTCGCCAGGCAAGTGTCAGTAATGTTTGCATTGTTGGTTGGTTAACGGGGGCTTCGCCCCCTTGGTTGTTGGTTTGTCGGGGCTGACGCCCCTCCGGTTGTTGGTTTGTCGGCGCTGCGCGCCTCCAGTTGTTGGTTCTCATGGGCAAAGTGCAGGGAAAGTTGCCAATGGTTTGGGAAACGGGCCGGGTGGTTGTTGGTTCTCATGGGACGGGGTTCGTGGGGGTTGCCTGTGAGCGGTGGACGGGGCTGGCAGGTTGTTGGTTGTTGGTTAATTGGGTTCATGGTTAATGGGTTATGGGTTATGGGTTGATTTGGGTGAGGTTTTGGGTGGAAAAGAAGTCCTCGGAAATGCCGATGTCATAATCCGCTTTGTGGGTGGTAATGACTGTCCGCTGATTGTCTTTGCCGGCGGGAACAACTTCCATAATTGCGGGAATTGTGCGACCGCCCATTGTGCTGAATTCCCTGAAATAAATGGTGTTTACAAGGTTGTCACGCTCATCGTAATTTTCAGACCGCACCGGCAGCACATACTCCTTGCTGATATAATGTATCGATATTTCGTATACAACGGGGTTGTCCGGGTTGGGAGTCAGTTCAATGACGTAACACAGATGGCCGTCAGCTTCTTCTTCACCCAGCAGTTCATGGGTGTAGTCGTCCACCAGCGAACTGGCATTCACCAGGTCGTCATTGGTGAAATCAGAACCCATCCATGACTGAGACATCATCGAAGGGGGCATTTTGACGGTGCGGTCGATGTTTGGCTGATAATTCCAGATCTCATTGCCTCTTTTCAGGAATGCCGTTCCCTCATCCCGGGCGGGGGCGGTTACGTATACCAGTGAATAATCATCGCCCAGGGCCCAGGAACGCATGCTTATCTCGCGTGTATACCTGGGCCGCTCAATCTTCATGCTCATCTCGTTGTAGGAAGCATCGCCCCGCATATTTGCTTCAACTTCCCGCATGATCTCCTTGGGATCCTGTGCAGCCAGGGAGACTGACAAAAGCATGGTTGCAGAGAGAATAATTGTGGTTTTCATAAGCAAGTGAATTGTTTTCATGGAAGTAATGTTTGATGTTTTTTAATTTCTGTTTGTTCGACCCTGACAGAATCCCTGCTGCAGCGATCTGTCAGAAAGCAAGGACTGTTACCTGCCGGATTGCTTTGATTTTTCTTCCCATCGCCGGAGCATGGCCGGAAATTCCTCAATGATAAAATCGTAGAATTCACTGGCCTCCCGGAGCCACTTTGCGGCATTGTCTTCTTTGCTGGGTCGCAGGCTAAGCCCTTTTTTGAACATGTTGTTCATGATATTGATCATCTCCAGGCGCTGCGCAAAATAAGCCCTCCAGTCCATGTCAGGGGAAAGCATATAATATGTTTTTCGCTCACCTGGGAGTGTCAAAGGTTTGACAAAACCAATCTGCAATAACATTTTCAGGTTGGTACTGATGGAGCTTTTTGAAGCTTTGAGCGCTTCTGTCAATTCATTGAATGACACATTTTCCTTTTCCGCGACCATCAGGTAACCCAGGATCCTGCCGGACATTCTGGTTACGCCGAGCTTCTCAAACAACAGGCCGTTTTCTTCTATAAAGCGATCTCTTTCAGTATCTAATGACATATTTTGTTAGTTTGTCGGGGGCTGCGCCCCCTCTGGTTGGTCACCGCTGCGAGCTGACGGTTGTTGGTTAATTGGGTTAACGGTTTGTTTTTGTGGACAAAATTAAAAGGTTTTTTGGTTCGGTCAAGACTGAACAAAACGGATGCCAAAACTTGTCGGAGTCTGACAATTAGTTCGTTCCATTAAGTGTATGTATTGCAGGGCTACCCGGGGTGGTCGCCAGTGAACAATCCTGTTCATTTTTGAACATCCGGGTGGGGTAAGGTGATCAATAAATGCTGGCAGGATACGGCTACTTTGTGATCACCCGGTTGAGGGCGTTGGCAAACATGCGGTGTTTGATCTTCAGGTCGCGGATGGTTTCCAACAGGCGCATCAATACCTCATCATCTTTGGTTTCATCCGACTCTGCCTGCTGTATCAGTTGCTGACTGGCATCGATCATCTTTTCCAGCTTGCGCAGCTTGAATGCATACACAGCCTGAACTACCCGTGGCTTCAGGTCTTCTTCTTCTCCCACCACGTGGATTTTGTGGCGTTCTTCCCAATTGGGGCTGAGGCTGTATTTGGTGGCGAGGAGGTTGATGGCGAGCTCCCGTACAGCATTGTCAGGATACTGGGTGAATGCATCGCGACCGGGAAGTTTATCGTTGTCCCTTTTTTCAGCGAAAAGATCAAAGATCTGCTGGCAGGGGGCATGGTCGAACTGAAGGTCATCTTCCCGGATATCCTGCAGAACAAAATCCACAACCTTCACAGGCATTTCCTCTATGTGGCCGTCTTCGTTCTCCACCTCAAAGACCATGGTGTGGTCTGCATAATTCAGCAGCAGCCTGATCAGTTCCTTTTCCTGTGTATGGTTTTCCTCATAGGGTCCGGCAGTTTGTTTTTCAGCCGGGCTTTCCGGGGGGTCTTGCAATTGCTCCTTTTCAGATGAAGTGAGCCGTTGCTGTTTGAAACGCTGCCTGCGGAGCTTGTCCACTTCGGCCACCATCAGTTTTTCCTCCACCTGCATCATTTCGCTACACTGCCGGGTATACAGGGTTCGTTCAATCGGCTCGGGGATCAGGGAGATGGTCTGGGCGATCTCTTTGATCAGCTTCGCTTTTTTGATGGGGTCGCCACTGGTTTCGGAAAGCAGTAGCTTGGTTTTGAATGAGATGAAGTCCGCCGCCTGGTCTTCCACAAAACTTTTCACTTCTGCAGGCCGGTATTTCCTGGCATAGGAGTCCGGGTCCTCTCCGTCGGGGAATAACACAATGCGTACATTCAGGCCCTCCTCCAGAATCATGTCGATGCCCCGGAATGTCGCCTTGATGCCGGCCGGATCCCCGTCAAAAAGAAGTGTCACATTGTCGGTATAGCGGCGGATCAGTTTGATCTGCTCTGTGGTAAGGGAGGTGCCCGAGGTGGCGATGACATTGGTGATGCCTGCCTGGTTCAGGGAGATCACATCGGTATACCCCTCCACAAGAAAGCAGTTGTCCTGTGAGGCCATGGGGCTTCTGGCAAAGTAAGCCCCGTATAGGACTTTGCTTTTGTGATAGATTTCGCTTTCGGCGGAGTTGATGTATTTGGGCCGTTTTTTCTCATTGGTCATGATGCGGCCGCCAAAACCCAGCACCCTTCCGGAAAGGTTATGGATGGGAAAGATGATCCTCCCCCGGAAGGTGTCATAGATCATATGATCCTTTTCCTTGCTGAGGCTGGTTTTCAGGAGGTATTCTTTTTTGTAACCGTTTTTCAGCGCCGTTTGTGAAAAAGCATCCCACTTATCCGGGCAATAACCCAGTCCGAAACGCCTGATCACCTCCAGTGAAAACCCCCGCTCTCTCAGGTAACTCAGCCCTACCGCTTTTCCTTCCTCGGTTTCATGCAACTGCTCCTCAAAGAATTTCCGGGCAAAAGCTGACAGATTAAAGAGGCTTTCTTTCTCATCCATGGCCTCCTGCTGCTCAGGCGAGGGTTTTTCCTCTTCAATCTCAATACCATATTTTTGGGCCAGGTAACGCAGGGCTTCCGGGTAGGAAAAATGCTCATGCTCCATGATGAAGTTGACCGCATTGCCCCCTTTCCCGCATCCAAAACACTTAAAGATCCCCTTTGGTGCGGAAACGGTGAAGGAAGGGGTTTTTTCGTTATGGAAAGGACATAACCCGATCTGGTTCACCCCGCGTTTTTTGAGGGTCACAAAGTCACCCACCACCTCCTCGATCCGGGTGGCGTCCATGATTTTTTCTATGGTTTCGGGGGTAATCACGGTCGTTCAGCTATTGCCTTACGAAGGTAAATATTTTTTCATATGAATCAATTAAATGATAATTTTGGATACTGAATACCATCCTTTACCATTGATAAGTTTTTTGATATTAATAGTTCCCTAACTTGCTCCCATGATCCGATTTTTTGCTTTACTTGTTTTGTCCCTCGTGTTGGCTTTACCGGCACGATCCATTGCAAATGACCCGCCCCGGTTCATCAGACTGGAAGAGGCGGTGGAGATTGCCCGCGAACAATCGCCCAATGCCCTGATGGCCCGTCATCGTTATCGTGGAAGTTACTGGCAATTCAGGACCTTCAGGGCCGGCTACCTGCCCAATTTGCAATTTGAAGCTACCATCCCCAATCTGAACCGTACCATTTCCAGTATCACCGTTCCGGATGGCAGTGATATTTTTATCCGCAGAAACCTGGCTGTTTCATCCGGAACCCTTTCGCTGAACCAGACCGTACCGTTTACCGGCGGCCAGTTGTTTGTCAGTTCGGGGTTGCAACGCATTGACCTGATCCGGGATGATGAAACAGAGGTTTCTTACATGACCACCCCGATCAATATCGGGTACCGCCAGCCGATTTTCTCATTCAATCCCTTTAAATGGGAGCGCCGTATTGAGCCTATACGTTATAACGAGGCTGAGCGAAGATATCTGGAGAGCATGGAGGATATCTCCATCCGGGCCACCGATTTGTTTTTTGACTTGTTGCTGGCCCAGATCAATCTGGAAATCAACAAAATTAACCTGGAGAGCAATGATACGCTTTACCGGATTGCCCAGGGCCGTTTTGAGCTGGGGCGTATTGCTGAGAACGAGTTATTGCAGATGGAGTTGAATGTGTTGAATTCAGAAGCCACACTGGAAGAATCACGTATTGGTTATGAAGCTGCCATATTCCGTTTCAGGTCTTTTCTCGGGCTTGATGATACCCGCCAGCTGGAATTGATGCCTCCCGAGGAACCGCACCGCCTGACCATTGATGTGGGGGTTGCCCTGGCTGAAGCCAGAAAGAACCGCTCCCAGATCCTGGAGCAGGAACGGCAACGACTGGAGGCAGAGCGGCAGGTGGACCAGGCCAGAGCGGAAAACCGTTTCAATGCCAATTTGTTTGCGGTGTACGGGCTTACACAGAGTGCCGCGGAATTCAGTGAAGCTTACCGCGACCCAATGGATGAGCAGCGACTGACCATCGGCGTTCAGGTACCCATCCTTGACTGGGGAGTATCGCGGGGAAGGGTCCGCATGGCCGAATCAAATCGCGAATTGGTCGATGCCACAGCGAACCAGACCATGGTTGACTTTGAGCAGGAAGTGTTCTTGCAGGTTATGCAGTTCAATATGCTGGACCATCAGCTGGAAGTTGCCGAAAAGGCTGATGTCATTGCCGATAAACGTTATGAGGTGACCAGGCAGCGTTTCATGATCGGACGCATCGATATCATTGAGCTAAACCTTGCCCTGGAAGAAAAGGACCGTGCCAAGCAACGGTATCTGACGGCTTTGCGCAATTACTGGCGCGGTTTTTATGAAATGCGCCGGCTGACCTTGTATGATTTTGTAAATGACAGGCCGCTAACGGCTGATTTTGAACTGATATAGGAAGGATAGCAACGGTATCCTGGCGTGAATCCCCCGGATTGTCGACAGCGAATCTCCGGCGGGGCTTTGTCCGGTTTTCTGAAAACCCGATGCAAAAAAAGAACAACATAAAGGTACTGGTGATCCGTTTCAGCTCGATGGGCGACATTGTGCTGACCACTCCCGTACTGCGTTGCCTGAAAAAGCTCCCCGGCAGGGAAGTGGAAGTGCACTTCATTACCAAGAAAATGTTTGCCTCCCTGCTTTTCAGCAACCCGCACATTGATAAGTTGTTTTTGCTGGACGGAAAGCTGAGTGATTTAACCGGTCAGCTGAAGAAAGAGAATTATGATTATATTGTTGATCTTCATCACAATTTACGCAGCTTAGTTGTCAAACTGAATTTGCGGAAACCGTCGGGGAGCTGCCGGAAGCTCAACCTGGAGAAATGGTTGAAGACCCGCCTGAAGATTGACCGGCTTCCGGATATACACGTAGTGGACAGGTACTTTGAGGCTGCAGCTGTAACGGGTGCGGAAAATGATCAGCAAGGGCTTGATTTTTTCTTCCCCCCCGGGTTGGAGGCCATTCCGCCCGGATTACCCTGTTTTGTGCACGGGGACTATCTGGCTTTCGTGATCGGGGGCAAGCATCCCACAAAGAGACTTCCCAATGAGAAGATCATCTCATTGTGCGAGAAGCTGCCCCTGCCGGTTTTACTGCTGGGCGGGGCGGAAGATGTTTCCAACGGAAGGATCATTGCCGATGCTTGCGGAGAAAAAGTGTTCAATGCATGTGGGTTGTTCTCCCTTCCCCAGTCAGCCTACCTGGTAGAAAGATCCCGGGTGGTGATCTCTCACGACACCGGTCTGATGCACATTGCCGCGGTGTTCAACAAGCACCTGATCTCGGTTTGGGGCAATACAGTGCCGGCCTTTGGAATGGTACCCTATATGCCGGCACACCCTGAACGTTCAACCATCGTGGAGGTGGAAGGTCTTTCCTGTCGTCCGTGCACGAAAATCGGTTACCCCAAATGTCCCAAAGGACATTTTGACTGTATGAACAAGATCGACGAGGATCTGATCGTAAGGAAAGTGTGGGCGATCATGACCAATGATTGCAGTTGATTGCCAGTGGCTGCCTCCGGGGGTTAAGTATGCGGGTGTTGCCTGATGGGTTGGCCTGTGCTGCCTGACCGGCAATGATGCACTGAAAAACCTGATGCATTTTAATAAATTCCTGTCAGGAAAGGATTGCCGGATCGTTCTGTTTTGATATCGGTCTCCGGCCCGTGTCCCGGGTAAACGGTGGTTTCATCAGGCAGCTTCAGCAGCTTTTCCAGGATGGATTTGATCAGAAGATCGTGATCCCCTGTGGGCAGGTCGGTACGGCCGATCCCTCCCTGGAACAAAACATCCCCCACTATCACAAACCCTTCGCGGGGGTGGTAATAGCAAAGGCTTCCGGCGGCATGCCCGGGTGTATGGATCACCTGCAGTTCCTGTTTTCCGAATCTAACCACATCACCGTCCCCTATAAACTGATCGGGCATAACCGGCTTGTCCACATCAAACCCGAATACCTTGCCATATTCCTTTGCATTCTCCAGAAAGGTCAGGCTGTCTTCATGTGTCAGTGGTTTTGTTTTGAAGGTTTTGGACACAAAACGACTGCCCAGCATATGATCGATGTGGCAATGGGTAAAGAGCTGGGAAACGGGTTTCAGCTTGTTGTCACGTATGAAGGTTTCCAGTTCTTTTTTCTCATGTTTTTCATAACAAGCGGGGTCGATAATGGCGCATTCACCGGTTTCGTCATACAATACGTAAGTGTTGACCTGGAAAGGGTTGAATGCGAATTTTTTAATGTGGATCATATGCAGGTGAAATGAAGGTTTTGATGTTAAATGATGATTTCTTCAAAGATAGGAAATTTTCAAAAAAAGCGTAAATTAGCAAAGACCATAAAAGCTGAAAAAGATGGATATGATCAACAAGATAAAGGCTTTATCAAAAGATTATTATGATGATGTGGTTTTTTACCGTCGTCACTTTCATGCCATGCCTGAACTTTCCATGCAGGAACATAAAACGGGCGCTTATATTGCAGCACGCCTGAAGGAGATGGGTATTGATTTCGAAGAGGGTGTTGCTGAAACCGGTGTGGTGGCCCGTATTGAGGGGCGTAATCCCGGTTCACGAATGGTGGCGCTGCGGGCGGATATGGATGCCCTGCCCATCCTCGAAGAGAACCGGGTGGAATACAAATCCACGGTTCCCGGGGTGATGCATGCCTGCGGTCATGATGTGCATATGGCCAGTTTGCTGGGCACGGCCAGGATTCTTCATTCCCTGCGTGACGAATGGGAGGGGACCGTTAAGTTGATCTTTCAGCCATCCGAAGAAAACTATCCGGGCGGCGCCAGCCTCATGATACAGGAGGGGGTGATCGATAATCCCCGTCCGGCGGCCATGTTCGGCCAGCACGTCACCCCTGGCCTGCCTGTTGGTAAAGTGGGGGTCCGGGGTGGTCGCTACATGGCTTCTACCGATGAAATATACATTACCGTGAAGGGCAAGGGTGGCCATGCGGCAACCCCCCATTTGAATGTCGATCCCATTGTGATTGCCTCACACGTGGTGCTTGCCCTTCAACAGATCGTCAGCCGGAATGCCACCCCTTATATCCCCACGGTATTGTCTTTTGGCAAGATCAGGGGAGACGGGGCAACCAATGTCATCCCTGACGAGGTGAAGCTGGAGGGAACCTTCCGCACTTTCGACGAGGAGTGGCGGGAGAGAGCCCACCTGCGCATCCGTGAGCTGGCCGTTTTTGTGGCCCAGGGCATGGGGGGCGACTGCGAGGTGTTTATTGATAAGGGCTATCCTTTCCTGGTGAACAACGAAAAACTGGCCGATGACTTCCGCACCTATGCCGGGGAGTTCATGGGCAAGGAGAATGTGGAGGAACTTGATCTTTCCATGACGGGAGAAGATTTCGCCTATTATTCACAAAGGGCACCTGCCTGCTTTTACCGCCTGGGCATCCGGAACATTGAGAAAGGGTTCAACTCCAACCAGCATACCTCCACCTTCGATGTGGATGAATCTGCCCTGGAAACAGGAATGGGCCTGATGGCCTGGGTGGCACTGCGGGAGCTTCAGCAGAAAACCTGAGCCCATTTTTTCGGGAATCTCTTCAAAGACCTGAACCTCTGGTGGTTTGTTTTATATTAAAAATTTATGGATTTGTAACATGCCGGCAACATCCCTGTAGCAGTATTGGTCGAATTTTGCTTCGTGTAAACTACACATTAGTCAACGCGTCAGTTAATTAACCTAACACATTAACTACATGAAGCAGACAAAAAGCAGAGGTTTTGTCACGGGGCTGTTGCTCCTGTGCTCCTCGCTTGTATTATCAACCATTGCCCAGGCACAGAATTTTACTGTTCGGGGCCGCTTGCAAATGGATGCCCTGTATGGCATTTCCGAAGCCGAAGATTTTGTCAACGGATTCAACAACAGACGGGCCCGTATGGGCATGCAGGGGAGAGTTCACGACAACTGGGATGGCCGTATCGAAATTGATTTCGCCGATGGTGGGGTAGACCCCAAGGATTTTCGCCTGCGGCGTTCATTCGATCACGGTGGTCGCCTGTGGATCGGTCAGTTCAAAGTGCCTCAGGGGCTGAACCAGCTCACCAGTTCTGTGGACATTACCTTCATCGAACGATCCAGTGTAAGCAACATTGTCCCTGATTCCCGCCGGATCGGTGTGGCATATGAGCTGTTCCCCAACGACCTGGGGTTTAAATCAATGGTCTTCGGAAGGGCGCTGGGGCAAAGGGGCGCACTCAATGATGACATGCCCCTGGGGTATGCCTTTCGGGCTGTTTATGCCCCTGAAGTCAATGGCTCACAATGGCATGTAGGGGCTTCGATGGTCTATGAAGACCTGAAGTCGAACCCTGGCCTAAGGTATAGCGATCGCCCCGAAGCGCGTGACAGCAAGGGTGGCAGCGTCAGGTATATTGATGTCAGTGTACCTGATGCGGAAACCACTTTCAAAACAGGCATTGAAGCTTTATACATCAACGGGCCATTTTCACTTGAAGGGGAATATTTGCAAATGGTGGCAAATACCTCAGACAGCCACAATCCCACCTTTAACGGCTACCATGTGCAAAGCAGTTATGTGTTTAACGGGGCCCGGCGATATTATTCAAAGGGCCTGGTGGGAGGTGTAATTCCTGCTGAGGGATCATCCGGGGCCTGGGAGGTGGCGATCCGTTACAGTGTTGCAGACCTTCAGGATGATTTTTATTCCGGTGGAGATAAACAAAAAAACGTCACTTTTGCCCTTAACCGATATGTTACCTCAAAACTGCGCTTCATGGGCAATTTGGTGATTGTCAACACCGATCATCTTGAACGGACTCCCGTACTGGGCATGGTCCGTGCTGCATATTGTTTCTGAATCCCTCTTTTCACGGGCTTTTTTACCCCTGTAAAGTGTAATCAAAATGTAACAACCATGTTACATGCCGGTAATGATTCCGGCGTAATATTGCAGTGTGAAGGAATTCCAAAAACCAATACAATTCATTCATCGTCCGAACCATGCATGGAAAATGTTTCAGCCTGAATCGTTTGTTTGCCGGACAATTGCCATGTAAGGGTTCACAAATTAAAACACATCAAAAAATGAGAAAAATGAAAGCGATCACCCTGTTTTTTGTAGCCGGCATCATGGCCGTGTCTTTCTTTGGTTGCGGAGGAGGCGAAGGCAGCCGGAACGGCGCTGAAACACGTTCGGAAAGGTCATCAGGCCGCATAGATATTCTGGGCGCAGGTGCTTCTTTCCCCGCTCCGCTGATTACCGCCATGGCCGATGAGTACCGTGGTGTAACCAATAACCGGGTAACTGTCAATTATCAGTCAATCGGGTCTGGTGGCGGTATTCGTCAGTTTGTGGAGCAAACCATCATGTTTGGGATGACCGAGGCGTTTCTTTCGGACGAGGTGATGAAAGACGTTGAATCCTCAACCGGAGGCCGGGCCTTCAATATGCCCATTACGCTGGCCGATGTGGTGGCCACATACAACCTCCCCGGCATTGACAAAGGACTGGTGTTCAGTGCAGATGTGCTGGTAGACATTTACATGGGTCGTATTACGCGCTGGAATGATTCTGCCATCGCTGACCTGAATCCGGGCAAAAACCTGCCTTCCCTTCCGATTACTGTGGTGCACCGCTCTGACGGATCCGGTACAACCAATATCTGGACAAGTTATTTTTCAAGGGTTTCCGATGAATGGAGAGAAAGGGTTGGTTTTGGTACCAGTGTAAGCTGGCCTGTCGGAATCGGCGGTAACGGCAACGAGGGCGTGGCCGGTGCGGTAATGAATACCCCGGGGGCAATCGGTTACAACAGCTTGTCTTATGCTTTGCTCAACGACATGGCTTTCGGCTCTGTGGTCAATGCATCCGGCAATATTATTGAGCCGAGCTTTGAAGCAACTACCGAGGCTGCGAATATTGAACTGCCGGATGATACCCGGATCCTCTTTACCAATACACCTGCAGAATATGGTTATCCGATTGCCGGCTTTGCCTGGATGCTGGTGTATGAAAACCTGGACAACAACAATGCGATCAGCAATCGCAGGCAGGCTGAGGAGTTGGTGCGCTTTCTGATCTGGAGCATTACTGAAGGACAGGAACTCTCTGAGTCACTCGGTTATGCCCGTTTGCCCGGGGCCGCAGTGGAGCGGAACATTGCCATGATCGGGGAGGTTAAGTGGGAAGGTGAAATGATTGGAAAAGAATTGTTACAGGTCGTTTTATAAGACCACACAGCTTCAGTGATATATGCAAAACCAGCACACAACAGGAAGCATTGCTGAAAAACCGGTATCAATCATTTACCGGTGGTTGGGTGACAGGATTTTTTTAACCGTTGTGGTGGCCCTGGGCTTAAGCATCATTCTGCTTGCCGGGGCCATGGCATGGGTTTTGACCGGGGAGTCAGGCATGGCGCTGAAAGAGTTCGGCGTGATCGGATTCCTGACAGGAACCACCTGGGATCCCGGTGTGCAATTTCGTTTCGGTGCCCTGCCTTTTATAGCGGGTACCTTGATTACCAGTGTTCTGGCTCTGGCTATCGCCTTTTACCCTGCGGTGGCTGTGGCAATTTTTATTGCAGAGTATGCTCCCCGGTGGCTCGGATACATCATTGAAAATCTCGTACACCTGATCGCGGCTGTCCCCAGCGTTGTAATCGGGATATGGGGTATTTTCGTCTTTGCGCCATGGATGCGAGATACCTTTTATTTTCCGCTCTATGAGTGGGCCGCCAATCATCAACCTTCATTGCTGCCAGTACTGGGCAGTCCGATTGGTTATGGCATGGCGACTGCAATAATTATTCTGGCCCTGATGATCATTCCGTTTACCACAGCCCTTACGAGAGATGCCATCCGGCAGGTTCCCAAAGAACAACGTGAGGCTGCGCGGGCACTGGGCGCAACCAAATGGGAGATGATCCGTATGGCGGTGATCCCGTACTCGCGTGGCGGGATCATGGCGGGGGCGATCCTCTCATTCGGAAGGGCCATTGGTGAAACCATGGCTGTGGCTATGCTGATCGGGAACAATAACAATTTCCCTTTTTCTGTAATGGGCCCTGCTGCAACCATGCCCTCGGTGATTGTCAATGAGTTTCGTGAGGCAGTCGGAAACCTTCACCTCTCAAGTCTGATGGCCATCGGGCTGGTGTTGTTTGTCATTTCTCTGATCGTGAACCTGATCGCAGCTTATGTGACACGTAAACTTTCCATCACAGGAGGACAATCGATATGAAAACGCTGAGACAACGAAATATCAGGGATTATTTCATGGTAGGGCTGTTGTATGTAAGTACCATCGTTGTGCTGACCCCACTGATCATCATCATTGGTTATGTCATTGTTAACGGCATCAGCAGCATCAACATCGATTTTTTTACCCAGGAACTGGGTTCTCCGGCCCGGGCCATGCAGGGAAGGCCCACCGGCCTGGTTCATACAATTCTGGGAACTTTGGTGGTGGATTCTCTGGCCCTGATCATTGCTGCCCCGCTTGGGCTGGGTGCCGGAGTCATGCTGTCGGAGTACCCTGATCACAAACTGAATCCCCTTCTCAGGGTCATGAATGATACGCTCAACGGGATGCCAGCCATCTTGAAGGGATTGCTTGCTTTTGCCCTGGTGGTGAAACCCATGGGTGCATTTTCAGGATTGGCCGGGGGTGTGGCCCTGGCTTTTGTGATGATCCCCATCATTGCCCGATCCACCGAAAGCGCCCTGATGACCATCCCCTGGTCAATCCGGGAAGCAGGCCTGGCCATCGGGTTGCCCCGCTGGAGGGTCGTGCTATCTACCGTCATGCCGGCTGCCCGTACCGGCCTGGTGACGGGTTTCCTGATTGCCTTTGCACGTGCTGCCGGAGAGGCTGCCCCGCTCATGTTCACGTCTTTCGGGAACAACTACCTGCCTAACCGGTGGACGGGAATGATATTTGGCCCGGTGGATACCCTGCCCCAAAGGCTTTACTCCCTGGCCATCAGCCCTTACAAGGAGTGGCACGCCATGGGATGGGCTGCGGGGGTGGTGCTGCTGGTATTTGTACTGGGGTTGTTTATTACAGGGCGAGTATTGACAAGACAGAAATTCAAGGTTTAGTTATGTACGACATTTCAGATATCAAAGAAAAAGCGGGAGACCAGATAGATGGCACATCTGGTACTTCAGGCAGTGATAAGAGAACGGAGGGGCCTGCCACCATCCGGATGGAGACCAAAGACCTGACCGTTAAATACGGAGAAGTTACAGGTGTCAGAAACATTTCGCTGCCTGTTTACAATCAAAAGGCTACTGCCCTGATAGGTCCTTCCGGCTGCGGGAAGTCCACGTTTTTACGGGCACTGAACCGTATGCATGACCTCACGCGAAATGCAGTGATCAGTGGAGAGGTTTTGCTCGATGGCAAAAATATTTATCACCCGAAAGTAAACCCGGTGGTGATCCGCAGAAAGATCGGGATGGTTTTCCAGAAACCCACGCCTTTTCCCACCATGTCAATTTTTGACAACGTGGTGGCCGGACTCAGGCTTGTCGGTATCAGGGATAAAAACCTGCTCAATGAAGTATGCGAGCGGGCTCTTCGTCAGGCTGCTTTGTGGGATGAGGTGAAAGACAGGTTATCCAGTGCCGGGGGCAGTATTTCCGGCGGACAGCAACAGCGGCTTTCCATTGCGAGGGCACTGGCCATTGATCCTGAGGTGATCCTTATGGATGAACCAACCAGTTCACTGGATCCGTTGTCTTCGTCGAAAATTGAAGAACTGATCCATGAACTGAAGGAAAAATATGCGATTGTAATTGTTACGCACAACATGCAGCAGGCAGCGCGGGTCAGCGACTACACTGCGTTCTTTTACCTGGGTGAGCTGGTTGAATTCGGCCCGACCGATCAGTTGTTTACCAACCCGGTGCATCAGCGCACAGAAGAATACCTTACCGGAAAATTCGGCTAATTTTATACAGACATGACTGAAACAAAGAAAAATAACGCGATTCAGCACATCCTGGATGATGTGAATGAAATGTCAGAATTGATACTTTGGCAGCTCAGGGAGCTGGACAATCTGTTCAGCTCGGAAGATCTTACGGTGAATCAGGCGTTGATGGATAAAATCCGTGAAACGGAAAAACGGATTGATCAGTTTGAAGTGAAGATCAGCGAAGCATTCATCAGTGTGGTGTGCCTCCATAAGCCCGTTGCCTCCGAACTCAGAAAGATCATCACCTGTTACAGGCTGTCGGTCAACCTGGAAAGGATCGGTGATCAGGTATTTAAAATATTCAAGATCATTTCCGAGATCAAAGACCAGCCCAACCTGATCCGGTTCACTGAGGACATATCCCACATGCTTACCATCAGCAACAATATGGTGGAGAAATCCATTCTTTCCTTTGTGAACAGAGACATTGACAATGCCATCTGGACCCTCAAAAATGATGATGTGGTGGATGACATCAACTATAAAATGATCAAAAAGATTATAAAAACCAACAGGGGACAGATGAAAGATTCTCAGACAATGAGTAATTTTATCTATCTGAAAACGCTTTTTTCGGCCATAGAAAGGATTGCGGACGAGGCAACAAATATTGCTGAAGCGAGTATTTATTATTTAAAGGGACAGGATGTAAGGCACTCCAGTTTGTCTGACCTTGAGTCGAGCCTGGATGACCAGGGTCCTGTCGAAAACAAGTAATCCATGTCAACAAGAGTCCTGGTAGTCGACGACGAAGAAGACCTGTGCGAAATCCTGCAGTTTAACCTGGAAGGAGAAGGTTATGAAGTGGATGTGGCCTATTCGGCCGAAGAAGCCCTGAAAAAGGATTTGAAATCGTATCAGGTAATTCTGCTCGATGTGATGATGGGGAAAATCTCCGGTTTTAAATTGGCGAAGATGATCCGTCAGGAGATGAAGCTGTCTGTGCCCATTATTTTTCTTACAGCCAAAGACGGGGAAAACAACACCCTGACCGGTTTTAGCCTGGGTGCCGATGATTACATTTCCAAACCTTTTTCTGTCAGGGAAGTGATTGCCAGGGTAAAGGCTGTCATTCAGCGTACGCGCAGCGAAGGGGGATATGAAGGGAAAAAACTCACCTACCGGGAATTCGAACTGGATGATGCCGGCAAGCAATTGATCATCAACAAAAAGGTCATTGAGTTGACCAAAAAAGAGTTTGAGATCCTTTACCTGCTGATGGATAATCCCTCCAGGGTGTTCTCCAGGGAGGATATGATGAACCGTATCTGGACAGACGAAGTGGTGGTGATGGCCCGCACGGTAGATGTGCATGTGGCCCGCCTGAGGAAGAAGCTCGGGAAATATGGTCATTACATACGCAGCAAGCCGGGTTACGGTTATTATCTTGAACACGAATAATTGTGATTCCCGGGTAGTTCCGGGGAAACGGCGGGAGCCGGATTACAGATGTTTTTAACCTAAATCAGCCACGATGTTTCAAAAGAAACTGTTTTTTTATTTTTTCATTGTGTTCGCTCTGTTCACAGTGGCAGTCACCTGGCTTCAGTATAACCGGGAAACCGAGTTAAAGGAAGAAAACCTGAATAATATCCTTGAGAACTATTCCGGGGTTGTTTACAATTTTATCCGGCAGCATGCCCTGGATGAAACAGGAGACCTCATGTTGCTTGATTCACTTGATCGTACCATCGGGAGAGAGGAGCTTCGCATCACGGTCATCAGAAGGGATGGTGTTGTTCTCTATGATAATTTTGTGGATGATCTTGCGGAGATGGACAATCACCTTGACCGTCCGGAAATACAGGAGGCGTTATATTCCGAATATGGAACCCATATCCGTGAATCTGTTTCCACCGGTGAGCCTCATTACTATTACGGGAAGCTGTACGATGAGCTATTTGTCCGCACGGCCATTGACTATGACCGGGATCTTCGTTCTTTCCTGCAGGCAGGTCGCATGTTGTTTGGTATTATCCTGGTGCTGTTTGTGATCATGACCATGTTGCTGGTTTATATTGCCGGCCGTTTCGGCAAAACCCTGGCCCAACTGAAAGATTTTGCCCTGAAGGCTGGCCGTGGTGAGTCCGTTGATTCCGGTGTCAGCTTTCCTGAGAATGAACTTGGTGTAATCAGCAAGCAGATCGTTCTGATCTATGACAAACTCAGAAAGGCCAAGGATGCAGTCAGCATGGAAAAAGAGAAGATTGTCCGGCACCTGTATATCTCGCGGGAAGGGGTGGCCATTTTCTCTTCAGGCAAAGAGACAATCCTCTCCAACAGCTTATTCATCCAGAATGTAAACTATATTTCTGAAAAACCCAGCCTGAGCCCCGCCCAGGTGTTTGAGGTGCAGGAATTCCGTGAGGCCACTGAGTTCATTGAGGATAAACTGCAGGCTGATGTTGCGTTGCTTCAAACAGAGCTTCCTTCAAGGTCATTTCATGTACAGAAAAGGGGCAAGCATTTTTCAGTACACGTGATCATATTTTCAGATAAAACCTTCGAGATCTCAATCAATGATATTACGGCGCTGGAACAGGAGAAACGGATCAAGCAGCAGCTGACCAGCAATATTGCCCATGAACTGCGCACCCCAGTGAGTTCAATTACCGCCTACCTGGAAACCCTCATCAACAATAATGGGCTTGAGGAGGAAAAGCGGGAGCACTTTATCAATAAGGCCTATAAGCAGGCCGTCCGTCTTTCAGAACTGATCAATGATATTTCGGTGCTGAACAAGATCGAGGAGTCAGGGGTGGGGTATGACAACAAACGCATCGAAATTAAAGAGGTTGTTGCTGAGATCAATGAGAACCTGCGTCCTGAACTGGAAAGAAAAAAGATATCTGCCAATATCCGGATCAGCCCGGGGGTGAGCGTTAGGGGGAATTACTCGCTTGTATATTCCATTTTCCAGAACCTGTTCGAAAACACAGTGCGGCACGCCGGAGAAAATGTAAGTATTCACCTCAATAATTATTTTGAGGACAGGGATTACTATTACTTCTCTTATGCGGATACCGGTGCCGGGGTTCCGGAGAAGCATATCGGCCGGATCTTTGAACGGTTTTACCGCGTTGATCAGGGGCGTAGCCGGAAATCAGGAGGTACCGGGCTGGGCCTGGCCATTGTCAAGAATGCGGTGATCTTCCACCAGGGAGATATCGCGGTAAAAAACCGTGAAGGCGGAGGTCTGGAGTTTTTCTTTTCACTCAGGAAACAACCTGCGAACAACAATAGTTAGGAAAGACCGGGGAGGCACACTGCCGGCCTGGGGTTCTGGCAGCCTTATGGCTACCGGATCCCGAATGGCTGCGTGCCGGCGATGCTTTCTGCATCTCCGAACAGCTTGGCGCGGATGTAGGAGCCTGTTTCCGGCAGTACGTTAAGATCAACAATGCTTCCTTCATGCACCACACGACCCTCTGAAATCCATAGTATCCTTTCATAATTGCTGGCTGCGATATCAATGGTGCCCCGGCGTTCATTCACGGTAATGGACTGAATTTGCGGAGGTTCGGGCCCGTTATGCCCTTCGGGCGCATATATAAAATAGCTCAGGCCATTTTCCATCCCGTGCCGGACGCTTTCGTGCGAAAGTTCCGAAAGGATCATTACGTTCCAGTTGCGCCCAAGCTGAGCCCTGCTGTGCATGTCGTCGTTGGAATAACCCCATACCGGATGGTCGGGCATGGTGAATGTAAGGATGGAATCCCAGATCATCCGGTCTTCCGGATAACGGTCGCCCTGGTTAAAAATCTCCAGACCGAACAGGTGGTCGTACCGCTCATAAAAGTCCACATACCAGTCCACTGTTTCATCGTAGCGCCCGGGGTGGTAAAGCATCACAAGCCCGCCTTTTTCGCCAACGTCGCGAATCGATTCCTCTTCAGTTACGGTGTAGT
>SKUN01000060.1 GCA_007129945.1 Bacteroidales bacterium
CGAAAGCTGGCCCCTGAGTCTTCGCTGCCGGTACACCTTTAAACCACTACTCCTCCGCGAGCAGAAAATCCAGTTCTTTCTTGAGGAGGTTGGCCCGTTTGACTTTCACTTTTACCGGGCTGCCAAGCTTGTATTGTTTTTTGCTGTTGTAGCCCAGTACCTGGAAATTTTCCTCATCAAGGTAATAATAGTCATCACCCATATCGCTGAGCCTGACCATTCCTTCGCATTTGTTTTCCTTGATCTCCACAAATATTCCCCATTTTGACACTCCCGAAATCAATCCGTCAAACACCTGTCCTTCTTTGTCGGCCATGAATTCCACCTGTTTGTACTTGACGGAATCGCGTTCGGCTTGCTGGGCCTTCCTTTCCATGATGGAAGAGTGCTGGCACAAATCTTCGTATTCTTCCTGGCTGGCCGATGGCTGCCCGTTTTTATAGGCGGTAAGTAACCGGTGCACCATCATATCGGGATAGCGCCGGATGGGAGAGGTGAAATGGCTGTAGTAGTCGAAAGCCAGGCCGTAATGACCGATGTTATCGGTGGAGTATTCCGCTTTGGCCATGGTTCGGATGGTCAGGGTCCCGATGAGGTTCTCCTCCCCTTTTCCCTGTGAGTCTTTCAGCAGTTTATTAAAAGAGCTGGCAATGTTGGAACGGGTGTCGGTTTTGACTTTGTATCCGAATTTTGCCACGAAATTTGACAAAGTATCGAGTTTCTCGGGATTTGGCATATCGTGAACGCGATACACAAAAGTCTTTGGTTTTGCATTCCCCCTGGGTTTGCCGATCTTTTCGGCCACTGTTCGGTTGGCCAGCAGCATGAATTCCTCGATGAGTTTGTTGGCTTCTTTTTGCTCCTTGAAATAGACATCCAGCGGTTTGCCGTTTTCATCCATATGGAATTTTACTTCCTGCTGTTCAAAATCAATGGCACCGTCACGCATTCTTTTCCCGCGTAATTTTAGCGCCAGTCCGTTCATCACCTTAAGATCTTCTGCGTGAGGGCCTTCGCCTGTATCGATGACCAGCTGGGCATCCTCATAGGCAAAACGGTGATCGCTCCTGATTACGGTTTTACCTACCCATGATTTCAATACCCTGGCATTGCTGTTCATTTCAACCACCACCGAATAAGTGAGTTTTTCTTCGTCCGGGCGGAGGGAACAAACCATATTGGACAGTTTTTCAGGAAGCATGGGGATGGTCCGGTCAACCAGGTATACTGAGGTGGCCCTTTCCTGGGCTTCGTCCTCAATAGGTGTTCCCGCCTGCACATAGTGTGTTACATCGGCAATATGGATCCCGATCTCCCACCTGTCCTGATCAATTTGCTTCACAGAAAGGGCATCATCAAAGTCTTTGGCATCCGCCGGGTCAATGGTAAATGTGGTTGTATCACGGAAATCCCGCCTTTTCGCGATCTCCTCTTTGGTGATTTCCACAGGGATCTTATCCGCATATTTTTCCACTTCCGGATCAAACCTGGACGGAAGGTTATATTCTGCCAGGATGGCATGCATTTCCACATCGTTGTTACCCGGCTGGCCCAGTATTTCAACCACTTTTCCAAAAGGATTCTTGGAAGGGGGAGTCCACTCAATGATCTCTACAATGGCCTTCTCCCCGTCTTTGGCCCCATGAATGTTTTCCGGCGGGATGAAAATATCAACCGGCATGGCCTTGTTGTCGGGAATCAGAAATGCATATTTGCCTGTGTGCTGGATGACTCCCACAAAATTATTTTTCGACCGCTCAATGATCTCCACGATCTCCCCTTCGGCTTTTTGGTTTTTTCGCCGGGGGAACAGGCGGACCTTTACCTTGTCTTCATGGAGGGCATTGCCCGTATTGTTGGAAGCGATTCTGACATCTTCCAGCAACTCATCGGTGATGATATAGGCTTTTCCGGTTTGTTTCATATCCACAACCCCTGTAATGGTTTGCCCCCTGGGCTTTTTCTTTTCCAGGTAGGAAGGATTGATCTTGAACTTTCCCTTGTAGGCTTCAAATAGGATACCCTCTTTTGCCATGCTGTAGAGCAGGCCTGACAGGTACTTTTTGTTCTCCTTCCCTTCTTCTCCCATCGCCTTGGCCGCCTGTTTATAGTTCATGGCCTGCTTTGAGTTGCTTTCAAACACCCTGATCAGTTTATCTTTCAGTTTGGCTTTGTGTTTATCTTTTTTTGATGCCATAATAATCGGTTTAATAATGTAGTTAAAAAGCCGGTAGTTTACAGCCGGCGTATGCAATTTAATATTTTTTAGGCAGCCCGGCGGTGTTTTTTTCGTAATTTTATAGATTGATTCATTCACAAACAGTTGATGATCTTTTATGTCTGAGACCCTTCACATACTGCTCCGAAAACTTGACCGCTTTATCAGGAGGTACTACCTGAACCGGCTGATAAAAGGGGCCTTGTTGTTCGGGGCCGGATTCCTGGTGTTGTTTATCCTGTTTGTGACCATTGAATATTTCGGATACCTGGATTCCACCATCAGGCAATTGTTGTTTTATTCTTTTCTGTTGTTTAACGGATATGTATTTATTCGTTATGTGTTGATCCCTTTTTTCGGGATGATCCGGATAGGAAAGAGGATCAGTCCTGACCAGGCAGCCCGGCTGTTGTCAAAATTTTATCCCGATGACCTGAAAGATCAGGTTACCAATGTGCTGCAGTTGAAGCAATACCTGGACAGGAACCCCGGGAATGCGTCCCTGATCATGGCGGCCATCGACCAGAAAGCAGAAAGAGCAATCGTGGTTCCTTTCCATAAAGCCATCCCATTGAAAGGGAACCTTAGGTTTTTGCCTTATGTGCTTCTTCCCCTGCTGATGGTGCTTGGATTGTATCTGGTGCAGCCGGCATTTCTCTTTGAACCCACACGGCGGCTTGTGCGGTATGATCTGCATTTTGAGCGTCCCACTCCCTTTGTGGTGGATGTGGTTTCATCCACTGAAGGGTTCCGGCATGAAGACCTGGAAGTGGTCATACAGACCAGCGGAGAGGTTGTTCCATCCGAAGCCTTCTTACGGATGGACGGGATCCGTCATCCCATGTCCAATCCTTCTTCCGCCACGTATGCGTACACCATCAGGAATCTTCAGGAAGACAAAACGTTTTACATTGATGCCGAAGGTTTTACCTTTGGCCCCTTTCCCGTATATGTGTACGAAAAACCCGCCTTTACCCATTTTCACATTGAAGTGGATTATCCTTCTTACAGCGGCCTGGAAACGGAGGATTTTACCAATATGGGGGATCTCAATGTATTGTACGGGTCAGCGATTAAATGGACTTTTTTCACCCGCGCCACAGATCAGGTAGACTTTTTCATGGAGGATGAAGGTCTGGATGTGGACAAAGTCAGGGAGGGGGAATACGCCGCCCGGATACGTGCCACGGAATCTTTTGACTATGCTGTTTTTTCCGGGAGCGAAGACCGGGGAAAGGGAGATAGTCTTTCCTACAGGGTACAGGTGGAAGAGGATGCCTATCCGCGCATCGCTGTGGAAGAGCACCGTGATGATGTGATGATCGCCCATTTGTTTTATCAGGGAAGCATCCGCGACGACTTTGGATTTACCGGGTTGAGGGTCTTTTACCGGGTAATGGATCAGAGCCAGGTGAACCGTGGAGAAGATGTGTCCTTTATGGATGAGGCCGTGGAGATTGATTCCTATATGCGGAACCAGACTTTTTATTACCATTTTGACATGCAGTCTGTGTATGTGGAGCCCGGAGAAACCGTAGAACTCTATTTTGAGGTGTATGACAATGACCCTTATCGTGGCCCAAAAAGTGCCCGCAGCCGTGTATTCAGTCATTATATTCCTACCGAGGAGGAAATGGTTGCTGAGCGGCGCGAAAGTGAGGAGCGGATTCAGGAAGGGCTTCGTGAAGGGAGAGGAGAAGCCGGGGATGCCCGCGATCAGGTAGAAGCATTACGCCGGCAGTTGCTGGAATCAGAGCGGGTTGGATGGGAGGAAAGAGAAATGTTGCAGGAACTCCTGGATAAGCAGCAGCAGATGGAGGAGCGTATCCGTCAACTGGCTGAGGAGAAGAAGGAACAGGAGACCCGCAGCGAACAGTTTATGGAAACCGACGACCAGCTTAAAGATAAGCAGGAAGAACTGCAACGGCTGTTTGATGAGGTGCTGTCTGATGAAATGAGGGCTTTGTTTGAGGAATTACAACAGGAGATGGATCAGCTGGAGCGTGATGACATCTACGAAATGCTGGATCAGATGGATTTCGAGTTTCAGGATATGGAACGTTCCATGGACCGTGCTCTTGAGATGTTCCGGCAGTTTGCCATGGAAAGGATGTTGCAGGAGAGTATTGACCGCCTGGAAGAGCTGCAGGATGCACAGGAAGAGCTGCGTGAACAAACCCTTGGGGATGAAGGTCAGGACGGACTTGATCAACAGCAGGAAGAGCTGAACCAGGCTTATGACGAGATACGCGATTTACTTGAGAAATTTCGGGAAACCAATGAAAGTCTGAGCAGGCCTCATACGCTGGACGATACCTCCCAGATGGAAGAAGATGTAACTGAATCCCTGCAGGAGGCGCTTGACAACCTGATGAATGATTCTCCCGGAGAAGCGGGACAGAACCAGCAGGATGCCGGTGAACAGATGAACCAACTTTCTGATGCCCTTCTGGGGATGCAGCAACGAATTTTTCAGGAACAACTGGCGGAAGATGCCCGGGCCATCAGGATGCTGCTTGAGAACCTGCTGAAATCCAGTTTTGCGCAGGAAGACCTGATTCATGAAACCAGACAGGCCAACGTGAATGATCCCCGGTTTGTGGAGATGATCCGTGATCAGCGAAAGATCCAGAGCGACATGGAAGTGATCGAAGACAGCCTTGTGGCCCTCGCTCAAAGGCAAATGGCCATTCGCTCTTACGTGAATCGTGAGGTGGCTGAAGTGCAGCGTCAAATGCGTGAATCCATCGACCACATGATTAACCGGCGGCAACACCAGGCTGCCTCGCGCCAGCAATTCAGTATGACACATATCAACAACCTGGCCCTTATGCTTAATGAAAGTCTGCAGGAAGTTCAGCAGCAGATGGGTATGGGACAGGGGATGGGTGATGAATCCGACTCAGGACCCGGCTCACCGTCCTTCCAGAATATGCGGGAGATGCAGGAACAGATGAATCAGATGCTGGAGGAGATCAGGGAGGGGCATCAGCCCATGCCCGGGGAGTCAGGAGAACAAATGTCGATGAGTGAACAAATGGCCCGTATGGCGGCTCAGCAGGAAGCCATACGCAATGAACTTCGCCGGAAGGAGCAGGAGATTCGGAATCAGGGCCGGGAAGTGGATGAAGGGCTGCAGGAGTTGCAGCAGCAGATGGAACAATCTGAACTGGATATGTTGCGCAAGGAATTGTCATCCCGGACCATGGAACGTCAGCAGGATATTTTAACAAGATTGTTGGAACACGAACGTGCTGAAAGACAGCAAGAACAGGAAGACAGGCGTGAAGGTACCACCGCAATTGATTACGAATTAAGTAACCCTGAGGAGATTTTTCAGTATAATAGAGATAGAGAACGGGAAGTCGAAATGCTGAGAAGTTTACCGCCAAGGCTTCGTCCTTTTTTCCGTCAAAAAGTTGAAATGTATTTTTTGCATGTAGATTGATTATGAACCGGACTTACCTGAAAAGACACCTGCGTCTTGCCGTCGAGCAAAATGAGCTGAACAAGCTCGAAGCATTTGTGGAAACCATTTGCGATGATTACCATATTTACGATGCGTATTTTGGTAACATAATGGCAGCCAAGACATTACTGTTTGAGCTGGCCCTTGACATCATTGATAAAAAAGACTTTTATATAGATATATTTTTTCAATCTACGCCATCCGGGCTGGTCTTTACCGTAAAGCTGGATCAATACTTTTTGGACCTGGCCGGGATGTTTGACCGTGTGAAAAACCTGGCACCCGATGACCCGGAAGCATATTCCGGAGAGGGGCACCGGCTGATGATGCTGCGGCTTCTGAGTGATGATGTGAAGTTTGATGCGGCCGGTGAGAGCATTGAAATTGTTTTTCATGTGACCGGTGTGAATGAAGCCCTGACCATTCAGCGTATTGAGATGTTGCATCGCTATTACGAAATGCTGGATAAAGTTAAGAACCTCAACTGAGTTTAAGTGGATTCCCCGAATCAGATAGATTTTCATTTTCTGGATGTTCAGTGGCCCGGTTTCCCGGAAGAAAAGACCCGGGAGTGGATCATTGGTGCCATTACCCGTGAAGGTTCCGTACCGGGGGTGCTCACCATCATTTTTTGTGATGATGCCTATTTGCTGCAGCTGAATCGGGCTTTCCTTGACCACGATACCCTGACCGATGTGATTACTTTTCCCTATGAAGAAGACTTTGAAGGCCTCAGCGGGGATGTGTTTATCAGTTTGCCGCGGGTGCGGGAAAATGCCCGCGTATTTAAAGTAGATGACGGGCAGGAGCTTTTCAGGGTCATCATCCACGGGGTTTTGCACCTGCTGGGGTA
This sequence comes from Bacteroidales bacterium, assembly GCA_007129945.1. Lineage (GTDB taxonomy): Bacteria > Bacteroidota > Bacteroidia > Bacteroidales > UBA7960 > PUPG01. The sequence continues at coordinate 6,541 of SKUN01000060.1, forward strand.
TGATGACTCAGATGCTTCCGCCAGGGAAGCCATGCAAGCCAAAGAGAATTATTACCTATCTTTGCTCTCCTGAGAAATATTTAGTACATGGTTTTTGATCGCTACGATATCATTGTTGTCGGTGGCGGACATGCCGGCTGTGAAGCATCTGCTGCAGCTGCCCGGCTTGGTTCGCGGGTGTTGCTTGTGACCCTGAATTTGTCGACCATTGCCCAGATGTCGTGCAATCCGGCCATGGGGGGCATCGCCAAAGGACAGATCGTCCGTGAGATCGATGCGTTGGGGGGATTTTCCGGCATTGTAACCGATCATACCATGATTCAGTTCCGGATGCTTAACCGGAGCAAGGGCCCGGCGATGTGGTCTCCCCGTGCACAGAGCGACCGTATGCGGTTCTCCCATAAATGGCAGGAGATCCTTATGGATATTCCCAATTTGCATATCTGGCAGGACGGGGTCAATGGGCTGGTCGTGACAGACGGAAAAGTCCGGGGTGTCAAAACCGCCATGGGAGGTGAGATTTACGGAGATGCCGTGATCATTACCAGTGGTACTTTTCTCAATGGAAAGATTCATGTGGGAAAGAACCAGATGGAAGGAGGAAGGCTTGGGGAATCTAATTCTTCCGGGCTTACCCGTGATTTACAACAATACGGGATTGAATCGGATCGACTCAAAACAGGTACACCTGTCCGCGTTGACGGCCGATCAATCAATTTTGATGTGCTGATTGAACAGGAAGGTGACGTGCATCCCGGAAAATTTTCTTACCAGGATACCCCGCCGCTAATAAATCAACGGAGCTGTTACCTTGCCTATACCAATCAGAAGGTACATGATATATTGCGTGAAGGATTTGCTGATTCTCCGCTTTTTACCGGGCGGATTCAGGGAAGTGGTCCTCGTTATTGCCCATCCATAGAGGATAAAATAGACCGCTTTTCTGAAAGACCCAGGCACCAGCTATTTGTAGAGCCTGAAGGCATGGAGTCGGAAGAGTATTATATCAACGGGTTTTCTTCCAGTTTACCCATTGAGACACAGATCAAAGCCCTGCAGGCCATTGAGGGTTCTGAACAAGCCAGGGTGCTGCGGCCCGGGTATGCCATTGAATATGATTATTTCCCTCCGTCGCAACTGGAGTTTTCGCTTGAAAGCAGGCTTGTTTCCAACCTGTATTTTGCCGGACAGGTTAATGGGACCACCGGATATGAAGAGGCCGCTGGGCAGGGATTGATGGCCGGGATCAATGCCCATAGAAAAATTAAAAGGGAGGACCCCGTTGTGCTGAAACGCTCAGAGGCATAC
>SKUN01000045.1 GCA_007129945.1 Bacteroidales bacterium
AGTCACAGAAAGAGATGGCAGTGATGAAGGCGCCCTTCGATGGTTTTGTGGATGAGCACTTTATTAAAGAAGGTGAGCTGGCCATGCCGGGCACCCCGGTCATGGAGATCATCAACCTGGATGAACTCTATATCAATGCAGATGTATCTGAATCATACCTCCCCGATGTATCTCCAGGCCGCGATGTCACCCTCCGGTTCCCGGCCTATCCCGACGTGGAGATGACGGTTCCGGTGCACCGGGTGGGCCATGTGATCAACCCGGAGAACCGGTCCTTTCGCCTGCAGTTGCGGATCCCGAATGACAACGACCGTTTCAAACCCAACATGATGGCCAACATCAGCGTGCAGGCGGCAGAAATAGAGGAAGCCATTGTTGTTCCCTCAATGCTTATTGGTTATGACACCCAGGGCCACTACGTGTATGTAGTGGATGAAGACCCTGCCGGAAACAGGATCGCAAGAAAGGCATACATAGAAAGAGGGAAAAACAGCGAAGGCAACACCCAGGTAACAGGTGGGCTTCAAACAGGCGATTTGCTTATCAGGCAGGGGCATCGCAATGTGACCAATGGGGGAAAAATCAGAATAGAATCCAATGAATAATCCCGGGAAGCATTCTTCCCATAATTAGCGGATCATGATGAGTGAAAAAAACAAGGCCATTCGGGAGTTCAAACCGGCTACTGTGGCACTGAAGAACAAGAACACCATTTTTCTTCTGACGTTTATTGTAGCCGTTTTCGGGATCCTCTCCTACCGGAGTCTTCCGAAAGAACTCTTTCCCGAGGTGGAAATTCCCACGGTGCTTGTGCAAACCATGTATCCCGGGAATCCGCCGGCAGACATGGAAAACCTGGTTACCCGTCCGCTGGAGAACGAGATTCATACCATTACCGGTATCAGGGAGCTCAGATCCACATCCTCACAGGATAACTCAGACATTTTTGTGGAGTTCGAAACGGGGATTAACATCAAGGAGGCCCTCCAGGATGTGAAGGATGCAGTGGACAGGGCACAGAGCGATCTGCCCTCTGACCTGCCTGCTGACCCTGTGGTGATAGATGTTGACTTTTCGGAGTTCCCGATCATGAACATCAACCTCAGCGGGGAATTCAGCATGAATGAACTGAAACGTTTTGCCGATTTCCTGGAAGAGGAGATTGAGGATGTTCCTGAAATTTCCAGGGTGGAGATCACCGGCATCGAGGAAAGGGAAATTCAGATCAATGCTGACCCGCACAAACTCGAACTCTACCAGCTGAGCTTTGATGACCTGGATGCAGCCATCTCATCGGAAAATGTGTCCATGGCAGGCGGGTCGCTCCGCTTTGAAGACGGCACAAGGTGGGCCATCCGAACCATTGGTGAGTTTACAGACATCCGCCAGATCGAAGACATCATTGTCCAGCATGAAGACCAGCAGATTGTCTACTTGTATGAGGTGGCAGAAGTGGTGGATGCCTATGCTGATCCGACAAGCTATACGCGCCTGGATGATCAGCCTGTGGTCAGCCTGCAGGTAATCAAAAATGCCGGTGACAATCTGCTGTCCGCCACCGAAAACATTCAGCAGGTGCTGGACCGGGCCAGGCAAAACACAGACCTGCCGGACAACCTGAATGTAACCATTACCAATGACCAGTCGGAAGAAATCCGGATACAGCTGTCGAACCTGGAGAACAGTGTGATCATGGCGGTGATACTGGTGGTATTGGTGCTTTACCTTTTCCTGGGGCTCAAAAACGCCCTTTTCGTCGGTATCGCCATACCCCTGTCCATGCTCATGTCGTTCATGATATTTGGCATCGTGAGCCTGCAGATCAACATGATCGTGCTTTTTTCTCTTATTCTGGCACTGGGGCTGCTTGTGGACAACTCCATCGTAGCCGTTGACAACATCTTTCGTTTCGTGGAGCGGGATTACTCTATCCTGGAGGCAGCCAGAAGGGCAATTGGTGAAATTGCCATGCCGATCATCACCTCGACAGCCACCACCCTGTCCGCATTTCTGCCCCTGGCATTCTGGACAGGGATCACCGGGGAGTTCATGAAATACCTTCCCCTTACGCTGATTATCGTGCTCACCTCATCCCTTTTCGTTGCCCTGGTGATCATTCCTGTATTTTCTTATACTTTTTTCCGTAAAAAGCCCCAAAAGGATGAAACGGCCAGCCAGCCTACAAAGGCACCGGATAAACGCCGGCGGAAACTGGTTGTTACCGGCATCCTGCTCCTGGCGGGAGTTTTTCTGCACCTGGCCGGCAGCACGCTTTTCGGGAACCTCTTCCTGCTTGCTGCCATGCTGTTTGCCCTGGGGCATTTTGTGCTTGCCGGGCTGGCAAAATGGTTTCAGCGGGTGCTGTTGCCCTTCCTTGAGCAATCATATATCAACACCTTAAGTTATGCCCTGCGTGGGCGCAACCCCTACAAATTTTTATTGGGCACACTGCTGGCCCTGATACTGGCCATCATCAGCTTTGGCCTGCGAAGCCCCAACGTCCTGTTTTTCCCGGATAACGAACCCCAGTTTATCAACATCCTCATGGAATTGCCCGTTGGCACCGACATTGACGAAACAGACCGGCGCGTCAACGAGGTGGAAGAGAACGTAAATGACATCATTGAACCATACAGGCACATTGTCAAATCGGTGCTCACCACGGTGGGCCGGGGGGCAGTGGGCGAGATGGAAATGAGTGCCGGGGAAACGCCCAACCGCGGGCTGATCACTGTAACCTTTGAGCAATTCGACATGCGCGGGGGCATCAACACCAATGAGATCATGGCAGAACTCAGCGATGCGCTGACAGGACAGTATCCGGGCATTGATTTTATGATTGAAAAAAACATGGCCGGGCCGCCTTCCGGAAGACCAATCAACCTGGAAGTCAGCGGCCAGGACATAGAGCGACTGATGGCGCTTGCCGATACCATAAAAAGCCGTATCGGCAGGGCAGGGATACAAGGCATCGAAGGACTCAGCAAAGACCTGGACAGCGACAACCCCGAAATACTGGTACATATCAACAGGGAAGCCGCCAGGCGGTTTGGGCTATCCACGTTCTCCATCGCCAACACCATCCGTACCGCACTGTTTGGCCTGGAGGTGTCCACATTCAAGGTGGGCGAAGAAGAATACCCCATACAACTGCGGCTGCAGGAAGAATACCGACATAACCTGTCATCACTTATGAACCAGCGCATCACTTTCCGGAGCCAGAGTACAGGCCGGATCATGCAAGTGCCCATATCAGCCGTGGCAGATGTGGAATACAGCAAGACATACGGCGCCATAAACCGCATCGACCGCAACAGGGTCGTCACACTCAGCTCCAACGTGCTTCCCGGATACAACGCGAACCAGATCAATCAGCAGATCATGCAGCTGATGGACGATATGGAACTTCCCGGCGGCTATGATTATGCCTTCACCGGAGAACAACAGGAACAGGAAGAGTCTATGGAGTTTTTGATCAGGGCCCTGCTGATCGCCGTGTCTCTTATCGCACTTATCCTGGTGACACAGTTCAACTCTGTATTCAAACCTTTTATCATCATCGGAAGCGTAATATTCAGTACAGCAGGTGTTTTCCTGGGGCTGGCCATCTTTAACATGGACTTTATCATCATTATGATGGGAGTAGGGATTGTGAGCCTCGCCGGTGTGGTGGTCAATAACGCCATTGTACTGGTCGATTACACCGATTACCTGCACAAACAAAAACGAGCGGAGCTTAACACAGACGAGGACGATTTGCTGGAGCCCGAAACAAGCCTTTCGCTAATCGAACGTGCAGGACACACACGTTTCAGGCCAGTGGTCCTTACCGCCATTACCACGGTACTCGGGTTGTTCCCCCTGGCCATCGGGCTGAACATCAACTTCGTGACCCTGCTGACCGATTTTGAGCCCCAGATCTACTTTGGCGGCGACAACGCACGCTTCTGGGGGCCGATGTCATGGACGGTCATATTTGGCCTGACCGTGGCAACCTTCCTCACACTGGTCATTGTACCGTGCATGTACCAGATCATCCTTTCCACCCGCCGCAAAGTCAGGAGGCTCATTCAGCAGAAGTAAGAACTGCAGGGTGGCAAAAGAAAAATGCATATGAACCGATTTTAATTTGACAGAGATAAGCCATATATCTTCATCAAAAATCGATCCATATGCATTAAGTGCTATTTAGTCTTTGAAAACTACATCTTCTTATCCTTGATCTGGTCCTTCATTTTATCGGCAGCCTCCGACACTTTCTTGTCGGCCTTCTTGATCTCCTCGGCCGCCTGGTCAATGGACTTGTTGTATTCTTTTTTCAGTGTTTTCTCATACTCCTTTTGTTTTTTCGCCAGATCTTTCCGGGTTTCCGACCCTTTTTTCGGAGCAAATAAAACACCCACTAATGCGCCAATGCCTGCAGCAGCGCCCAATCCAAACAATGCTTTAAAAAATTTCATGGTATACTGATTTTTTAGTTTAATTCTTATAGCCTAAAGATAACACATTTATCTGACAAAACCACATTAATCGTCATCCCTGATGCAGCGCACGCTGAAACCTGCACCTTTATCGCCGTATCCGCGATCAACGCCATAATAGCCGTGGTAAATATACCAGCCATAACCGGCTTCCTCTGAAACCTCGGACGAAGACCAAAACAAGGCGTTGGCCCCCTTGGTCACAAAAGTGCCGCTGGCATGACGATTGCCTCCCGGCAGGGCGCCAAAACCCACTTCATCCAGACCATAATTCGCTGAAAAGGTTTCCCAGCGAGGATGCTCTGTAGTGTCATATTCCCCGCCGAACGGAGAACCAACGTGCCGCCGCGATTTTAGTTTATTGCCCATTTCCTCACCCACATAGTCAGTCAGGTAAAGCCAGTCTTCATGATCAGGCATGCGCCATCCTTCCGGGCAAAGAGCGTCGGGGTTGGTTACCGCATACCAGTTGTACAGGGCTCCGTAGCTTTCCCCGTTTGATTCATCATTGTCATACCATGCGTAGGCACCCCCGGAATTTTCGCGCCAGGCAGCCATATCGCCGCCGGGATATTCGATGGGTTCACCGTTGCGGTAAGCGGTTGTTCTGAGGTTTTCGGCCATCCATTCCTGCCGTCCGATCACCACCGTCTGGTAGGTATTGCCATCCACATCGGTTACCGGAGTTCCCGGAGTAAAAGATCCCTGAATGGCGGTACCCGTGGTCTCTCCGGAATCCTGACCCCTGTCAGAAGCGCAGGAAAAAGTCAGGAACGCCACCAGCGGCAAAACAATTAAGAAAAAGTGCTTTTTCATTCGTGTAGTGTGTTGGTTTGTATAACAGTAAAAAATTCTCCTGGCATGCATCGCCTGCGAACCCGGACGCGCAAACGGTAAATTGGGAACAAATGTAGCTATTCTCTATGGCACTCTTTCCAACAAAAAGCGCATTTATCCGACAAAATCATACCTTTAGGGATGAATTATGGCACTTACAGACCTCATTCACTCCAAAAACACCCTACCCATGTTAAGAAAGCAACTTTTATCCCCAATCGTTTTGCTGACCTTCAGCACTTTCTTCCTGTTTTTTTTATCGTCGGATGCAGCAGCAGCAACGTTAAGCGATCCGCCCATGACAGCCGCAGCAACGTTTAGCGATCCGCCCATCACAGCTACAGAAACGGCCAGCGATCTCCCCATGACAGCCCCGGATGAAGCCCCCATCCCCCCATCCACCCAGGAAACCATTCGACCCGATCGTGCGTTGCCGGCATCTGCCGGATCAGCGGAAAGCCCCATCCCACCATCCATACACGACACCATCCGGCCTGATACATGGCTCACGGTGGGGCTGTTCCCCTCCGGCGCCCGCGAATCATCCACCGATCCCTTACACGAGCACGGCGGATTCTCCGGCATCAGACCCGCAGCGGGCATGGAGCACCACTCCTTCCTGGGGATGCGCGGCAAAGTGAGCTGGACACAAACCAACATGGAAGAGCCCGGATCCATCCGCATTGAGCATCCGGAATCAGAACCTTCATGGGAAGACTGGCGAAATTACAAGGGCCGCACCTTTACCAGGGGCAGCAATTATGCCTGGACCACCGTGGAGGTGGAACAGCGTACCCGCGCCCTGGTACTGGCCGGGGGAGTTGGCGGATTCCGCATCAACGACCAGGAATATGGGGGCGACTTTTACAACGAAAGCCACCTGAAAATACCGGTGATACTGGAAGCGGGCACCAATGAAGTACTACTGAGGATCAGCGGAAGCCCCGATTCCCGGGCGTCTTTCTCCCTCGTTCCGGTCGAATATGACATTCAGGCAATTACGGAGAACATCACCGCCCCCCACCTGGTACGCGACCATGATTATGCAACCCTGCACCTGGGTCTCCCCCTGGCCAACCATACGTCCCAATGGAAAGAAGGGGTAGAAGTGGAGATCTTCTACACGGCCCCGGGCGACAACAGGCAGAAAATCTCAGAAAAACAGCTCCCTCCCATGGGGCCCATGGCCTTTCAGCAAACAGCCCATCGCCTAAACATGATCACCCTGCAATGGGACGTATTAAACGATGAGGAAACCCTGCCCCTGGAGATCCTTGTGCGCGAAGGAGATGCACAATACCTGTTCCAAAGCCATCTGGAAATCAAGGAACAGGACCAGCCTTTCAATGTCACCTTCCTTGATTCAGACAATTCGGTACAGTTTTACAGCGCATTTCCACCGGCAAACATGGATCCGGACCGGTCCTACCCCGCCATCTTCACCCTGCACGGAGCAGGCGTAGACGCCACCGGTTCCAACGGCTACACCCAAAAAGACTGGTGCTGGGTGATCGCCCCCACCAACCGGGGCCGCTTCGGCTTCGACTGGGAAAAACAAGGCAAGGTCAATGCCCTGAACTCCCTGTCGCATGCCATCGAAACTTTTAATCTGGACGCCTCCCGGATATACCTCAGCGGGCACTCCATGGGCGGGCACGGAAGCTGGGTGCTCTCCACCTCCCATCCCCACCTTTTTGCCGCAGTGGGCCCCAGCGCAGGCTGGACCTCCTTTGACATCTACACCCCCTTTGTATCCCGCATGGACCACCTGACAGGCAGCCCGGCCAACCTGCAGTTGCTCTACCCGGTGCTGCAACCCACCCGCACCCTATCCCTGGTGGAAAACCTGCACAACACCCCGGTCTATATCCTTCACGGCGGAGACGACAGGTCTGTTCCGCCCGACCATCCGCGGATGTTTTACCAGCGTCTCTCCCAGCTCGGCTACGACGTAACCTACAACGAAGAACCCGGCAAAGGCCACTGGTGGGGCTTCGACGACACAGATGGCGCAGATTGCGTGAACCATGCAGACCTGATGGATTTCTTCCGCGGAAAGCAGAAAGACCCCGCGGTAAATCATATCAGGTTTAGAACGGCCGCCCTGGCAGAAAGCCACCAGGCGTATTGGATATCTGTGCTGCAGCGGAACAATTTTGTGGATGACACACGTATACGCGCCGATGTGGAAACACGTGGCCCCGGCCATACAGTCCGCATCGAAACCTCCAATGTGCGCCGCCTGGAGATCCACCTCGACGAAGCACCTTTCGACATCGGAAACACCACTTTGTTTCTGAACGGCGAAGAAATGGTGCTGCGCGACCGGGCAAGCATGGTCTTTGACCTGGAGCCCATCGAAATCCTTCCCGGCGATCCAATCCCGGAGCACGTCAAGTCTCCGGAGCAGGCCGGCACCATCAAGCAAGTGTTCTACGAGCCCTTTGCCCTGGTCTATTCTACCCTCGGCGGGGATGAATGGGAAAGACAGACCTACAGTCAGGCCCGG
>SKUN01000178.1 GCA_007129945.1 Bacteroidales bacterium
AAGCAGGTTCTCTATCACCCAGATCTCGCATTCACTCATGCGCTGCCCAATATTAAACAGGACTGCGTTACCATCGGGGCGCATTGAAAGATTGTAAAAACCTTCCGGGATAGCTGCAATTCTCGTTGTCTCTTTGCTTGCAATGTCAATCGACCAAAGTTCCGGTTCACGCCCGATGTTTTCTTCTTCAAGTAGGTTTTTTACAAATAGAATTTGCCCTCCCTCAAATGAAAGAATCTTTTCAATTACATCAGGGGCATTCATTGTTAAGAGCAAGACGGGCTCAGGAGTCTCATAATTCAAATCCATTAGCAAAAGGTTTGACCGCCCCTCAGCGAATGATCTCCGGGTAAAAGCCAGCATATTTTTTTCATTTGCACAAATCTGACCGAATACAGGAAAACCTTCACCCAGGCCTTTACTGCTTTTCATAGGGCTAAGCAAAAGGGTTTCATCACCGGTATTCATGTTTTTTCCTATAAGATCAACATCGGAAACATCATTATAATCTCCCCGGAAATAAAACATGGTTTTCCCATCAGGTGACCATGTCGGGCTGGTAAAAAACCCGGTAGGTCCGCCTTTAAGTGTTTCTGTAACTTCCCCTGTTGTTGCGTCCAGGGTAAACAATGAATAATACCGTTGGCGGTCTGCCATATGCAGGGCATGTACAACAACTGATTGCCCGCAAGGAGACCATCTTATATTATCAAGAAGCTGTTGTACATCCAGAATATATGTCTGTTCACTGCCGGTTTTCGTATCGTGAATAATCACAGCATTGGAAAAACTGATTTGCTTCTGCTTCCGGGATGCAGTATAGGCAATGAACCTTCCATCGCCCGACCAGGCAGCAGCTCTGTTTTGCCCCTGAAACTGCCAGGATATTTTTTCAGGCAGGCCAAATGGCTCAGTTGCTCCAGGATCAAATGTGGCGGTATACACATCGCGTGCTCCCGACTCCAGCTTGTAAAACAACGAGCCGCTTCTGCTCAGCCTGACCGGAAGCATTGCCTGACTGATTTCGGTTTTTAGCAACTCAGGCGCGCCTGCAGCCTGACCATCCTCCACAGCAAGGATCCAGATGGCATTGACACCGGTACGGTCGCTGACAAACACCAGCTTTTTACCGTCGGCGGTCCACCCAAATGCAAAGTTTTCTGATGGATGCCTCACCAGCTCATTAAGAGCGCCACTTTCAAGGTCGACCGTATAGATACACCGCCAGTCCAGGTCGGCATCCTCATAATGGTCAAAAGCGAGGTATCTGCCATCAGGCGAAAAGGATACATTGAATGGGTCAAAGTATTCATCGAATGACTGCAGAAGGGAAAGCCTATCATCTCCCAGGTCATACAGGCCAAGCAGGCTTTGATTATTGTCGTCAACTATAAGCAGCACAATGGCCTGCCCGTCGGGTGACCATTTCAGGCCTTTGATAAACCAGAACTCATCTTCCTCAAAAATCAAGCGGTCCTCCCCGCGTTCCACACTGAGTAATTTGAGCCCCCACATTTGGCTTTTCCCAAGAAATGAATATGCAATCCATTTCCCATCCGGTGATAATATCGGAAAGAGCATGGAACCAGGAACTTTGCCTTTTGTCAGTTGCCTGGTTTTACCGGTAGCCAGTGTGTGCAGAACCAGTTGCCCGCTGCCTGCAATATCAATAAATACAACATCTCGTGCATCTTTTGACAAACTTAAATTGTAGCATCCCAATGTACCCTGCCAAAGCTTCCGGGTAAGCATCCCTGTGTGTTCGGCAGGCCTTGCGGGGTCTGTCAGGGCCAGCAACCGCGCCCGGGCCTCACTGACAACCTCCTGCTGATCACCGTATTCCTCCAGGATGCGTGTGTAGGCTTTTTCTGCCTCCTCCCTCCCCAGTTTTTCATAGCAACGGCCGGCCATCAGCAGGGCACGGGAGGCAAGAAGGTGGTTTTCAGGGTAGTCCGAAACAAGTTTTTCGAACAGCTCAATGGCAGCAGCAAAGTTTCCCATGGCTTCCATCTGAAATACCCCTTCCTGGTATAGCCTTTCTGCCTGATCCTCCTGAGAAGGCAATGGCACGGGCATGCAAATTATCCATGCAGAAAACAATATAAAAGCAAAGCTTTTCATGAATGCTTCCTCCTTCACAACCTAACAATTCTAACAATTTACCTCAAAAAAATATCAAGAAGTTGAAGATTCTGTCAAAAGTTGTCAATATTGATGTCACTCCTGCCCTGTAAATTTGTATCCGACTCCATGATGGGTTTTGATCAGCTCCTGATGATGTGATTCACACTCAAGCTTCCTCCGGATATTCAGAATGTGGGTATCCACAATCCGGGAATCAGGGCAAAACGTATATCCCCAGATTTCGTTCAGTATTTTATCACGTGAAATGACATTCGGACGATGATCTATGAGCATTTTCAAAATGGCAAATTCAGTACCGGTCAGTTTTACAGGTTTTCCGCTGCGCAATACCGTTTGGGTGTTGAAATCAACCGTTAAGTTTCCGGTTGCGTAAACCCCCGGGTTTTGCCGCGTTTGTCCGGAGCCGTCTCGTCTTCTTAGTATGGCACGTATACGGGCAATGAGTTCACGCATGCTGAAGGGTTTGGTAATATAGTCGTCAGCACCCATTTCAAGCCCGACCACTTTGTCTACCTCTTCATCCCGGGCCGTAAGCATGATAACAGGCATATTCAAACCTTTGGTGCGTATGTGCCGGCACATTTCGATCCCATCACGGCCGGGGAGCATGACATCCAGCAGCACCAGGTCAAATCTTTCAGTATTAAGCAGCTTCTCGCCGTTTTCCGAGCTGCTGGCGTGGCTTACCTCAAACCCAAAAGGCAACAGGGCGTCCCTTATGCCTTCAGCTATGCCATCTTCATCTTCTATCAGCAGGATCTTTTTCATCATTTACAGGAATTATCAGTGAAAATTTACTTCCCTTTCCGGGCTCACTCTCAAGCTCAACCCTTCCATTATGTAATTGGGCAATCTCCCGGACCAGCGAAAGACCGATTCCGCTGCCGGGTACATGCTGTCCTTTGTGCTGCACTCTGTAAAACTTCTCAAAAACCTTTTGGCGTTCAGTTCGGGCAATTCCAATACCTTTATCCATCACAGAAATGGTCACTTCATTGTGATTGTGTGAAAGACTCAGCCAGATATTTTTTTCCTCCCCTGAATATTTTACCGCATTGTCAAGCAGATTCAATACAGCCTGCTCAATGCCTTCGGCTGAAGCCCTGACTTCAGGGTGATTCGATGGAATGCTTTTATGGATAACCAGTTTCTTTTCCTGATGCATCAGGTAAAAACGCCGCACCACCTCCTGTAGAAGGTCATACAGGTTGATCATCTCCTTGCGGTAAACCTTCTGCCTGGCTTCCACACTCGAAAAATCAAGAATGTTTTCTGTGAGATAGCTTAACTTTTCAGCCTCACGGGTAATCAACCTGTAGTAGATATGCTTCCTGTCGGGTTTATGTATTAAACCTTCGGCCAGATTGCCGGCAAGCACCTTCAGGGTGGTAACAGGGGTTTTAATCTCATGTGATACATTGGAGATGAACGAAGACCTGAGTTGCGAAAACTGCCGCTCGCGGTATATATCTCTGAATATAAATACTATACCAAAAAAAGTTACCCCAATAATGGCTGCAAAAACAGAATAATACAACGCCAGGGTCCTTTTTTGAATGTCACCGAAAGCAGTGCCTCCACCAGAGTCAATGCCAAGCCGGAAGAAGGGAAGCAGGTTTTGAACCTCGCCGAGCCCGGCACTTGTTACAGGCGGATTTTCCTGGTTTTCGGATAATTCCTGAAAATTTCCTTCAGAATGAAACAAAAAAACATCCAGTCCGCTACGTGCAGCGTAAGATTCCGCAGCCTCAAAAAGGGTGCTGATCACTTTTTCCTCATCCAACACAATACCTCTGAGTCCTTCTGGTCTCAATTCATCGGCAGACACTTTCATGGCCACCAGAAGTTGATGCTCCCCGGCCTGTATCCTGAAATAATTCAGTTCCGTATCTCCACCCGACAGCTGGAGAAAATTACCTGACACCGACAATAAATATTTGTCGAAAAAGTTTCTGAATGCACGTTCCGCTTCAGCTGCCCTTTTCATTTCTATGATATTTTTATGCCTCCCGGCCTGTTCCTGTGAAGCTCCGGCCAGCGCTGCCTCTATTTGTTCCCTTAACCCTGAAATATAGAAATCATGCTGTGCTTTTTGCAGATACTGGAAGTTGTTTACCAGGAATTCAAAAAAGTCCAGTCTCAGATCCAGTGCCTCTGCAGGAGAATTCATTGAAGACTCAATCCCGCACAACTGATGGTAAGCCAGCAACACAAAAGGGACTTCCCCACCCAGGAATCTGCCCCGGTCCAGATTGATGACCTCCCTGAAGTTTGACCGGGCCTGCCTGTATTGATTCAATTTTAAATGGCAACGGGCTATGGCATTGATCAGGGTCATGGTACCCAGATCACACCCGGCTGCCCCCAGACCCATCCGGTATTGCCGAATGGCCTCCTCCGGCATATCCCGGGCCTCATAAGCCACACCCAGGGAAAAATAATATTGATCCTGTTCACTCAACTGTTGCCAGCCAGTTTGCCTGTCGGGAAATTTACGCGGGTAGAGGATACGGGCGTCCCTGTCGAGCAGAAAAACCTCCTCAACCAACGGAGAGTAATTGACCACAGACCTCAGCTGCAGCACAAAGCTACCTCCTGGCATCATTCCGTAAACCGGCAAATTATTCAGGATAGTTTGCAGGCGATCCTCCATCTCAGATTCAACACGGGATGCGGCAAGAGCCAGCGAATGCTCCAGGGCTTGCAGGTAAGCCGACTCCTGGCGAATTTGCTCCTGCCTGACCGAATGAAGTCCAATGTAAGACAGGATGAGACTCGGAAACAAAACCGCCAGGATAAAGATCACGACAATCCTTTTTCCCAGAACCGGTTGTTGCTGTTTTCTTTTTATGGCCTTTTGTTAAAATAATCAGATCATATAAAAAATATCCTTAATCAAAATTAACCCATGGATATGTAATTCAAGTTAAATTATTGTAATAATTTGTAAACCAGACCCTATAAAATGCATTTTTTAACCGACAAACTGATATCCCACACCATGAAAGGTTTTTATGAATTCCGGATTTCTGGAATCCCGTTCAAGTTTCTTACGTAAATTGAGAATGTGCACATCCACAATCCGTGAATCGGGGTAGGACGTATACCCCCAGATCTTACTCAGTATTTTTTCGCGCGAAAGCACATTATTCCTTTCCTCAATGAGTAGCTTAAGCAGGGCAAACTCCGTGGAGGTAAGTTTTTCTTCCCGGCCGTTCCTGAACACCTGGTACTTTTTAAAATCCACCTTGATGTCTCCAAAATGATATTCGGTATGATCAGAGTCGGAATGCGGGCCTCGCCTCAGGTGGGCCCTGACCCTGGCAATCAGTTCACGGGTACCGAAAGGCTTGGTCACATAGTCATCCGCCCCGAGTTCAAGTCCGACCACCTTGTCCACTTCATCTGTTTTTGCCGTGAGCATAATCACCGGCAGGTCCATACCCCTCTTCCTGATGCCCTGACACATTTCAAACCCGTCTTTTCCGGGAAGTTTCACATCTAGCAAAACCATGTGAAACTCTTCATCCGACAATAGCATCTCTCCTTCCTCTGCCGTGATACTATGCACCACCTCAAACCCATTCGAACTGAGTGCATCCTTAATGCCTTCGGCCATTACCCTGTCATCCTCCACAAGTAATATCTTTGTCATGATCAATGCTTTTTTACAGGAAGGATCAGCGAAAAGGTGCTCCCCCTTCCCGGACTGCTTTTTACTTCCACCCTCCCTTTGTGCATGTACATAATGTCTCTGACAATGGACAATCCGATGCCATTGCCCGGTATTTTCCTATTCGCCGATATGCTGCTCCGGTAAAATTTTTCGAATATCTTTTGCAGTTCCTTTTTAGGGATACCGATCCCGTAATCGGCTACTGAAATCAACACTTCCCCGTTTGCCGCTGAAGCACTGAATTCTACGTGCTTCTCTTTATCCGAGTGCTTTACGGCATTATCCAGCAAATTGAATATGGCTTCCTCGATCCCTCCGGGTGAGATCTCCGCTTCAGGTAGGTCTTCATCAATCCGGACAGAAAGAATAAAATCCATATGGTCACTATACATCGGAAAGCGATCCAGGACATTTCGCAGAAAACCGGACAAGCTGACACGCTCTGTGCGGTACTTCAGTTCTCCACCCCTGCTCATGCGCGAAGAATCCAGAATGTATTCGGCCATATTACTCAAACGCCTGGCCTCTCCGTCGATCAGCTGGAGATATACCTTCTGTTTCGCAGGATCTTCGACCAGTCCTTCATGCAGATTTCCCACAAGCATGCGGATGGCAGCAATGGGTGAACGAATCTCATGAGACAGTTCAGACAAAAACTCCGTCTGCAGCCGGGCCAGCTCTTTTTCCCTGTACACATCACGAAAAACAAACACGACACCGGCCAGAAATAAGCCCGCCAACGATGAAAACGAAATGTAATAAATGAACGCCGGACGCTCCGGAACCCACACTGACTCATCCCACGCATATTCAGTGGCCGTCTCCGCCGGTTGGCCGGAAACAATATGATATTGGTGGATTGTGCGCAATCCAAAATAGCTCAGGATTAAACCTGGCAACAGTACCGCGCCGAGAAATATGAAGACTACCCGTTTTCGCAGTGCAGGATGCCGGACTGAAAGTTTCATCGTCTTTGTGTATGGGCCAAACACCATACCTTAAATGATTTTAAAACATATTTTTACAAACCAGAACATCCCTAATCAAAAATAAATATATACAAATATTATAGGATATTTTGTAGCCAAACATCCCAATATCAAGTGTTTAAAACTTATTTTTTTGGATAAATGGTTAACATTTTGTGTAGGGTTTCAGGAAGTTTTTATTGCGGATATTCTCCTTTCCGGGTAATCAACAGTTGGTGCCCCCCCACCACACGATCTGCACTCCCCATAGACACCCCCGATTATGTTGGTAAGCAATGGATTTTTACCTATTTTTAAGGGTTCCGTAGCTATAAAAACCATTCACTGAACCTGTCCGCTTGCTACAAACAATGCGTAACCTTTCTGTGCAACAGTCCAGGGTCATCAAACATACAATTGCAAAATGAATCCTTATACAGAGAATGAGACCATCCGGAAACTGCTGAAACAGCTGCAGGACAATGGACTCGACCAAAAAGTATATTCCGATGTGGTTGATGCCAGGGGCCATCAATATGTGGACCTGGTACAGGAAGGCGGGGGTGTACTTGGGATTGCATTGGTGGGCTATACCTGGATCCTCGAAAAAGCCGGAATCCGTTTCTTCAGCCTGGCAGGCACATCTGCCGGTGCCATCAATACCATGATGATCGCAGGAACCGCCAGGGTGGGTGAAGCCGTTTCTGAAAGAATCCTGAATATCCTTTCCGGGATGGACTTAATGAGTTTCGTGGACGGAGACCGGCGGCTGAAAAGTTTGTTGCAGGCTCACATGGATGATAAAAAATGGATGAAATTACGGGTTTTCCTCAATAGCTCGCGGATATGGAGGGCATTGCGGTCGAATTTGGGGCTGAACCCTGGCCTTACTTTCAGGCAATGGATCGAGGAAGTGCTGGCAGAATCGGGCATCCATTCACTGGCAGATCTGGAAACACACCGGGCGGAAATCCCCCGGCTTTACCACCGTGAAACCAATGAAG
>SKUN01000044.1 GCA_007129945.1 Bacteroidales bacterium
CCCATTGGTCCGGCGCTGCCTGAGGCCGGTGGCTCTGTACTGTTTCTTCCTGCTTCCTGCCTGCACCAGAGCTGCTCGCCTGTGGTTTTGTTCAGCCAGCCGGCCAGTTGTCCGTCTTTCCATAAAAAATACCTGGAGGACTCCCGGCGGGTCACTGCCAGGGTAGCCAGGGGCTGTATTTTCTGATGGCTTGCCAGCATGTCATTCAGGTTGATGTCGGACAATACATCCACATTGTAAATAAAAAAGGGCGTAGTTCCCTGAAGCAGGCGGGCTGCTTTTTTCAATGCACCGCCTGTGTCAAGCAACTGATGGGTTTCATCAGAGATATAAAAATTTACGCCCGGGTAATTCAAATGCTTAATATACTTCCGCATCATGTCCCCGTGGTGGTGAATGTTTACCACGATTTCACTTACCCCGGCACTGATCAGTTTTTCTGCCGCGTGCAGCAACAGGGGCTTGTCCCCAACCTCAACAAGTGCTTTGGGAATTTTGTCGGTCAATGGTTTGAGCCTGCTGCCCAGGCCTGCTGCAAGTATAATGGCTTTCATATTTAGTCGGCGCTGCGCGCCTTTTAGTTAGTCGGGGCTGCGCGCCTCCGGTTAGTCGGGGCTGTCGTCCCTCCAGTTAGTCGGGGGCTTCGCCCCCTCCGGTTGTTGGTTCCGGCGCTAAAGCGCCTGATAGTTGTTGGTTTGTGTGCGACCCCTTCAGGCTCGAAAATTTACATTCGTACCTCTGGCTACAAACGTTGGATCCCTTCGGGGTCTAACCAACAACCGCCTGGGCCGTTTTTCAGGCTATTGGCAGCTTCCCCAAACCACAGCCCATGAGAACCAACAACCAACAACTGCCTGGCCCGTTTACCAGGCCATTGGCAGCTTTCCCAAACCACAGCCCATGAGAACCAACAACCAACAACTGCCTGGCCCGTTTACCAGACCATTGGCAGCTTTCCCATACCACAACCCATGAGAACCAACAACCAACAACCAACAACCAACAACCAACAACTAACAACCATCCAGCCTCTTCCAACGGATATGGGCTACCCCCACCATCCTCCGCCCATGAGAACCAACAACCAATTATGTGAGGGGCGCCAGCCCCGAACTACCCCTTCCAGCTCCCCGCCTCCGTATGTGTCAAATATACGGTGATATTATAATTTTCCCGCAGGTGTTTTGCCAGAAGTTCGGCGCAGTATACCGAACGGTGCCTGCCGCCGGTGCAGCCGAAGCAGACGGTGAGGTTGGTGAAGCCACGGTCTGTGTAGGTTTCCACTGCGGGGGTGACCATGTCAATGGCATGGCGGATAAATTGCCCGACCTGTTTTTCTGAGGAAAGAAAACGGATGACCTCTTCATCAAGGCCTGTCAATACCTTGTATTTTTCTTCCCGGCCGGGGTTGGGAAGTGCCCGGCAATCGAACACGAAACCGCCCCCGTGTCCGGAATGGTCAAGCGGAATCCCCTTTTTGTAAGAAAAACTGGATACAGTGACTGTCAGTCCTTCGCTTGGCGGGGGGATCAGTTCGGCGGGTTGTTGAACTGACAGTTGCCTGATCAGTTTATTCAGGTAAGGGGTTACTTCGGGAAGTAGTTCCTGTTCACCTAGCCATATGAGGTTTTTCAGGGCATAGGGAAGGCTGTGGGTAAAAAAGCCTTTTTTCTCAATGCCGCCCCGGAAACCATAAGTTCCAAGGGCCTGCAGTATCCGCATCAACACGAAATCATAAAAACTGCGGTGAAATGCCTTGCGGTCGATGGATTTCTTTTCCTCCAGGCGATCCATGTAACAGGAAAGCAGTTCAGCGCGGAGGGGGTGGGGAAGATTGGCTTTGGCATCGAACAGCAGGGAGGCGATGTCGTAGGCGGGTGGGCCTTTTCTGCCTCCCTGGTAGTCAATAAAAAAGGGTTCGTTGTTCACAATCATCACATTTCTTGACTGCATGTCGCGATACATGAACATTTCTCCCGGGGTATGAAGCAGCTGGTCCATCAGTGCGTAAAAGTCATCTTCAAGCAATTGCTCATCAAACGGAATACCTGAAGTTTTCAGGAAATAATACTTGAAATAATTCAGGTCCCATTGCATGGACTGCCGGTCAAAAGAATGACGGGGGTAGCAAATGCTGAAATCGATCTTTCGGGCTGCGTCGAATTGAAACACAGGCAAAAGCCTGATGGTTTTTTTGTAGAGGTCGATGATGTGCTCTTCAAAGTCGTTGATTTGCCCACTGCCGGGCAGCAGGGAGAAGAGGGTGGTGTCGCCCAGGTCTTCCAGCAGGTAAACGCCTGCCTGTTGGTCTTCTGCATAGATCCGGGGAACCGGAAGTCCTGTATCAAGAAAAATTCGGGTAAGGGTCAGAAAGGCAAGGTTCTCACGTTTATCGGGGTTGTGAGCTGCAATTGCAGTGTGTTTTCCTGACCGGATCCGATAATATTGACGGTTGGATCCGGACGGAGGAAGGGGGAAGATATGTTCAGGTGTGTGTCCGCACCAGTCGGTGAACAATCTGCCGGCAACCTTTTCTGCTGGGTTTTCCATGAATGTATTGTTTAGATGCAACCCCGGTATAATCACCCCCGGCCGGTGTTGGCCGGGTACACCATGAATTACCTGTTAAATTGCAACCCGGTGTGTGGTCTCCCCTGGTCGGTGTTGGCCGGAGAATCGGTGAATTTTCCGTTCAGATGCAAAAATACGATTTTTATGATGTGTGCTTCGGGGCGTTGGGGTATTGACGGAAAAAGGCTATTTTTGTTTAAAAGAAAGTCATTCACCAAAAATCCAGTTGACATGAACAAGCAAAGTGTTACCGATATTCTTAAGCAATCGATCATTATGGAACACCGTGGCAAAGCTCTTTATGAGCAGGTTGCTGCCCAGACGGGCAATGACGATGTGCGGAAAATCTTCAATGTGATGGCTGAGGAGGAGCAGACCCACATCGATTTTCTTCAGAAGCAGCTGGCCCACTATAATAAACAAGGCAGTTTCGATAACAATGAGCTGGAGAAAGCTCCTGATGGCGAGGCCATTGCCAACACCATCCTTGATGAGAAGATGGTGAAGGATATTTCCGGGTCCGGGTTTGAGGCTGCGGCCATTTCTGCTGCCATCGACATGGAGAATAAATCAGTGGAGGTGTATGCCAACCGCGCTGCAGAAACAGATGATCCCAACGAAAAAGAACTGTTTGAATGGCTGGCCAACTGGGAAAAAGGTCATCACAAGCTGTTGATCGACATGAACGAACAGCTGACCGAGAAGATCTGGTATGACAACAATTTCTGGCCGTTTTAGCCTGTTGAATTAATCCGGCGATCGTCCGGGGTATTAATCTGTTTAAAATGATTGTGTCATGAAGGCACCCAAAGAGGTTACCAAGGTTACCACCCATGTGTTGCAGGAGATGAAGCTCCGTCAGGAGAAAATATCCATGCTGACGGCCTATGACTATTCCATGGCACGTATTGTGGATCGCTCCGGCATCGATGTCATCCTGGTGGGGGATTCGGCGGCGAATGTCATGGCCGGCCACAAAACGACTTTGCCCATTACTTTGAATGAGATGATTTACCACGCCAGTTCAGTGATGCGTGCGGTTCAGCGGGCCCTTGTGGTGGTGGATATGCCATTCGGGACCTACCAGGGAAATAGCCTGGAGGCCCTGCTGTCGGCCATTCGTATCATGAAGGAGTCCAATGCCAATGCCGTGAAGATTGAAGGGGGACAGGAGATTATGGAGTCGGTTGACAGGATCTTGTCGGCCGGTATTCCCGTGATGGGTCACCTTGGGCTGACTCCGCAGTCGATCAATAAGTTTGGCACTTATGTGGTAAGGGCTACCCAGGAGGAGGAAGCCCAAAAACTGGTGGAGGATGCGCATAAGCTGGCCGAGGCGGGTTGTTTCGCCATTGTGCTTGAAAAAATCCCCGCTGTACTGGCAGAGAAGGTTTCCAGGGAGATCCCCATTCCTACCATCGGGATTGGTGCCGGGAGCGGCGTGGACGGTCAGGTCCTGGTGTTGCACGACATGCTGGGAATTAACCAGGATTTCTCTCCCCGCTTTTTGCGGAGATACAACAACCTGTATAATGAGATCAAGGGGTCCGTGGAGAGTTATATCAGTGACGTGAAAAATCAGAAGTTTCCGAACAAAGATGAGCAGTACTGAAAAGATGAGCAGTACTGAAATGATGCGCAGTGCTGACATTGCTTCGCGGATTTTGTACGAAGACAATCATCTCATTGTCATCAACAAGCTGCCTTCTGAGATCGTGCAGGGCGACAAAACGGGGGATCAGCCACTGGGTGAGCTGGTGAAAGATTATATCAAACAGAAATACCATAAGCCCGGGAAGGTTTTTCTGGGGGTTACCCACCGGCTTGACCGGCCTGTGAGCGGCGCGGTTATTTTCGCCCGTACGTCAAAAGCACTGACCCGGCTCAATGGAATGCTGAAGGACAGGCAGATTGATAAGAAATACTGGGCTGTGGTTCAGTCAAGACCTCCATCCGATAACGGAAGACTGATCCAGTTTCTTAAAAAGAATGAAATTCAGAATAAATCTTATGTGGTGGCGGAAGGAACGCCGGGGGCAAAAAGGGCGGAACTGACTTACCGTTTAATCGGTGAAAGCGACCGGTATTGTCTGCTTGAGGTTTTGCTGATGACCGGGCGTCATCATCAGATCCGTGCCCAGCTGGCGTCCATCTCGTGTCCCATTAAAGGGGATCTGAAATACGGTTTTGACCGTCCGAATAAAGACGGGAGCATTCACCTGCATGCCCGTTCGGTTCAATTGGTGCACCCGGTGAAGCAGGAAGAGATTGAGATTGTTGCCCCGCTCCCGGCCAGTGACCCTTTGTGGCAATTTTTCGACCGGTCAGCTTGATTGGTCATGGCTGTGAAACAGACCATGGCTGCTAAATAATTGATCATGGCTGCAAAGCAATATCCGGAAAAAGGTAAGCGATCCCGGGCTGCAGGGTCGGCGGCCTTAACAGGCCTGCTGATTGTGCTGTTTTTTTTGTTGGGGTATCCCACAAAAGGGTTTGGCCAGTATTACATCAGGGGGCAGGACCCGTCTGGAATCCGTTGGCAGCAGATCGAGACTGGTCATTTCCGCGTGTTGTTTCCTGAAGATTATGCCGATCAGGCTCAGCGGGTGACTGACATACTCATGTACAGCTATCCAAGGGTTTCGGCGACCATGGGGTATCGTCCGCGGAAAGTTCCTGTGATACTCCACAATCGTACCGTTGTGCCCAACGGCTTCGTCAGCTGGGCACCGGCCCGTCTGGAGATGTTCACCAACCCTCCGCCCGACAATGATCAGCACGACTGGCTGGAGCGCCTTGCGGTCCATGAGTTCAGGCATGTGGTCCAGGTTGATAAGCTAAACCAGGGGTTTACCGGGTTTTTTGCCCGGCTGTTCGGCGAGCATGTAACGGGGATTTCGCTGGGGTTGTTTGTGCCCCTGTGGTTCCTGGAAGGAGACGCTGTGGCGGCTGAGACCGGCCTGACCCGTGGCGGTCGGGGGAGGCGTCCGTCTTTTGAGCAGGGGTTGAGGGCCCAGGTTCTGGAAAAAGGAATATATTCCTATGATAAGGCCAGGCTGGGGTCTTTCCGGGATCACGTTCCCAATCATTATGAACTTGGTTATCAGCTTGTTTCCGCTGCCAGGATGGAGTATGGCGCGGATATATGGGACAAGGTCATGGAAAATACGGCCCGTCGCCCCTATACGATTTTTCCTTTCTCGCTGGGATTGGAAAAATACGCCGGGCTTGGGCAGGAGGCGCATTATTATCGCAGTTTCCGGCAACTGGACTCGGCCTGGCAGGAACAGGAAGCAAGTTATACCTATACGGATTTTGAGGAGATCAGCCCCGGGAAATCCCTGTATACCGATTATCGTCCCATTGGGTTCAGCAACGATACCACCCTGCTTGCCCTGAAGACAGGCTTGGAAGACATTCCCCGTGTGGTATCTGTGAGGCCTGATAAGGGGGAGGAAACCGTTTTTACCCCCGGGTTTTACAACAGTGATGGTTTTACCCTGGGAGGGGGAATGGTGGCCTGGGCTGAAACCCGCCCTGATCCCAGGTGGGCGCACAGAAGCTGGTCGGAGGTTCGTTTGTATGACCTGGACAGAGATATGCATATCCGGCTTACCAGGGGGACCCGCTTTTTTTCCCCGGCTGTATCTCCTGACGGAAGCCTGGTAGCGGTGACGGAGGTGACAGCCCGAAATGAATACGCCCTGGTGCTGCTGGACGTAACAAACGGCAGTGAAGCCGCCCGGTTCCCTTCACCCGGAAATGCTTACCTGATGCAGCCCCGCTGGCACCCCGGGGGTGAGTCGGTTGTGGCCATTGTCCAGGATCAGGACGGTAAACGGATTATTTCCCTTGATACCGGAACAGGGGAGTTTTCCACGTTGTACCATGGGGGGCACCATGATATTTCCCGCCCCCGCTACCTGAACGGGACGCAACTGTTGTTTACCGGTCCTTTCTCCGGGGTCGACAATGTTTACTTGCTGGACACGGATGATGGCAGTGTAAGCATGCTTGTATCCGCCCGATTTGGTTCGGTGGATGCACTGCCCGGAAAAGAGGACGGGGAGTTGGTGTGGGCTGATTATACGGCCGACGGTTACCGGGTTGCTTATCGCAGGGAGCTGCCGGCGGTGATTCCGGCAGACAGCGTGGAGGATCACTCGGTGGGGTTTCACCGGATGCTCGCCCGGCAGGAAGGAGAGGAGGTGGTGTCGGGTGACCGGATTCCTGCCGGCGATCACGAAATATCTGATTACTCTAAATTGGGCGGGTTGTTCAACGTCCACAGCTGGGGGCCATTTGCCCTTGAGATGAATACCATGAGTGTGAGTCCGGGTGTCTCGCTGTTCTCCCAGAATCTTCTGAGTACTTCAACTGGTACAATGGGTTATTCGTGGGACATGAATGACCGTCTCGGCACCTATTTCCTGGAATACGCTTACATGGGCCGTTACCCTGTAATGGATCTCCGCGCTGAAACCGGTCTCAGGCGAGCCCGATACCCGGATGCGGACGGGGAGCTAACCTCATTTTTGTGGCGGGAGTGGTCTTTTAAGCCGGGAATTCGGATCCCTTTGTTTTTTCGCAAGGGAGCAGTGAATTACGGGCTTACTCCTTCTGTGAAATTCGGCTTTGCCAGGATGGACGAGCCCGAAGAAGCCCCCGAATTCTTTCAGGGTCAGGATCTTTTTCCGCTGGAGTACCGTATATCTTCATTCCGC
Source organism: Bacteroidales bacterium (assembly GCA_007129945.1). Lineage (GTDB taxonomy): Bacteria > Bacteroidota > Bacteroidia > Bacteroidales > UBA7960 > PUPG01. Next base: position 7,296 of record SKUN01000044.1, read on the forward strand.
CTTTGGCGACGGGTTGCGCGTGATATCCGGCCGCAAAAAGGGCAGGCAATTGACCTGCAATACCGGCATACTCCCTTTGGCAGCGGGGATATGGGAAGGGTTTTTGCCGGACGGTTCAGTGCGTATTTTCCCGGTGCCGGCCGGCATCACAGTCTTCTGTTTTCCGTCTTTTTCCAGGATCACCGCGAACCCGATTTGCAGTTGAATGCCATCAATTACGGATTCCCCGGCCTGATCAGTCATCCCAGGGGGATCAGCGACCGGAGGGATGCAAAACTTTTGGGAGCTTCCATGGATTATGCTTTCCCGCTGGCCTATCCGGAATGGATTGTTTCGTGGGTTTTGTATTTGAAACGCATTCACCTGAATGTTTTTGTGGATTATGCCCGGGCTACCCCCATGGCGTCTTCTTCGGTCACCCCGGTGATTCCGGAGGCCGAAACCCTTACTTCCGCCGGTGTAGATGTGATAGGTGATTTGCACCTTCTGCGATTCTTCTCCCCTGTCAGGCTGGGTTTGCGCAGCACATACCTGCCCGGGGAGGATCAGTGGGATTTCAGGTTGCTGTTTTTTTTCGATATCTGACCGGTTTCAGAATGGGCTGTCAAAATCCCTGAACAGCGGGGCAATGCGGTCTTTATCAGAAAGCAGCGGGTCATCCGTTCCCCAGTCAATCTTCAGCTCAGGATCATTCCACCGGATGGTGCGTTCAGAAGCTTTATGGTATCCGCTTGTGCATTTATAAAAGAATACGGTGTCGTCCTGAAGTGTGCGGAACCCGTGGGCAAACCCTTCAGGAATAAACAACATTTTCTTGTCGTCTGCCTCCAGAAATATCTTGAAATGCTTTCCAAAGGTAGGCTGGTTGCGCCTGAGGTCAAGAACCACATCGAGGACGGCCCCCTGCAGTACCCTGACCAGCTTGCCCTGGGCGTGCGGCGGGACCTGAAAGTGAAGGCCCCGTATCACATTGGCCACTGATCCGGATTGGTTATCCTGGACGTACTCGTTCGGGATGCCCAGGCCGGCAAAGGTTTTCTTGTTCCATGATTCGAAGAAATATCCCCGGGTATCCTGAAATACCCGGGGTTCTATGACATGTAGCCCCTCAAACGGGGTGGGTTGAACCTTCATGACGGTTGTTCTGGCTGGTCTTACATATGAATTACTTCATCGTAGGCTGCTGCGGCGGCTTCCATCACTGCCTCCGACATGGTGGGGTGGGGGTGTACGGCCTTGATGATCTCATGTCCGGTGGTTTCCAGTTTTCTGGCCACAACTGCCTCAGCGATAATTTCAGTGACATTGTCTCCGATCATATGTGCGCCCAGCAATTCACCATATTTTGCATCAAAAATAAGTTTTATGAACCCATCCTTGTTTCCGGCAGCACTGGCTTTCCCTGAAGCTGAAAAGGGAAATTTGCCGATTTTCAATTCATAACCGGCTTCTTTGGCCGCTTTTTCGGTAAGCCCTACGGAGGCCACCTCCGGAGTGGCATAGGTGCAGGCCGGGATGTTTTTATAGTCGATCGGTTCCGGATTCTCCCCGGCGATCTTTTCTACGCAAACAATGCCTTCGGCAGATGCCACGTGGGCAAGGGCCGGGCCGTCCACCACATCGCCGATGGCATACACGCCTTCCACACTGGTTCGGTAATACTCATCCACTTTGATTTTTCCTTTTTCCGTATCAATGCCTGTTTCTTCCAGCCCGATATTCCCGGTGTTCGGCGCAATGCCAACGGCCGACAACACAATGTCCGCCTCAATGGTCTCTTCTCCCTTTTTGGTTTTGACCTTCACCTTGCACTTCTTCCCTTTTGTATCCACGGATTCCACAGCGCTGCCGGTCATCACTTTGATTTTGGACTTCTTGAACGAACGGGCCAGTTGCTTTGAAACATCCTCATCTTCTAAAGGAACGATATTGGGGAGGTATTCCACAAGGGTAACCTGGGTGCCGATGGCATTATAGAAATAGGCAAACTCTGTTCCGATGGCGCCAGATCCGACCACGACCATGGATTCGGGCTTTTTTTCAAGCGTCATGGCTTCACGGTAGCCGATGATTTTCTTGCCGTCCTGTTTCAGGTTGTCCAGCTGGCGGCTGCGGGCACCGGTGGCAATCAGGATATGTTTGGCCTCGTATTCCTTTTTGTTCCCGTCTTTGTCTTCCACTTCCACCTTTTTCCCGGGCATCACCTTACCATATCCTTCGATATGTTCTATCTTGTTCTTTTTGAACAGGTACTGAATGCCCTTACTCATTCCTGCTGCCACTTCACGGCTTCTTTTTACCATATCCGGAAGACTTGCAGAGGCTTCACCATCAATTTTTACTCCGTAATCCGCAGCATGGTTCAGGTAATTAAAAACCTGTGCGCTTTTCAGCAGGGCCTTTGTGGGGATGCATCCCCAGTTAAGGCATACCCCGCCTAATTCCTCTTTTTCCACTACAGCCACTTTCATCCCGAGCTGAGAAGCCCTGATTGCTGCCACGTATCCTCCCGGGCCGCTGCCCAGTACTATCAAATCGTATTTCATGATGATGCGTTTTTTATGATGTAAATGTTTTTTATCGGCTGAATCGTCTTTCCCTGCTCAAAGGTAATTAACCGGTATGAATATATCTTGTTCAGTTTTGATGCAGTTTTAATTTTTTCGCTATCTGCCGGGGCCAAAATACCCGCCCGGATCAAAAAATCATGATTCTTTTTTTACTTCAGGGCATTTCTCCGGTGTTGCCGGATAAATAAACCAGGATGTAATCCTCCAGGGTTTCATATTGCAGGCGATGTTGCCTGGTTTGACCTTCGCGGGACACCAGCCCGTTGATTGTTCCTGACCGTTGGTAGCTGAAAGGTTCGATGTGCATATGGGCCCTGAACGAAAGATTTTTCCTTCCATAGAGTTTGTAGAGGGCTTCCTTGGCGCACCAGATCAGGCAGAGGCGCTCTGCCTGCAATGGATTCGCCGTGTTGTATGCTTCCTCCTGCGGTGAAAGAAATTTGGCGGCCAGTTGAATGATTTTTGGATGCACCTTTTCAATATCTATTCCCACTTCCTTTTCCGGGCTGAAAATCAGTACCGCAAACTTTCCTGAGTGGGCAACTGAAATATACCCGGCTCCGTTGTCGAGGTGGGGTTTCCCGAAGGCATCATAATGCATGCTGGAGACCAAATGTTTGCTGAGAAGGTGAGGAAGAATCAGGCGGTAACTGAGCCAGTGTTTTTTCCTCAGGGGGCTTTTGAGTGATGTAAAATAGGTTTTCTCTGAGGCTGACAGCCGGACCTTACGGTAAAGTTCCTCCTCCGGCTCAGTGATTTCCCAGATTCCCAGGCGGGCGTCCGGGGTTTCTTTTGTCAGAAATAGCCCCATTGTAAATTACCTTCAGCGGTTATTACCTTCAGCGGTTACTTGTTTGCGGTTTCGGCTGTAATACAGGCGACCAATGCGTTGCGGACAGGCGCCAATACCGTGCGGACAGGCGACCAACACCGCGCGGACGCAATCAGCTGTTGTTTGTGGTTGCAGCTGCAATACAGCCCTATCATGCAAAAGTAAGAATATAAAAAGAAAATTCACAGTGAAGTCAGATGCTTCAGGGAACGCCGCTGCACAGTTGATGATTGCGGGCCTGGCCGGTTGGGAGTAAGTGGTGGGGCGTTCTTAATGTGTGATCGTGAGCCTGTTGGTATGCGGATCAAAGGAGGTGCGGTATTGCCTGAGGGGGAAGCGCGAAGGGCCTTCCACCACGGACCCGTCGGTTAAGATAAACCGGGATTCACAAGCCGGGGCAAAGGCAAGTACCGGGTTGTCTTCCTCTATACTGGCGATGCAATTGTGGGGATCGCAGGGGCAGGCTCTGTCGTAGGCCCTGAACTCATCAATGGAAAGTCGGTAGACGATGATTCCCTGGTAACCCGCACTTCCTCCGAGTTCATCTCTGGAAAACTGGGCGGATAAACCGGGGGCACTCAGGTTGTAATGAAGTACATTGAACGATACAGACACACGTACATAGGGTACGGGGTGTTCCCTGTCCTTGTCGCAGCCCTGGAACAACAAGGTAACGGTTATGGCCGTTGCCATAAGTGTCAATACCCGTAACAATCCGGTCTTTGCCTTCAAAAGGCGGATGATCGGGTTTGCCGGGGGACACAGGGAATGTGCCGATAACCCGGCCATTGCCTTCATCAGACCAGTGAATAGTAATCTTGTTTTCATGGAAGTGGTAGGTTCTCCCTGTTATTGATTCTCTTCTTTTATAGAAAAGGAACGCAAATTTACCAAAATTTGGTATTTTTGTATGAATGGAGATTGGTGTGGGTGCAAAAGTTCGCCTGCTGTCCGCAAATATCGTTGTTTTATGGAAGAACTCATCTATATTGTACTTATCGTTGTATGGCTCCTGGTCAGCTTTTTGAAACGTAAACCAAAAAAAGAGGACCAGGCAGGAAAGCAGCAACCCTCCACACAGGCTGAGGAAGGTGCACCGGTTGAAGAGATGGATATGGAGGATGTGCTCGAAGAGTTTTTTGGCGGGGGGAAAAAGAAAAAAGAAAAGGAAAGCCAGCCTGCCGGGGAACCGGTGTATGAAACCAGAGAACGCTCTGATCGGCCTGAAAAGGAAGAAAAAGGCAGGTGGGAGGACACCCGTCGGGAGCGGGAGTCATCCTTTGGGGAGAGAGCATCAGCCGACCGGGAGCGTGAGTCACCAGGCCGGGAGCAATATGAAAGCCGGGATGAGTCTTATCGGAAGGATTATGAAAGGTATGAAGGGGCTTCGGCTGAGGCGCCGAAAATCGAAGATGAGGCCGCTTCTGCCGCTTCTTTGGAGAAAGCACAGACCATTGAAGAACTGATTCGTTCGCACAAAAAAGAAGAGGCCATGCGCCTGGCCAGGGAAGAGGAGCTTGATGCCATTGACAGACAAAGCGATGAAATGCCTGAGTTTGACCTCCGCCAGGCGGTCATTTTCTCGGAGATATTGAACAAAAAATATAATTAATTTTTTATCACTTTCTTCGAAATTTTTTTTATCTTTGCCTTAGTTGTATAAACAAAAAAGACAATCAGCCTGATTCTGGAGTAGTCCATGATCAGGTGTTTTTCTGTACACCCCCTGTTTTTTTACAGGTATCACAATGTGATCACTTATAGCCTTTGTTGCACTTGGAAAAGGGTAAGTGGTTCTTTTTTTTTACCTGCGGGGGAATAAAATGATAACAGACAATTGGTGATCTGGTATTTTGCTTCCGGATAATCCGGGCTGAGCGAAATCAGATTTTTTACTTTAAGGGATAAGCTTATGAACCAGGTTAAGTATTTTACAAAAGAAGGCCTTGAGAAGCTGAAAGAGGAGCTGGAACAGCTGAAGTCTGTTGAACGTCCTGCCATTTCTCAGCAGATCGCTGAGGCCAGGGAGAAAGGGGACCTCTCGGAGAATGCCGAGTATGATGCAGCCAAAAATGAACAGGGGATGCTGGAACTCAGGATATCCAAGCTGGAAGATACCCTCAGAAACGCCCGTGTGATCGACGAAAGTCAGCTTGATGACAGCAAGGTGTCCATTTTGTCAAAGGTCAAGCTGAAAAATATGAAAAACAACGCTGTGATGGAATATACCCTGGTGCCTGAAAACGAAGCCGAAATCAAAAAGGGTAAAATTTCTGTGAACTCTCCCATTGCCCGGGGCCTGCTGGGCAAAGAAACCGGGGATGAAGTTGAGATTGAAGTACCTGCGGGATTGATGACCTTCAAGGTAATGGATATATCCCGGTAACCTGTATTCCGTTGGTTGCCGGTGTTTTACGGTTTGCCGCTGTTCTGGCTGACCGGATGCGTTTTTTTTAATCAAATTCATTAGCCATGGCAACTATATTCACCAAGATCATTGAAGGGGAAATTCCTTCTTATAAGATTGCCGAGGATGAGAACTACCTTGCATTCCTGGATATCAATCCCCTGGCAAAGGGGCATACCCTGGTGATTCCCAAAAAGGAAGTGGATTATCTTTTTGAACTGGATGATGACACCTATAAGGGGCTCTGGTTATTTGCCAAAAAAGTAGCAATCGCCCTTGACCGGACAATGGTCTGTGAACGGATTGGGGTGGCTGTGGTAGGCCTGGAAGTGCCTCATGCACATATTCACCTGGTCCCGATCGACGGGGTGTATGACATCGATTTCAGCAAGGAAAAACTATCGTTGAGTGCAGATGAGTTCACAATGATTGCGCAACGGGTCTCTGAAGCGGTGGAGGGGTAATTGAGTCAGATAGGCTATCTTTTAATCCTGCCGGGATTATCGCTGATGAATGCTTTCCATCCGGTGTAAGATTTTTCCTGCTCATTTGCGGCTTTCCCCCCCTGGTAATGATGACATAATGCAACTCCCAGGGCGTCAGTGCTATCCAGGCTGTCAGGCATTCCCCTGATCTGCAGTATCCGGCACAACATTGCGGCGACCTGTTCTTTTGAAGCACCCCCCTTGCCCGTAATGGCCATTTTAATTTTTCGAGGGGAATACTCTGAGACGGGGATGTCACGATGCAGGGCAGCAGCGATGGCCACTCCCTGTGCGCGTCCCAGCTTGAGCATCGACTGGATGTTTTTGCCGTAAAAAGGGCTTTCGATGGCCAGTTCATCGGGGTGATAGTGGTCGATGTTGCGGAGGACGGTTTCAAATATTTTCTTCAGCTTCAGTGCATGGTTCCCCAGCTTGCTGAGATTCAGAACGTCCATGGCAATCACCTCAACCGACTTATTCTGTATGCCAATCACACCCAGCCCCATGTTGTTGGTGCCGGGGTCAATGCCCATTATAATTTTGTCAAAGGTCACGATGTACAATGCCGGTTACTGCAGAAACCGCTGTTTATTCATTAATAATATCCCACCAGACCCTGTCATACATGGTCACTTCAGCGGGTACATTTTCTGAATTACGGGTGAGCTCATCTTCCGGATAGAGCATCCTTCTGGGAATCATATCTGAAGCCTCTTCGTAGGGTGTCAGCTCCGGGTATCCCGTTCGCCTGTAGTCGGCCCATGCTTCCGGGGTGTAAGCCAATGCAATATATTTGGCTTCCATGATCTGTTTCAGCGTCACGTTCTCAATATTCGCATAGGTGTTTTCCCATTCCGGATCGGTTCCTTTTACATCGTAAAATTCCAGAGATGCACGGACGCCCTCAGAAAATGCCTGGTCTGCCTGCTGCTGCTGCCCGGTCCGGTAAAACACTTCAGCCTGGATAAATTTCAGTTCTGCATAGGTGATCATGGGGTAGGGGCTGTTCTCCCGGGCCACGGCATTCCCGTGGTAAGAGGCATTGTAGTTGCTTTCACCAGGTGCCGATCCCACACGGTTATTGTTGACGTTCAGCCTTACAAGCCCTGGTAGCCGGGGATCATCTGAAGATGTAAGTATGTCTGCCAGGGCGCTGCCAACCCGTACATTCCGGATGCGTTGATTGTATGTATGGATGGGGTTCGGGTTGTTTCTCATATCAGGGAAACGGTATAACATGTTGTCCTGATTTCCAGTCATAAGATCGCTTCCGGTAAACTCATGCTGCATCAGGTCATAACTGTCATACCTGTGTGCAATGCGCAATGTCAGTCGCATTCTGAGGGTGTTGGCGGCTTTAATCCAAAGCTGGAGATCCCCCCCGTAAATGTGGTCGGTTTCCTGATCGGGTGTGGTCCCTCCCGTTTCCATGGCGCGGTAAAGGTTGCTTACCCCCTGTTCCAGCTCATTGACAAGTTCCATGAGAACGTCCTCCTGGGCGTCGTATTCCGGCATCCGGCTGGCATCATGGTAATAGGCGGCATAGGTATAGGGAATGTCTCCGAATGCATCGGTCATGATCGAAAATGCGTAGGCCTTCATGATCCTGCCGATGCCCTGGTAGGCATAGGAACCCGCCTCTTCCCCGTTAACTATGAGGGATTCAGTGTAGGGGAAGATATAATTATAAAAGTTTGACCAGATCTCGTTGGTATGTGCGGGGTCAAGGTTGTACCTGTCCACCCTTTCTTCCATCCCGCGAACACCTCCCAGGTGTTGCATCCAGATGGATGTGTAGCGGTTCATTCTGTCCATCTGCCAGTAAATGAGGTTGCTTTGTCCGACAGGAAGAGCTTCCTCGAGCAGTTCCATAGGGTCTCTCTGGTCTTCGTTTGTCATGGAGTCCAGGTCACATCCGGTAACCAGGAAAACCATTGCCAGGATTGTCGCAAGTGTTGTCAGCCCGGATGTTGTGCGGAATAATAATTGCTTATTCATAAAAGGTCAATTGCTATGTTGTCAGCGTGTTAACATTTTTGCCCGGTTGTAAGGGCATTTACCTTCCACAAATATACACCCTTTTGAAAAACGGTATCCGTTAAATTTTCCGGGCAACTTTGTGGTGTACTAATTTTTGTCTAAATATTATTGTAAAGCCGTGATTTATTTATATATTTACTCATGGAAAACAAGTTTAGTTTCGATTAAAGTTTAATTCACCTTTTTACTAACTAAATTTTTAACAACATGAAGCGTATTCTGATTTTGATGGGTGTCCTGCTTTTTCTGGGCGGACCCATATTCGGGCAACAGATTCGTGTTTCCGGAACTGTAACAAGTGCTGAGGACGGATCAACGCTGCCCGGAGTAACAGTTGCAGTGCAGGGTACTACCCTGGGAACCATCACTGATGCAGAAGGGCATTATGAATTGGATGTGGCCCGGGATGCCACGTTGGTGTTTACCTTTATCGGGATGCAGAGAAGGGAAGTGCCGGTGGAAGGCCGTGCCGTCATCAACGTGGAATTACAACGTGACCTCGCCCTGCTGGATGAGGTGGTGGTGGTGGGTTACGGTACCCGCCTTAAATATGAGTTATCAGGCTCTATCTCCTCCTTGCGGAGTGAGGATATTGCCGGGCATACCATGCCGAGTTTCGAGACCGCCCTGCACGGCAGGACGGCAGGAGTGCATATTTCTGCCGGTAGTGGTAAGCTCGGACAGGCCGTTCGTACAAGGGTGCGCGGGTCTTCATCCATTTCTGCGAGCAACCAGCCGCTGTATGTCATTGATGGCATACCGGTGCAGTCAGATAACCTGGGTGCAGGCGGCAATGAGCCGACCAACCCGCTTGCCGACCTGAATCCCGGAGATATTGAGTCGATCGAGGTGCTGAAAGATGCCTCGGCAGCGGCCATTTACGGGTCAAGGGCCTCCAACGGGGTGATCATCATTACCACCAAACGGGGCCGTCCCGGTGCCACGCGGATCAATGTAACTTCACAGTACGGGTTCAGCGAGGCTTCCAACAAGGTTGGTTACCTGAACAGGGAGCAATACCTTGACCTGTTCAGAACGGCTTATTCCAACTCTGCCGGTGGTCCGGAGGAGCCTTTCGTTATCTGGAGTGACTGGACAGATGCCCTGGACTGGGGCCTTGCCTACTGGCGCGACCCGGATAATCCGACTGACCTGACCCAGGGTCCTGACACCAACTGGGAAGACCAGGCGCTCCGCCAGGGCGGATCACGGCAGTTTGACATCAATGCTTCAGGGGGTAGCGAGGAAACACAATACTATGTGGCATTGTCTTACACCGATCAGGAAGCGGTTATTGTGGGGAACTCCTTTGACAGGGTCAGTGGCCGGATTAACCTGGATCAGAAGGTGAGCGATGTGTTGTCTTTCGGGATGAATATGAATCTGTCAAGATCCAGGAACTTCCGGGTGGCCAATGACAGGGCTTTTGCCACACCACTTCAGATGATTGCCCTGCCATCTGTGCAGCCCACCCACGATCCCCACACAGGTGAGCTGAATCGCCGGACTGTGTACGAAAACGGTTTGGTGGTAAGGGAATACAATAACTTTGATACGGAAATTTTCCGGAACTTCGGTAATTTGTTTGCCAGTTTACAGATCACTCCCAACCTGACCTTCAGGTCGGAGGCTGGTATAGATATTCTCCGGCAGCATGAATGGGAATACCAGGGGCGGCTGACCAATGACGGTGGACCTGCCGGATTTGGGTTTGACAGAAACGTATCTTCCAGGGTATACAGCCTGGAGAACTATTTTACCTACCAGCAGGAGTTTGCAGAAGTGCTTGAGTTGGATTTTCTGCTCGGTACCAGTTTACAATATGCGGATCTTGATTTTTCTTCCGCCACAGGAAGGGGGTTTCCCAGCGACGAATTCAGAAGGTTGGCCAGTGCAGCTGAAATAACCAGTGCTTCTGCCAGTGCCACGGGTTATCGCTATAACTCTTTTTTCACCCGTGCCAACATGAAATTGCTTGACAGCTACCTCTTTACTTTGAGTGCACGTGCTGACGGCTCTTCCAGGTTCGGAGCCGATAACCGTTATGGGTTCTTTCCCTCTGCATCAGCTGCATGGCTGGTGACAGAGGAGGATTTCCTGTCAGATAACTATTACATCAGCTTTTTGAAACCACGTGTCAGCTGGGGCCTTACAGGTAACTCGGAAATTGACAACTTTGCCGCCCGTGGTCTCTATACGGGAAGCAACTATGCCGGCTTGTGGGGAGTAGTCTCCGGCAGCCTGCCCAGCGAAGACCTGAGGTGGGAGTCCACCACCCAGGTGAATGCCGGTATCGACTTTGGCTTCTTCAATGACCGCGTCACCGGTGAGATCGACTATTATATCAAGAAAACCGAAGACCTGCTGCTCAACGTTCAGGTTCCCGCCACGAGTGGATATACCACGGTATACCAAAACGTGGGCAACATGGAGAATAAGGGATGGGAGTTTGTGTTGAATACGGTCAATTTTGACAGGGCTTTCAGGTGGAATACCAGCTTTAACATTGCCTTCAACCAGAACAAGGTAACCGATCTGGACGGGCAGATTATCTCTTCAGGTATATGGCGCGTAATGGAAGGCCAGCCCATTGGTGTGTTTTACACCAAGGAATATGCCGGAGTTGACCCCGCCAACGGAAATGCGCTTTTCTACCTGAACGAAGAAGGTGACGAAACAACCACCAGCCTGGCCGCCGCTGCCAACAGGATCGTTGGCGATCCGAACCCGGATTTCTGGGGTGGGTTTACCAATACTTTCAGGTATGGCGGATTTGACCTGAGTGTGATGTTCCAGTTTGTTTACGGACATGATATTTATAATCATGGTCGCCAGTGGCAGGCAGACGGCTTCTCCTGGTTTGACAATCAGACAGTCGACTTTTACGAAGATCACTGGAGGCAACCCGGAGATGACACCTACTATCCGCAGCCCAGATTTTTCTTAGGAAACGGTTATGGTGTGTCCAGTATGCTGATCTTCGATGCCTCCTATATCCGGCTGAAGGACCTCACACTGGGTTATACCCTCCCGGATGAACTTGTTTCGCGGGCGAATCTGCAGAATGTCCGGATATTCCTGAGGGGATACAACCTGCTGACCTTCACCGATTATCCCGGCTGGGATCCGGAAACCAGTGCCCCGGACCAGGCAGGTATCGGAACACAGGCTTCCAATATCAGGCAGGGGTGGGACTTTTACACTGCACCCCAGCCCAGAACATTCACTTTCGGTATTAACCTGGGTATTTGATAACGGACAAGGAACACTTTTTTAACCAAAAAACTTTAGCAATGAAGACAAATAAAATAATCACTTATATCAGTGTTCTGCTTCTGGCTGCAGTGGTGTTTTCCTGTGAAGACTTCCTGGATATCAATCCCCAGCAGGCAGTGGATGCTGAACAAGTTTACAACGATCACAACGGGGTGACTAATGCACTCAACGGTGCGTATTCAATAGTCGCCGGGGGTAACTTTTACGCAGGGACCAGTATTTTTCACAGCGACCTGGTGGCCAACTCCGGCGAGATGAACTGGATCGGAACTTTTATCCAGTACCGGCAGATGGACTGGAAGGCCATGGATACCAATGACGGGTTTATTGCAGGAAAGTGGAACCAGGCTTACAGGGCCATTGACATTGTGAACAATGTCCTGGATAATCTGGATGTGGTTCAGGAAGCCCACAGGGCACGTGTGGAAGGTGAGGCAAAGTTCCTCCGGGGGATCATGTACCTGGAACTGGTTCGGTTTTTTGCCGCAAGTCCTTACGTGGGGGGTGCAGCCAATAATCAGGACGGGGTGCCACTGGTGCTTTCTCCCACCCCTACATCGGGTATTACTGATGCGCACTATGTTTCGAGGGCTTCCGTTTCAGCGGTCTATGACCAGATACTGACAGACCTTGGCAGTGCCAAAACCCTATTGACCGCTGCCGGTATCGGCACCGGGGCCGGTTCCAATGGCGGGCGGGCTACCCCGACCACAGCAGCCGCTTTCCTGGCCCGTGTTTACATGGATATGGAGAATTGGCCCAATGCAGCAGCAGAGGCCAACGAGGTGATCAATAACCTGGGAGGTTACGGGGCCCTGAACGATACGCCCCGTGAGGCTTTCAACAACGATGAATACACCAGCGAGGATGTATTCATGATCAACCAGAACGTTACCAGCAATGCCGGACAGGCAAATGCCGGGATCGGAACGTTTTTTGCCAGTCTTGAGGGTTACGGAAGGGGCGATGTGCATATCAGCACCAGTCATTTTGAGCATTTTGAAGAAGGCGACCTCAGGACAACCCTGACCGATGATCCCTCCATTATTGACATCAGCAATGTGCCCGGGATGTATTACATCGGGATCGGAACCGACCCCGGCAATGTCATGAGCAGCAAATGGGGAAAATTTGATGCCAACATCAATGTGATCCGCCTGGCAGAGATGATCCTCACCCGGGCCGAGGCCAATTTCAGGAATGGTACTGCAGCAGGTGCACCGCCGATTGCAGATATCAATGCCATCCGCAACAGGGCAGGCCTCGGACCGCTGACTCCGGCCAACCTGGATCTGCAGGAAATCCGTGACGAAAGGTATCGCGAACTCTGCTTTGAAGGACACCAGTTGCATGATGTGCGGCGTTTCCGGGAAAATGTGACAGTTCCCTCGGGAGCTGACGCCGGTACAGTGCTGCCCTGGAATCATCCGCGCCTGGTATTGCCCATACCGCAACGTGAAATTGATGTAAACAGCAACCTGACCCAGAACCCGGGTTATTAACAGCTGTTGAATTATAGCTGAAAAGCCCCGGCCGTTTGAGGCCGGGGCTTTTTTTAAACTATCGCAAAAAGATATAGCCTTTTCGGCCTCATATATTTACCTTTGCAGGAAGAAATTGTTTTTCAGACCAAAATAGTGCAGGCGAAAATGGAACAGGAACAACCCCAGCAGAAAGCTGTCAGGATAGGGATCAGCCATGGTGATGTGAATGGCATCAGCTATGAGATCATCATGAAGACCCTCAGTGATTCGCGCATACTCGATTTTTTTATCCCCGTCGTTTACGGATCATCCAAAGTGGCTTCCTATCACAAGAAATTGCTGAATATTCATGACTTTAATTTCCATGTGGTGCGTTCAGCTGACCAGGCTGTAGCCGGGAAGGCCAACCTGATCAATATTTTCCAGGAGGAGGTAAAAATTGACGTGGGGCAGAATACAGAAACCGCCGGAAAAGCAGCACTGCAGTCGTTGGAGCATGCGACCGATGACCTGGCCAAAGGCCATATCGATGCGCTGGTTACCGCACCCATCAATAAGCAGAATATCCAAAGTGAAGATTTTGCTTTCCCGGGTCATACGGAATACCTCACCAAAAAGTTCGGTGCGGATGAAAGCCTGATGCTGATGGTCAGCAATGAGATCCGCATTGGGGTAATTACCGGCCATATCCCTCTCAGGGAGGTTCCTGAAAAGATCAGCCGTGAGGGGATCCTGAGTAAAGTACGGGTGTTGAATAATTCTCTGAAAAAGGATTTTGGGATCACCAAACCAAAAATCGCCATCCTCGGGCTGAACCCGCATGCAGGCGACAAAGGGGTCATTGGTCTGGAAGAAGAGGAATCCTGCATCCCTGCCATTCAGCAGGCCTTTGATGAAGGCATCCTTGCATTTGGCCCTTACCCGGCGGATGGATTTTTCGGATCGGCTGCGTTTAATCATTTTGACGGGATCCTGGCCATGTACCACGATCAGGGGCTGATCCCCTTCAAGACCCTGGCATTTAAGAGCGGGGTGAATTTTACGGCAGGATTGCCGGTTGTCCGGACTTCTCCGGCCCACGGCACCGCATTTGATATGGCCGGAAAGAACCTGGCGGCCCCGGATGCTTTCAGGGAATCGGTTTACCTGGCCATCGACATTGTGAAAAACAGGTTGATGCACGAGGAGATCACAAAAAATCCGCTTCACTCAGGGAGCGAACATGAAAACAACAATGATCAGGACTGAAGGCGCCATCAGGGCCTGATCAGCAGAAAAAAATCTGTGGTAATGGCAATGGTTGCCGGTTATTCTGTGGAAAGGATCGCAGCTGTGCTCAACGGACACTGCGACTGCCCGTTTGCTGCGCATTACAGTGTCCGCTTCCTGCTTACTGACAGCCGGCAGCTGCTTTCACCGAAAGAAACCCTTTTCTTTGCGCTTCGCACCCGGCAAAATGATGGTCACCACTACATAGGTGAATTGTTGGAAAAAGGCGTCCGTTGTTTTGTGGTGGAAAAAATTCCCGAAAAGCTACTCCGTGAATTCCCCGATGCTTGTTTCATTACGGTGCCAAAGCCGCTGGATGCCTTGCAGAGGCTGGCTGCTTTTCACAGGAGCAATTGCCGGGCACCCATCCTCGCCATCACAGGGAGCAACGGCAAAACGGTGGTGAAAGAATGGATCTGTCAGCTGCTTGGCGGGGAGCGTTTCATTGCCAGAAATCCCAAAAGTTACAACTCACAGATCGGGGTGCCACTATCGGTGTGGCTGATGACCAACCAACACGAACTGGGGGTGTTTGAAGCAGGGATATCTCAAAAGGGGGAGATGGAGCGGTTGCAGAAAATTTTGTCTCCCGAAACCGGCATTTTTACAAATATCGGACCGGCCCACGATGAAGGTTTTGCATCCAGGCAGGAGAAAATCAGGGAGAAGCTGGCCTTGTTCAGTGAAGCCGGTACATTGATCTATTGTGCAGATCATGACCCCATTAAGCGGGAAGTGCATCTTTGGCAGCGTGACCATCCGGCTGTTAAAATGTTTACCTGGGGCTTTGACCCTGAGGCTGATCTGCGGATTGTCCACCTGGAAAAGGAAGAGGGCCAATGCCTTGTTTCTTTGAGTTGCCGCGGAAGCAGGGTGATGGTCACGATCCCTTTCAGCGATGATGCATCGGTGGAAAATGCGATGCATTGCCTGGCTTATCTGAAATATGCAGGTTACGGGGATGAACTTATTATTTCCGGCTTGCCGCGGCTGCAGCCGGTGGCTATGCGACTGGAAATGAAGGAGGGGGTTAATAATTCCACCATCATCAATGATTCTTACAATGCCGATCTGCATTCACTGGCCATTGCCCTGGACTTCCTGGGCAGCCAGCCCCGGCATCAGCAAAAGACCCTCATCCTGTCAGACATCCTGCAGAGCGGGATACCTCCCGGCGAACTTTATCAAGAGGTTCAAACCCTGCTGGCGTCAAAAGGGGTGGACCGTTTGATCGGAATCGGCCCGGATATTTCTTCCCGGAGAGAGGATTTCGCGCTCCCGGCCTTGTTTTATCCCGATACCAAAACGTTTATTTCAGAAACAGACTTTTCTGAATTCAACAACGAGGCCATTTTGCTGAAGGGGGCCAGGGTGTTTGGCTTTGAGCGGTTGAGTAACCTGTTGCAGCAAAAAGATCATCAGACTTTGCTCGAGGTGGACCTGGATGCCCTGATCCATAACCTGAATGTGTTCCGGTCGGTGCTGACCCCCGGGGTGAAAACAATGGGTGTGGTCAAGGCCTTTTCTTACGGGAGCGGGAGTGTGGAGGTTGCACGTATGCTGCAGTATCATCATGTGGATTACCTCGCGGTGGCTTATGCAGATGAGGGGAAAGAACTCCGTGAGGGAGGGATCCATTTACCCGTGATCGTGATGAACCCGGAGGTCCGGAGTTTCGAAACCCTGATCCGCCATAAGCTGGAGCCGGAGATTTATGGGTTTCCTGTGCTGAAAAGGCTGATGGCTGAGCTGGATAAATCATTCCCCGGCCAGGATCCGTTTCCTGTACACCTGAAAATTGATACCGGCATGCACCGGCTGGGATTTTTGCCCGGAGAGGCGGACAGGCTGGCGGAGATGATCGTGGCGAATCCGCACATCAAAGTCGCCTCTGTGTTTTCCCACCTGGCTGCCAGTGAAGATCCGGCCCACGATCCGTTTA
>SKUN01000157.1 GCA_007129945.1 Bacteroidales bacterium
ATGAACTCGCAAATGATGAGCTCAAGCAGCCAGATGCCAGGCATGAAAACCATGATGTATTTCATGCCTGTTATGCTATTGGGGATATTCAATAACTTCGCCTCCGGCCTTAGCTACTACTACTTCCTGGCCAATGTCATTACGTTCGGGCAAATGTTCTTATTCCGCCACTTCATTGATGAGGATGCATTAAAATCCAAGATGGAAGCCAATAAGAAAAAGCCGGTTAAAAAATCCAAATGGCAGCAGCGCATGGAAAACCTGGCTAAGCAGCAGGAAGAGCAGAAAAAGAAAAAACGCAAAAAATAGGGATTGCTCTTATGCAAGGTCTTGAAAACATCAGCCCCATAGACGGGCGTTACCGCCGCATTACAGCTCCGCTGTCCGCATTCTTCTCTGAAGAAGCGCTGATTCGTTACAGGGTTTTAATCGAAGTGGAATATTTCATAGCCCTTTGCAAGCTCCCTCTTCCTCCGCTGAAGTCACTGACTGATAACGATTATAAAAAGATCAGGGAGATTGCCTCCACCTTTTCACAGGAAGATGCACAAGCGGTTAAAGAGATTGAAAAAAAGACCAATCATGACATCAAAGCCGTTGAATATTTTATCAAACAACGTTTTGAAGCGTTTGGATACGGTTCTTACAAAGAGTTTGTGCATTTTGGCCTGACCTCACAGGATATCAATAATACAGCGGTTCCCCTTTCGCTGAAAGAAGCCCTGGAAACGACCATGTATCCTGCCCTGGAAGAGTTGCTGTCCGTATTGGCAAAACTGACCAACGAATGGCTGTATGTCCCCATGCTGGCCCGGACACACGGACAGCCGGCATCCCCCACAACAGTGGGCAAGGAAATGATGGTTTTTCATGAAAGACTCGACATCCAGGTCCGGGAGTTGAAGGCCTTACCCATCCCTGCAAAATTCGGCGGAGCTACAGGAAACTTCAATGCCCACCACGTGGCCTATCCCGGGACCAACTGGGTGGAGTTCGGCAATCAATTTGCCGGTTCTTTCGGGATGCAACGCTCACGGGTCACCACCCAGATTGATCATTATGACAGGCTCTCTGCCATATTCGACGCATTTAAACGGATATGTACCATACTGATCGACCTCGACCGGGACTGCTGGAGTTACATCTCCATGGATTATTTCAAGCAAAAAATCGTCGCAGGCGAAGTGGGATCCTCGGCCATGCCCCATAAAGTCAATCCCATCGATTTCGAAAATGCAGAGGGCAATGCCGGAATGGCCATCTCCCTGTTTGAACACCTTTCCCGGAAGCTGCCGGTCAGCCGCCTGCAGAGAGACCTGTCGGATTCAACGGTTCTGCGGAATGTCGGTGTTCCTGTGGCCCACTTACTCATTGCACTGAGATCAAGTATTAAAGGACTTGGCAAAATCAGCCTGAATAAAGACAAGATCCATAAGGAACTTGAAAACAATATGACGGTCGTGGCCGAAGCAATCCAGACCGTACTCAGGACCGTGGAGTACCCGAACCCCTATGAAGCCCTGAAATCCCTGACAAGGAAAAACACGGCCATTACCAAAGAGGACCTCGCAACTTTTATTGACGGGCTGGATATTTCTGAGGAAGTCAAAAGCAGACTGAAGGAGATTACTCCTTTCAACTATACCGGGATCATCCCGAAGCGCATCGAATAAAAAGCCATATTCCGGCAGGCAATTATGTACAACTTCAAAAAGATCCTCAGGTACATTCTTCCTTATTGGACAAGGGTTTTGCTGAATGTGCTGTTCAATTTTCTGTCGGTAATTTTCTCCCTGTTCACCCTCAATATGGTGATCCCGTTTATGAGCATTCTCTTTCAGACGAAGGAAGAGACCTATGAACTGATGCCGTTCCGTCTGGACTTTGACGCACTGATCAATAACTTCTATTATTACCTGGACCTGATCATTTCCAGGTATGGAGAAGTCACCACCCTGATCCTGCTTTGCGTGGTGGTCATCGTGGCAAGCCTACTCAAAAACGGGTTCAAGTATTTGGCACTGTATCACCTGGCACCCGTCCGGAATGGTGTTGTGAGGGACCTGCGCAACGACATTTACCGGAAAACACTCAGTCTGCCCCTTGCATACTACTCACAGGAACGTAAGGGAGACATCATTTCAAGGATGACCAATGATGTATACCAGATCGAGATCAGTGTGATCAGCTCACTGGCTATGATATTCAGGGACCCCATTACCATAATTGTGTACCTGGGATGGTTGCTGGTGATGAGCCCGCAACTAACCCTTTTCGTACTCATTCTCCTACCGGTGGCCGGATATATCATTGGGAGAATTGCCCGATCACTCAAACCCACGGCATTGAGAAGCCAGTCGAAGCTGGGGGTTATTTTATCCGTAACCGAAGAAACACTTTCAGGACTACGAATCATTAAAGCCTTCAATGCTGAGAAAAAGATGACCAACCGTTTTCTGAGCCTCAACAGTTTGTACACACGGATCATGAATAAACTTTACCGGCGTCAGGACCTGGCTTCCCCCGTCAGTGAGTTTATGGGAACCACTGTATTTATCATCATCATGTTTTTTGGCGGATCGCTTGTACTTACCGGAGAAGCTTCCCTGAGCCCGGAAGTTTTTATCGGCTACCTGGCCATCTTTTCCCAGATCATCCAGCCTTCGAAAACTTTCACCAAGGCCTACTATAACATTCAGCGGGGAATGGCTTCTTCCGATCGCATTGACAATATTCTCGGAGCGGAAGAAACCATCAAGGACTCCCCTGATGCACAGCCAAAAACCGATTTTCTGAAAGAGATATGTTTCCGCAACGTCAGTTTCCGGTATGAAAAAGATAATGTTTTAAAAGATATCAACATCTGCCTGCAAAAAGGTCAGAAAGTTGCACTGGTCGGACAGTCGGGGGCAGGAAAATCCACATTTGTGGACCTGATTCCCCGTTTTTATGACACCACGGGGGGAGAGATCACCGTTGACGGAATCCCGGTTAAAGATATCAGGATAAAAGACCTGCGTGCATTAATGGGGAATGTGAACCAGGAACCCATTCTCTTTAATGACTCATTTTTCAATAACATTGCTTTCGGGTCAGACAATGCCACGGAAGAAGAAGTGGTTCGTGCCGCCAGGATCGCCAATGCACACGAGTTTATTGTCCGCTCCCCGCTTGGTTATTATACCAATATAGGTGATCGCGGCAATAAACTATCAGGCGGGCAACGGCAGCGCATAAGTATTGCCCGCGCAATTCTGAAAAATCCACCCATTCTGATATTGGATGAGGCAACCAGCTCACTGGATACCGAATCCGAGAAACTCGTTCAGGAGGCACTGCTCAATGTAATGGAAAACAGAACCTCCATTGTCATTGCACACCGGTTGTCAACCATCATTAATGCCGACCTGATTTGTGTCATGCATGAAGGACGCATTGTGGAAACAGGAACACACGGACAGCTGCTCGAAAAGGACGGGATTTACAATAAATTACACAGCCTTCAGATGTTCTCTTAGGGCGATACACAGTTACAAGAATATTACGTAATTTTGATCAACCAAATCTTTGACATATGGATCTGAGTAAAATCTTAACCATCGCGGGAAAAAGCGGACTTTTTGAAGTGGTTTCTCAATCACGAAGCGGGCTCATCGTTGAATCACTGACAGACGGAAAACGGCAACCCGTTTTCGCCACCAGCCGCTCAAGCATGCTGGAAGACATCAGTTTATTTACCGATGAAGGAGATGTCCCACTGAAAGATGTATTGTGGAAAATCCATGAGCACACAGAAGGTCAGCCGGCAGAGAACCCCAAAAAAGACCCAGAAAAGGCCACCAGGCTGTTTGAAGAAGTACTCCCTGATTATGACAGGGACAGGGTGCATTTTTCCGATATCAGAAAGGTGCTGACATGGTATAATATATTGCTCGAAAAAGGCCTGATCACTGAGCCTGCAGACGAAAAACAAAATGAGGGAGAATCTGCGGAGGGAGGAGGATCAGAAGAAACAGCTGCCGGCAAAAAAGACAGTACAGGCAAGAAATAAGATACGTATGTATCAGAAATTTATTCGTCCCATACTATTCCTTCTTCCCCCTGAACGTATCCACCGGATCGTGGCGGCCATTCTTCCCGCTTTATTCTTCATCCCGGGTATGGGTTGGCTGTTCAGGAAATATTTCCAGGTCAATGATCCGGCCCTGGAAAGGGAGGTATTCGGAATCCGTTTCCCGAACCCGGTCGGCATAGCCGCCGGCTTTGACAAGGAAGCCGGCCTGTATAACGCATTGGCCAATTTTGGCTTCGGACACGTGGAGATCGGGACAGTGACCCCACTGGGGCAAAAAGGGAATCCCCGCCCCAGGCTCTTCCGCCTTCCGGAAGACGAAGCCCTCATAAACAGGATGGGGTTTAACAACCACGGCGTAGAGGCATTTGTCAAACGCATCAAAAAAAACCGGCCCCGGGTTATTATCGGGGGCAATATTGGCAAAAACACCCAGACCCCCAATGAAAAGGCCGTTGATGACTATTGTTATGCATTTGAACAGTTGCACCACCTGGTCAATTATTTTGTGGTAAACGTAAGCTGTCCGAACATCAAAGGGTTGAACAAATTACAAGACAAAGGGGAGCTGCTGAAACTCCTGCATGCCATCCAGGAAATCAACAACGACAAATTAACCCCCAGGCCGGTACTCCTGAAAATCGCCCCTGATCTCAGCAATCAGCAGCTGGACGAAATTATTGAAATTGTCAGGGAAACCAAACTGGACGGCATTGTGGCCACCAATACATCCACAGGGAGAGAAAACCTCAAAACGAATAACGATACAATTGAAGCAATCGGCCAGGGCGGACTCAGTGGAAAACCAATCAGGGATAAATCCACCAAAACCATCCGGTACCTGCACGAGCAATCCGGCGGATCCATACCCATTGTCGGGGTGGGAGGCATTGCTGATGCAGAAGATGCCCTTGAGAAACTGAAGGCAGGAGCAACATTGGTTCAGGTTTATACAGGATTTGTCTATACCGGACCTTCCATTGCAAAAAAAATCAATCGGGCCATAACACTAAAATAAATGAAAAAAGGCAGGGAATATATTATTATCCCAACAAACTAAACTTTGGCTAAGTTTTTGTTGTTATATGGCAACAATGAAAATCTTTCTCAGGCAAGTGTTTCTTTATCTGATAATTCTGACCATCCATGCCCCTGCCATGGCCTCAGATGAAGGGTTCAGGTTTGAAAGCAACCGCAGCAGGGTAAGTTTACCCATAATTGTAAGAAACAACCTCGCGGTTGTCCCCCTCTACATCAACAACAACGGCCCTTTTCATTTTATCCTTGATACGGGTGTAAATACTACCATCCTCACAGAGCCGCTCATTGCCCATCTGCTCAACCTGAACATTGAAAGCGAGATCATGGTTTACGGGCTGGGAGGGGAAGGCGTTGTGCCGGCAGCCCTGGCAACCGGTGTAGAAATTGATATGAGGAGAGGAGTAAAGGGGTACGACAAGAACCTTCTGGTGATCCCCGAAGACATTCTTTCCTTTTCAGAAGTGTTCGGATTTCCGGTTTACGGAATTATCGGGTATGATTTCTTCAGGAGCTTCCCGGTAGAGATCAATTACAGCACAGAAACCATGCGGATATACAAAGAATCCACCTACCGCACAAGGAGAAGGACGACCACAGTGCCCATTCGGTTAATTGATGGCAAACCATATGTTCAGTCCACCATTATCGGCGAACAGGGTGATACCCTCAACACCAATTTGTTGCTGGACCTCGGTGCCAGTCATCCGGTTTACCTCAACCGAAGGTATCAATACCTCTCTGACCTGACCATTAAAGGATTTCTCGGAAAAGGAATCAGCGGAAACCTGATGGGAAAAAAAGGACGGGCAGAAAAAGTGCTGATCGGAGACGTGGAAATACACAACCCGATTGTTGCCTATCCTGACGCAGAGTTCCTGACTTTTTATGACCAGGAGATCAGCTGGGAAGGCATCATCGGCGGAGCCATTCTGAAAAGATTCACCGTTACCATTGACTATCAGGAAGAAAAGTTATTACTGAGACGCAACCGTTTTTTGCGTCAGCCCTTCAATACCAGCCTCAGTGGCATGGAAGTAATCGCCACGGGCCGGCGCATGGACACCTATACCATTCATTATGTCAGACCGGGCTCAGTAAGCTATGAAGCAGGTGTAATGCCGGGAGATGAGATTATTGCCCTGAATTCACACAGAAACAAAACCCTGACAATGGAAATTATCCTGGATGAATTATCAGCCCGGATCGGACATCCCATACACGTGGTCATCCGGCGTGACGGGCAGCTGTTAAGGAAGAATTTCCGATTGCGCGAAGACTTATTATGAAGCGTGCACCTTATTCGTTGCGCAGATAAGGTTTTGTTTTTTCCCGGCCTTTTTCCCTCCACTGATCGGGAATAATTCTCCAATTATCCCGGCTCTCAGGAGTATAGGACTCCTGCTCCCTGAAAAACTCAACCATATAGCTGCGCAAATCTTTTTCGGTGGTTGAAACAATGCGATCGCTGAGCTCATCGTGCGGAATACCAGCGCCATTTGTCAGATGACCGCCTCCGCCACTTCCGCGGTAAGAATTAATGGCAACCACATAAACGGCTTCCGGATCGAATTCCCCTCCGTCCTCCATTCCCTCAATTTCAACCCTTTCTCCAACAGGCAAACTGACGTCCACCGTATACCGGATACCGGCAGCTGAATCAAAATTGTAAGGAGGATTTCTCAGCACCCCTCTGCCGCTTCGGTTATCAGGAATCCGGCCCAGGGCATCCTGATGTACATTCAACAGGTGATCATCTTCATCTTCCATTTCGTTCAGCCACAGGCCATAGGAATATTCCAGGTAATCCAGGATCTCCGAACCGGTCAGCTCCATGGTGTACAGGTAGTTTTCATATTCATACAAACGGAAAAAATCCCGCATATAAAGCGGCCCCCGACGGATGATTTCATCAAAGGCAAGTGGCGCGGTGAATGAAATCTCGGCATCGGTCAGTGAAAGCTGAATTTCGTGAACCAGGTCTGTAAAAGGAGCACTGCCGAACAACGCCTCAATGGAATTCATTGGCCTGGTTAACTCCCCCACCCTTTCATTGGCAAATCTCAGGATCTCACTTACATCATCCTCAAAAGTGCGGACAAAGTCGCGATGTGGCACCACCCGCGAGGTAGAGATCATGTCACCCTCCACACCTTTCAGGGTGAAGGTACGCCTCGCTTCACGTTCAAAGGTAAGTTCGGCCACAGCCAGGTGCTCAGCAAAATGCCCGGGCCCAAGTACCAGAACCGGGTTTCCGTCTACGTTTGTAACTGTCTGCACCCGCCTCCGGTGATCATGGGCGGCGAAAATCACATCAAATCCGGGGACATTTCTGGCAACGTACCCGGAAGCGTGTTCCAGGGGATGGGAATCCGGATCAGGATCCAGCGACCCAAACCCACTGTGGAACAATCCCACAATGGCATCGGGTTGTTCATGCTCACGGATATAATCGACCCAGTAAGCCGCAGATTTTACCATATCTTCAAATACCAGCCCCTCCCACAGGTGCGGGGGAAGCCAGGTGGGAACACCGGTGGTGGTAAGCCCCAGTACGGCTACCCGTACACGTTCCCTCTCAATCACAGTGTAAGGGACAAAATAGGGTTCCCCACTTTCCTCATCCAATACATTGGCACCCAGCCAGGGAAAATC
>SKUN01000152.1 GCA_007129945.1 Bacteroidales bacterium
GCTTTTGCCTCCACGGTATCACCCATCGGGGTGGCCTTGATGTGTTTGATGCTGATTTCCGTTCCCACCGTTGTTTGTCCGGTCTGAATTTGCTCCTGCACACTTTTCCAGGCGGCCTGCTCCATCAGCGCCACCATGGCCGGCGTGGCCAATACTTTCAGTGTGCCTGATCCGTGGGCCAGGGCGGTGTCTTTTTCGGTTACTTGGTTGATAGTTTTCATGGGATGAGTGAAGTGAAAGTTGACAATGGTTTGGGGAACGGGCGAAGCAGTTGTTGGTTGTTGGTTAGTCGGGGCTGACGCCCCTCCGGTTGTTGGTTCTCATGGGCTGTGGATCGGGAAAGTTGCCGATGGTTTGGGGAACGGCCCATGCGGTTGTTGGTTGTTGGTTCATGGTTGTATGGTTCATTTTTCGATCCCGGAGGGGGCTTGTGTTCGTAACTCGATGTATTGATCGTTTTTTTCATGATCCCGGAGGGTCACATGCCGTATGCAAAGGTAAAAATCTTATATATTTGTCGGCGCTGGCGCGCCTCCAATTGTTGGTTAGTCGTGGCTTCGCCACTCCGGTTGTTGGTTCTCATGGGCCATGGATGGTGGGGGTAGCCCATAGCCATCGGACGAGGCTGACAGGTTGTTGGTTTGTCGGGGCTGACGCCCCGATGGTTGTTAGTTCTCATGGGCCATGGATGGTGGGGGTAGCCCATAGCCATCGGACGAAGCTGACAGGTTGTTAGTTGTTGGTTTTCACGGCCCGTGCGAACCAACAACCAACAACCGCTTCGCCCGTTTCCCGGGCCATTGGCAGCTTCCCATTCCTCCGCCCATGAGAACCAACAACCAACAACCAACCAACAACCAACTAACCAACAACCATCCCCTTGGGCCTCATTTACCTCCTTTTAGATTATTACGTATAAAAAAACAAACAATCAACATTAAAAATACATAAGTTTGGGTGAAAAATGTTTCATTAATATGTTTCATTAAACCCAGACAAACATGGATAATTGGAAAAGAAGTTTACAGGTTTTGGGGTTGATCGTGCTTGGGGTCTTTGCAGTCGGGACGGTGCAGGCACAAAGCAACCTGGTCAGAAATGGCTATTTTGAATCTTGGACCAACGGATTGCCGGATCACTGGCATTTCGAAACAACAACAGCGCAGGAGAGCGGTGAGGTGCTCCGGGGAAGCTTTTCCCTGGCACAAATGGCACGCATTAACCGGATGTGGCAGGTGGTTGAGGTTGAAGGAGGGAAGCATTATACCATCTCCTATCATTATTATGACACTGATGCGGATGCGGCCGGAGGCTTGTACGCTTACTGGCTGAAGGGGGAGGAAAAGCTCGGGGATGACGCGGAGTTTTTGCGCCCGGAGGCTTTGTCAGAGGTAAGTGAGGAATGGCAGGAATTCAAGGTTTCACTGGCAGCTCCGCCGGAAGCTGACGGGTTGCACCTGGAAGTAAGGACCCATGGTATTGGCGGAGGAGAGGGTCAGGTGTACTATGATGATTTTTCGGTGGAGCAGTTTGAACCCATTACGGATGGCGGTCATGAGACATTCAACCACATGGAACTGACCGGGAACACTTATGTGGATGGCACTTTTTTGGGGCAGGATGGCTCCGAATGGGCATTTGTCCAGTGCCGGGGGCTGGATGCCTTCGACGGCAGGGCCATTATGCTCGGGCGGAGCCGGGATCCCCAGGCTTATGTTGAGTCCGGGGTGATCCCTGATGGCATCGGGGTGATCTCTTTTGAATATATGCAAAATTTTTCCACGGATGTGAACCTGCAGTTGATGGTGAACGGACAAGTGGTGGCCACGGTTGCCACGGATGATCAGGAAGGGGAGGTGCTGCATTCGGGTGAGGTGGAGGTGCACGCACCCGGGGAAGTAGTGATCAAATTTATGAGCCGTTACAACAGCAGCGGGCAGGTGGTCATTGACAATGTGGTGTGGACCGATTACGATGAGTCACTGGCTCCGGTGGTGGCTGAGGTTTCTTCACTGGCCGATCTCAGGGAAGCAGCGCCGGATGAGGAGACCATTTTTGTGCTGGATGAT
Organism: Bacteroidales bacterium; assembly: GCA_007129945.1. Lineage (GTDB taxonomy): Bacteria > Bacteroidota > Bacteroidia > Bacteroidales > UBA7960 > PUPG01. Next base: position 2,070 of record SKUN01000152.1, read on the forward strand.
GAGGTGATTGTCAGCTGGCGGCTGGCCCTGGAAAATAGATACTTTGTGCAGGATGAAACGGCCGGGGTGGTTCTCTGGGACAAAAACGGGGTACTTGAAGAGGATTATGCCATGGGTGACGGCATCAGCGGCCTGCGCGGGCGGTTGATCGAGTCGGATCATATGCTTTACTGGGTGCCGCTGGAGTGCCCTGGGGGGGCTTCTTCGCAGGGTAATGAACAGGTTCCGTTGCAATTATCCCTTCAGGAGCTTGCCACATCAGAAACGGAGTACCAGTCGCGCCTGGCAGAGGTGCAGGATGTGTATTTTTCCACAAAGGGGGGAGTCTTTACGGAAGGGGAGTGTTATGTCCTGACTGATGGGGAGGCGGAGATTAACTTTTGTGTCGCTTTCGCGGGATCAGATTATATCGGCACCCCCATCCCTGAAGGGGATCTGAAGATCAAAGGTCTGGTGATCAGCGGAGAAAACGGCCCCGTATTCACTGCCCGAAGCCTTGAAGACATCCGCATCAGTGACAGCCCCCGGGCGTTCGCCGTGGTGTTTACCGTGGTTGACGATAGTGAAACCCTGAAACAGGTGCAGATGGCCGGAGACATGACCAACTGGGATTTCGTTTCCATGCTGGAGGATCCTGCCCATAACTGGTCGGTGACGCTGAATATTCCCCCCGGCTCCTATGCATGGAACGCTGCGGGAAGCGATGGCTCCGGTTCTTCTTTCTGGATGATGCCCGATTCCCATCTCAATATCACGGTAGACCAGGACGGGAGTACCACCGGTGACAACAGCTATGTGTATATGGTTGTGGGGGAGTCCGCCATCGATCTTTCTGTGGTCAAGGTCTATCCCAACCCTGCCGGTACCCACCTCTTCGTGGAGTCCCCGGCACCCATTGAGCAAATCCGGGTAATGAATACAGCCAACCAGGTGATTTATACCAACAGCCAGGTAAACAGCGATGTGTACGAACTGAACGTCGGGCGGTTTGCCCCGGGAATTTACATGGTTCAGGTAGAAACCCTCACAGGAATGGCTCTGGAGAAGGTGCAGGTGGAGACGCCCTAATGGAAAATCAATCCTTAAAGGGTCATGGGAAAAAGTCCCGGAATGCGGGGAAAAGCTTCTCCCCGCATTCCGGATGCTCATCGGTGCATAAAGCGCTTGCTGATCCTTACGCACTCCGCTTCTGTGGCGTTTTGCAGCGGCACAAGGGTGAAACTGTAGCGGTACTCCCGGTCAGGCATCAACCTGTAGTCCTCCAGGGGCATGGCGCCCCAGCTGTTGACTCCGGCCACACCCCGCTGCCCATAATCAATGTTCCACCGGATCAGGTTCTGCTGCTTCACAAAAGCGATGTTTTTCTGTTCCAGCCTTACCGGACCATACTCATAGCCCTCACGGGCATCCAGGTCGGAGGTAAGATAGGGCATGGCGGTCATTTCAAGGCCGTCTTCTTTGTGAGAAACAAACATGAGGCCGTCGCCGGACTCATTGGTGAGTGTTGCCCAGCGAACCCCTGTCTTGTTTCCGTTCTCCTGGGGGCGGATGTAGGGTACCAGCTGTTCAGCTGCCGTGCTCCGGTAAAGTCCGATAAAGGCTGCCGTATTCCGGTCGCTGTAGTTCTCAAAGGGTCCGCGCCCGAACCAGGAGAGCTGGTCGAAAGCCGGGAGTAACTGGAGGTTTATCCCCACGCGGGGAATGTCAGGGCCGTCTTCATTTTCCGGGCGGAGTATTTTTTCCACATCTACACCGCCATCTGCGTAAACTGTGTAGATCAGGCGGGACAGGGCTTTGGCCGGGCCAAGGTCGTAGGTGGTTTCTATGCGCACACTGGAATGGTCTTCTGCGGGTTCCACCTTAAAATCAATGAGCTCATACTCCAGGGTGGCTTTTTTCCAGTCGATGTTCCTTTCCCCCATCCGGTTTCCGAAATCATTGTCGGTGAGTGCCCGCCAATAATCCGGGGCAGGGCCTCCGGCAAGGAGTTCTTTCCCGTGGTAGTGCCATGAAGTCATTTCTCCGCTTCCGGTGTTGAAGGTAAGCTCGAAATCGTCATTATGCAGCCGCAGCAGTTGATGGTTTTCTTCCAGTGAGATTGTCCGGTCACCGGGTCGTTGATACCCTTCTTTTTCATACCATGGCAACCGGAATTGGCCGGCTGCGACCGTGTGGTTTTCCATAAATGGCCAGGCCGGCTCTTTTCTCCGGGCTTCCAGTTCAAGGAAATACTCAGTGTTGGCGGTCAGGGAAATGTCTTCCGGCAACGTCAGCTCCAGCACTTTGCTTTTGTGTGGGTCCACGGCCAGGGTGTCGATGGTGAAGTGGTGCAATGTTTGTCCGTCTGCACGGATAAATACATTAAACGTATAGGCATCCAGGCTGGTGAAGTCGTAATAATTTTCAACCAGGAGCCGGGCTGTTCCGTTGCGTACACGCAACAGGTTAAAATGTATGGGCTGTTGCACCTGCTTGACCTCATAAAGGGCAGGTTGTGGTGCTCGGTCGGGGAACACGATGCCGTTAAGCAGAAAATTGCCGTCTGTAGGCATATCTTCTCCGTGGTAACCTCCGTAAGCAAAAAAGCCTTTGCCCTCTTCATCTGTTTCATACAATCCCTGGTCGACCCAGTCCCAGATGAAGCCGCCCTGTAACTGGGGATGGCGGTAGATCTCGTCCCAGTATTCGGCAAAGTTTCCGGTGCTGTTGCCCATGGAGTGGGCATATTCTGACGGAATAAGCGGTCGTTCTGACCTGAACCCCCCGAACCAGTTCAGGAACGCCGGGTCAGGGTATTGAGGAACAATGATGTCTGTGTTCCATTCCCATCCGAACACATAACGGGAGTCGGTTTCCACCCGTTCGTACTGTACAGGCCTTTTTGTGGCATCCGCTTCCTTCACGGCGTGGTAGCCTTCATAAAAATTGATGCCGTTTCCGGCCTCATTGCCCATCGACCAGATAACCACCGAAGGATGGTTGCGGGTTCTCTGGACCATCCTGACAAGGCGGTCAAGGTGGGCCTCCATCCAGTCCGGATCTTTCCCCAGGGATTCCGGGCCGTAATACATTCCATGTGATTCAATATTGGCTTCGTCCACAACGTATAATCCATACTTGTCGCACAGCTCGTACCATCGTTCGGGAAACGGATAGTGGCTGAGCCTGACGGCATTGAAATTATTTTGTTTGAGCAGCCGGATGTCTTCCTTCATGATTTCTTCCGACAGGGTATGACCCAGTTCGGGGTTATGGGTGTGGATGTTGACTCCTTTAAGCAATACCGGGACGCCGTTTACCAGCAACTGCCCCCGCTCAATTTCGATGCTTCTGAACCCGATCTTTCTGCTGATAGACTCCAGGTGGTCACCATGATGGTCTTTCAGGCTGATAATCAATGTGTAGAGGTGGGGGTTTTCTGCGCTCCAGGGTTTTACCTCCGGAATTCCTGTTTCCGGGAAGGTGTGGGAAACATCCCGGTGGATGGTTTTATTCTGGAGTCTGCCGGCAGCCACTTCCCGGCCGTCTTCATCTTCAAGGCTGTAAGCAAGCCGGAATTCTGACGCCTGCAATCGGTGGTTCTGCAATAATACCTCCAACTGAAAAAGACCGTCGGTGTATGTTTCATCCAATACCGATACCACTTCGAAATCCCGAACCCGTAAGCGGGGCTGTGCGTAAATATATACACTGCGTTCGATCCCGCTGATGCGCCAAAAGTCCTGGCACTCAAGATAAGCTCCGTCACTCCATCGATACACTTCCGCGGCGATCACATTTTTCTCCCCGGGTTTGATGTAGTCTGTGATGTTGAACTCAGACGGTAGCTTGCTACCCTGGCTGTATCCTACCTTGTGGCCATTTACCCAAAGGTAAAATGCTGATTTTACGGAGCCAAAATGAATCAATACTTCCTGGCCTTCCCATGTTTCAGGGAGTTGTATTTCCTTTCTGTAAGACCCCACAGGGTTGTAATCGCGTGGAATCCTGGGCGGATCCGGCCCCTCATCCATATCCGTGATCAGGTTCCGGGGGTCTGCAAACGCATAAGGGTGGTTCACATAAATCGGAGTGTCAAAACCCTGCACTTCCCAGTTGCCGGGCACCAGGATATCGTCCCAGCCGGCTGTGTCGAATCCGGGCTTAAAAAAATCAGTAGGCCTTTGGCCGGGGTTCAGCGCGATGTGAAACTTCCAGGTTCCGTCCAGACAGAGGTGGCGTGCAGACTGCATTGGGTCGTTGGCTATGGCTTTTTCCCTGCTTTCAAAACTGAAAAAGGCGGCCCGCCCTTTTTCTTTGTTGATCTCAAATACCGCCGGGTTTTCCCAGTCGGGGCTATCCGGGAAGCTGGTGCTGGTTTTGTAAATGCCATCAGCCTCATACGAATTGAGATCGGCGCTATTATCAGGGGGAAATCTGGCAGAATTTCCGGCAATAATGTCGTTGGTGTACTGTGCGAATGGCGCGTCTGTGCCGGGGTTACTGAGGTTGCCATATACGAGAAAAGTGCTACAAAGGAGAATGGCAGTTACTGAGATTCGCATAATGCCTGTGTTTATGAGTGAATTGATTGCTCCCATTTCCAGGCAGATCGCAGCATGTCTTCCAGGCCGAAGCGTGCCTTCCACCCAAGTTCCTGGTTGGCTTTACCCGGATCGGCCCAGACTTTTTCAATGTCGCCGGCGCGGCGGTCTGTGATTTCGTGTGGTACGTTTACGCCCGTAACCTTTTCAAATGTCCGGATAATGTCCATCACACTGTATCCGGTGCCGGTCCCCAGGTTGAAGACCTCCGAGGCCTCTTTGTTTTTCTTCTCCAGCAAACGGTTGATGGCTTTCAGGTGGGCCTCTGCCAGATCTGTCACATGGATATAATCCCTGATCCCGGTGCCGTCATGGGTATTGTAGTCCTCCCCGAAGACTTTCAGTCTCTCTCTCTTGCCTGCGGCTGTCTGGGTAAGATAGGGAACCAGGTTGTTGGGAACACCCAGGGGAAGTTCCCCGATACGGGCCGACTCATGGGCGCCGATGGGGTTGAAGTATCGCAGGGCGATGGACTGCAGGTTGTCTGCTTCTGCCTGGTCACGAATGATCTCCTCGCACATTCTTTTAGTGTTGCCATAAGGGGAGAATGCTTTCTTCAGCGGGGCCTCTTCTGAGACCGGGAGCTGATCAGGCTGCCCGTAAACGGTACAGGAAGAAGAAAAAACCAGGTTGTGGCAGTTGGCCCGCTGCATGGCCTGGAGTAGGTTGATGGTGCCCACCACGTTGTTGTGGTAATACTTCAGCGGAAAGTCCGAAGATTCATTGACCGATTTGTGCGCGGCAAAGTGAATGACTCCCGCAATGTCGGGGTGCCTGTCGAAAAACGCATGCAGGTCTTCGCTGTTGCACAGGTCGAGCTGCGTGAAACCAGGGTTTTTCCCCGTGATTTCAGCAATGCGGTCAATCACTTCTGCCCTCGCATTGGACAGGTTGTCAATGATAAGCACTTCATAGCCTGCTTCCTGCAGGACCACGCTGGTGTGGGATCCGATGTATCCGGCTCCGCCGGTTACCAAAATTTTTTCAGCCATATTTCTTTGTTTTGACGGGTGCTTTACACCTCCAGTTAGTCGGAGGCTTCGCCTCCTCCGGTTAGTCGAGGGCTATCGCCCTCTCCAGTTGTTAGTTCCGGCGCTTCGCGCCTGA
>SKUN01000127.1 GCA_007129945.1 Bacteroidales bacterium
ATCAATTTACTAAGAGAAAGCATACCCGGAGAAGAACATATTCTGCCCAAACCACGGATCCTGGAATGGAGGGATTATTTCACGGGATTACAAGGGGCGGATGCCTGGGCATGGACAGCCATTATCCTGGTACTTGTTTTGGCTGTTTCTCTTGCCACGGTGTATGTGACACCCTCCCCCGCCGGGAAAAGGTTTTACCTGGTATTTGCGGCCGTCTTTCTGCTGGGTATCCTTGTCAGTCTTTACGCGGCAGGGAGGCAATACCACCTGGAATATGTGAAACAGCATGCGGTGGTTATGGAAGGCAACGTGGCGGCCCGGAGTGCTCCGGGAGATAACGGACAGGAATTATTCATCCTGCCGGAAGGCATAAAGGTTGAAGTAATCACAACCATGAACAGCTGGTTGGAAATTCGACTGCCGGATGGTCACACAGGATGGCTGCCGGATGAATCTGCAGAAGTTATCTGACGATTCTTCCGCCTACTGACCTCCACCCCTTCCGTCCTGCCGGTGGCGACGCTGAGCTTCACGAAAAAGCATTCGGTTAAACTCCCGCTCCGCATCAAAAAGAATGGCCACCTGCCGGGCTGAAACCACCTCCAGCATCTTTTGTGTATACGACCTTCTTAAGGCGGCAGACTCCTCAAAACGCTCCAATTCCAGCCTGACATACAATTCAGCTTCCTCCTCGCTCATATTCTGCGGCTCGGGAAGTTCTTCACGTTTTTGACGAAATCCCTCGGAAATGTTTTCCACCTGCTCATTGTATTCATTGTAGATCGGCCAGAATTCAGCAGCTTCGGAAGAAGACAGCGACATCTGTTGAGTCAGATAGGCAATCCGTCTTGATTCGATGGCTTTCATACGTTCGTCGGCACGCCTGTCGGGTTGCCTTGCCCCCCGCTGCACCTGTGCGGATGCCCCTAAGGCAAATACCAGCATCAGAACCAGCGTGGCAAATCGAACAACAGTGTATTTTTCCATATAATTCATTATCCTCCGGATTATTCGTTAATCGAGATATGACAGCATATGCCTGCTGTCCATCCCGTAATATTGTGATTTCTCAAATATATCCTCCATCAGCTCATCATAAGCCTCTATTTCATCCCCCAACAGTTCGTCATCAAAAAGACCATAATCAAGTCCGTACAGAATTTCTTCCACGGTCAGGTCAGATTCGAGAATTGCATTGACTATTAGGCTTTCATCAAAACCGGGCTGGTTGGCAAAATATTGCAGTTCAGGATAATCCTCCATTACCAGGGTTGATCCGGCATCATTGCTCTCATAAAAGAACAGCCCGAAGATAACAGCAGCCAGAATAACGACCACAGACACTACCGGAATAATCCTCCTGTATGCAATATGCACGAAAGAAGGGCTTTGAGAACCGCGCTGTTGCAGCACCTTTTCCTGAACCCTGGAGGGAAGTTGTGCAAAATAATCACCCGGAACCCGGAACTCACTTTGCTCCTTCTCATGCTCACGCTTTCCGAGCCTGCTCCCTAACTCCGAGAGCTCCTGCTGTATAATATGTTTCTTTTCTTTTTTCATAATCGGGTGATTGGATTATACCCGCCCACATCACTAAGATACAGGATATCGGATAAAAAACAACATCACTTCTCAATTCATGGACGCTCTGTTGTTAGATAACGAAATAACTCAATGGTTTAATCATGATCCGATATATTTCTCGATCTTTTTGACTGCGTGATGATAGGACGCTTTTAAAGCCCCCACAGAAGTGCCCATCACCTCTGACATATCTTCGTATTTCATTTCATCGTAATACCGAAGGTTAAAAACAGCCCGTTGTTTCTCCGGCAGGGACAAAATGGCTTTCTGCACTTGTTTTTCCATTTCAGATCCCTGGTAATACACATCAGCCTCCATGGTTTCCTCCAGCTGCCGGGAAACATCAACAAGGGGAAGAAAATAACGCAATTTCCGTTTTTTCAGAAATGAAAGCGCTTCATTGGTTGCCACCCGATAAAGCCAGGTATAAAGAGCCGAGTCCTTTCGGAATTTACCCAGTCCTTTCCAGGCTTTTACAAAAACATCCTGCACCACGTCATTGGCATCGTCATGACTGATCACCAGGCGGCGAACATGCCAGTATACGGGCTCCTGGTATTTACGGACAATAAGATTGAAGGCGTAGTCAGGATTGTCTCCATTCTGAAACATTTCCAGCAGTTCATCATCCGTATACTGTTGCATTTTTCCGTTTTCTTAAGCCTGCTTTCTGCTGATGGCCCTCAATGCCGCCTCTTCAATGTTGCTGGCAGAAAGTCCGAACTTTTTCATCAGTTCATCCGGTTTTCCGCTTTCGCCAAAGCGGTCATTCACCCCTACCAGTTCAACCGGCACCGGATGATGCCGTGCCACGGTCTGAGAAACAGCGTCTCCCAACCCGCCAAAAACCTGATGTTCTTCTGCAGTTACGGCGCAGGAAGTCTTTCTTACAGATTGTATGACTTGATTTTCATCCAAAGGTTTAATGGTATGAATATTAATTACCTCCGCACTGATCCCTCTGGCAGACAAGGCTTTTCCGGCTTCAATCGCTTCCCAGACAAGATGACCGGCAGCAAAAATACTTACGTCGCTGCCCTCGTTCATTACCACAGCTTTACCAATCTCAAACACCTGCTCCGGATCGGTAAAGTTTGGCACTTTCGGTCGTCCAAACCTCAGGTAAACCGGCCCATTGTGATCGGCGATGGCCAAGGTGGCGGCTTTGGTCTGATTGTAATCACAGGGAACAATCACGGTCATATTGGGCAGCATCCGCATCATTCCGATGTCTTCCAGAATCTGATGGGTGGCGCCATCCTCCCCGAGAGTGATGCCTGCATGGGAAGCACAAATTTTGACATTTTTATGTGAATACGCAATGGACTGCCTGATCTGGTCGTAAACCCGGCCTGTGCTGAAATTGGCAAAGGTACCTGTAAACGGAATTTTTCCGCCGGTGGCCAATCCGGCTGCCACACCCATCATGTTCGCCTCGGCAATTCCTACCTGAAAGAAACGATCCGGGAATTCATCCTGGAAATCGTTCATTTTCAAGGATCCGGTAAGATCTGCACATAACCCGACCACATCAGGATTTTTTTGTCCAACCTCAAGCAGTCCGGCACCAAAACCGGAACGAGTATCTTTTTTCTCTTGATATGTATACGCCTTCATAAATCAATGAAATAAATGTGAACCAATAATGTGTTAATAATCTCCCAGGGTTTCTTCAAAATTTGCCATGGCACGTTCAAACTGCTCTTCATTCGGCGGTTTTCCGTGCCACTCGTGGGTCCCCATCATGAAGTCCACACCAAATCCCATCTCGGTATGCATCAGAATCATTACCGGCTCCCCCTGCTTACAATGCGAACGGGCCTCCTCCAGTGTTTCAAGAACAGCTTCCATTTTGTTCCCCTCCATTTCGAGCACCCTCCAGCCAAAGGCCTCCCATTTGGCTTTTAAATCTCCCAGGGGCATTACATCATTGACCGCTCCGTCGATCTGCTGACCGTTATAGTCAATGATCCCTATCAGGTTGTCAATTTTTCTGCCCGCTGCAAACATGGCTGCTTCCCATATCTGGCCTTCCTGCTGCTCCCCGTCTCCCATCAGGCAATATACCAGACGGTCGTCACCATTCAACTTTTTTGTCAGCGCGGCTCCGCAGGCCACACTCAACCCTTGCCCGAGAGAACCGCTTGCGACCCTTATCCCGGGAAGCCCTTCCTCTGTAGCCGGGTGCCCCTGCAACCGGGAATCAATACGCCGAAAGGTACTCAGCTCCTTCACGTCAAAATAACCACTCCGCGCCAGCACACTGTACCAGCCGGCGGACAAGTGACCATTGGACAGAAAAAACAGATCTTCGCCCTCCCCTTTCATGCTGAAATTTTCAGGGTTGTGTTTCAGCACCTTAAAATACAAAGCTGTCAGCAATTCGGTTGCACCAAGCGGGCCACCGGGATGGCCTGACTGGGCCTCATAAACCATTCGCAAGATGTCCCGCCGGACCTGGGTGGCGGTATCCTTTAATTGTTTGGTATCCGTCATTATCAATCAGATTTTGAATAAAGTTTAATCAGTTTTGAGTTTGCGATATTTAATACGTTTGGGGGAAATGTTTCCGAGACGCTTTCTTCTGTTTTCTTCATAATCAGAGTATCCTCCTTCAAAAAAGTAAACTTGTGAATCCCCTTCAAAAGCGAGTATGTGAGTGGCAATCCTGTCCAGGAACCAACGGTCATGCGTGATGATTACCGCACATCCGGCAAAATTCTCCAGTCCCTCTTCCAGGGCCCGGAGGGTATTCACATCAATGTCGTTGGTGGGTTCGTCAAGTAGCAGGACATTCGCCTCACTTTTCAACGTCATGGCAAGGTGCAAACGGTTTCTTTCACCCCCTGACAAAACGCCACACTTTTTGCCCTGGTCGACACCAGTAAAATTAAACCTGGCCACATAGGCACGACTGTTCATCTGCCGGCCTGCCAGGTTAATGGTATCATGTCCCCCCGAAATGACTTCCCAAACAGTCTTTTCCGGATCAATATCGGCGTGAGCCTGATCCACATAGCCGATTTTCACTGTATCTCCAAGTTCAAAGCGCCCATCGTCCGGGGGAATCTGTCCCATCATCATCCGGAATAAGGTTGTTTTTCCCGCACCATTGGGTCCGATAATACCGACGATTCCTGCAGGAGGCAGTGCAAAGCTCAAATCCTGAAAGAGCAGGTTTTCCCCAAATGCTTTACTGATACTGGCTGCTTCAATCACTTTATCCCCCAGCCTGGGACCATCAGGGATAAAAATTTCCAGCCGTTCTTCTTTCTGCTTCACATCCTCTCCAAGCATTTTTTCATAGGAGTTCAGCCTGGCTTTTCCTTTGGCGCGTCTTCCTTTCGGAGACATACGTACCCATTCCAGCTCCCTTTGAAGGGTTTTGCGGCGTTTGCTTTCTGTTTTTTCCTCCATTTCCAGGCGCCTGGTTTTCTGTTCCAGCCAGGAAGAATAGTTTCCTTTCCACGGGATTCCCTCACCCCTGTCAAGTTCCAGGATCCAGCCAGCCACATTATCAAGAAAATACCGGTCGTGTGTAATGGCAATCACCGTGCCCTTATACTGTTGCAGGTGTTGCTCAAGCCAGTCAACACTTTCAGCATCCAGGTGGTTGGTAGGCTCATCCAGTAACAAAATGTCAGGTTCCTGCAAAAGAAGCCGGCATAAAGCCACCCTCCTGTGTTCTCCGCCGCTTAAATGGGCGATTGAGGTATCAGGATCAGGGCAGCGAAGTGCATCCATGGCACGCTCAAGCTTGCTGTCAAGGTCCCAGCCTCCGTGTTGCTCAATCAGATCCGAAAGCTCGCCCTGCCGTTCAATCAGTTTCGTCATTTCCTCATCTCCCATCGGGTCGGCAAACTTCAGGTTTACCTCCTCGTACTCCTTCAGAATATCCACCACTTCCTGCACCCCTTCCTGAACGATCTCTTTCACTGTTTTGGATGGATCAAGCACAGGGTCCTGCGACAGGTGTCCTACCGAATATCCGGGGGAGAAAACGACTTCTCCCTGGAAGGATTTCTCTTCACCGGCAATGATTCGCATCAGGGTTGATTTTCCGGATCCGTTCAGTCCGATAATCCCGATTTTTGCACCGTAGTAAAAAGAGAGGTAAATATCTTTCAGCACTTGCTTGTTTCCGGGGGGAAATACCTTGCTGACCCCAACCATGGAAAATATTATCTTCTTGTCTTCACTCATTTTAAAATAATTAAAACCGATACAAATGTCCGAAAAAATGCATTGATATGCACATAAAGTTCTGCATTTCGATACAATGCCCGTATATTTGTACCGTATTAAGTTATAGTGAATAAAATGAAAAACAGCGACAAACAGTGATGGAAACAATGGTTAAAACCATAAGCTGCACAAATCCTCCGATCATGCTCAACGGATGGAAACACCATCTCGGGTTCCTGGCAGGAGCAGTACGCAAATGGGCCGCCAAGCCGGAGCAGCTTTTCCCCTTGTTTGTGGCCAAAACAAAAACCCTGGGGGAGTCTCAGTTTGACATTTATTCCGGCGGGATGACCCCGGATGAAATTGCCCATGATATTGTAAATACCTTACTCGGCTTCAAGGCCTATGAAAAAGAGGATTACTTCCGCTGGATAGACAGTTCAAATCAATTGTTCTGGCAGATTACCGTTTCTGATGGCTCAGAATGGATACTTCGGAAAAATGAGGATCATGACAGCGCTTATATTCACCTCCACCCTGCCCACCACTCCCGGCTCACATGCAGAATGAAAGGAAACCATCTCAGGACAGCCATTTCAACGCTTATCATGGCGAACATGCGCAACGAAAAGCCGGGGCTGCCGCTCATGAATGAAGTACGCCAGAATTACCTCGGACTGTCCAAAATCAGCAAACCCATGGCAAGAGAAATTTTTTCCACACTAACCTTTATTGCCAAAGAAGCAGGACTGCCCTCATAAAAAAACTGCCGGATTATCAGGTCCGGCAGTTGGAAAAAGTTTCAGGGAGTAAACAGATTGCAGCCAATCACATTATTGGAGCTGAAAATCCTTTAATTCAACAACAGCCCGGATGTCAGGATCAACGCCCCGCTCTTCAAGCCTTTGAATGGCAGCCTCGGTGGACTCACAATCATGATCGTCTTCATGATCGTGATCATCGTTTGCAGCTTCCCCCTCATTGGCAAGCACAGCAGTCATTACACCTGTAATACTGACTTCGCGACCCTCATACTCATATTCAACCTGATCCTGAAGATCACCGAGCATAACCAGTATGGAATAGGCCGTGTCTTCTTTATGATGAACCCGCATTTTATCGCCACTGGTCTGGCACATATGGCCAATAATCCCGTCAAAAGTGACAGTCTGGCCTTCATATTCCATGGGGGCCTGAACCAGTTCCGCAATCGATTTGTTTTCTGCAGCTTGCTCCTCTTGTTGAGCAGCTTGTCCTCCGCAGGATGTAATCGCCAGACCTGCAAATGCAAATAGGATAAGGAATAATTTTTTCATAATCAGATAAAGTTGTTTGGTTTAATACCGGAATATTCAATTACTTGCGCAAATATACAAAGAAAATTATTTGCAAATCAAACGGGAAAGCCATTAGAGGCATGTTTAACAAATATTTGACACTTTCATAATTCTTATACCTTTGCCAACAAAATTAAGGCAATATGGAAATGAGAGTAGGTGAGCTGGCAGCCTTGTTCACCGCGGTATGCTGGACAATAACGGCCATGGCTTTTGAAACTGCAAGCCGCAAGGTTGGCAGTGTTCCTGTAAATATCATCCGGCTGGTGATGGCCCTGCTGCTGTTAAGCCTTTTCTCATGGATCCGGCGCGGTTTCTTTTTCCCCGCCGATGCAACCACCTACAACTGGGTTTGGCTTGCCTTATCCGGACTTGTCGGATTTGTGGTGGGCGACCTGTTTCTCTTCAAGGCATTTACGGTTATCGGATCCAGGCTCTCCCTGCTCATCATGACACTTGTTCCTCCCATTGCCGCTTTCGTGGGATGGCTGTTGATGGGGGAAACCCTGGAGTGGATCCATATTGGGGGGATGGCCCTCACCATGTCGGGAATTGCCCTGGTTATTTTTTATAAGCAACGGAAAAAAGCAGGCGACCAGAAGGACATCACCAAAGTGCCTGTTCAGGGTGTATTTTTCGCGGTAATGGGAGCGGCTGGTCAGGCTACCGGCCTTGTGCTCAGCAAGTTTGGGATGAGAGAATACGATCCTTTCTCGGCAACTCAGATCAGGGTGATGGCCGGCATCATCGGTTTTGCCATTGTCATTCATGTATTCAGGAAATGGGAAGCGGTGGGCATAGCGATCAGCAACAAAACAGCCATGTGGCTCATGCTGATCGGAGCCACATTCGGCCCGTTTCTGGGCGTTTCTTCCTCCCTGATCGCGGTCCAGAATACCGCCACAGGGATCGCCTCCACGATTATGGCCATCTCTCCCATTCTTATTCTGCCCGCCACTTTTGTTATCTTCAGGCATCCGGTAAGCTGGAAGGAGTTTATCGGAGCCATGATCAGCGTAGCCGGGGTAACTCTCTTTTTCCTGTAGTTTTTTCCGGTGTTTCTTGGATAAAAAACCAGAATGCCTTAGGTTTGCCTTCACACTTCAGTCTTAACCAACAGACAACCCATGGAAGAAGTTCAAACCTTTGCCATGAATGTGGATCAGGTAGCCGTTTGGTCCTTCATTGGCTACCTGGCACTGATTATCATGATCGGGATATACGCAGCCCGTTTTTCCTCTCGCGGGATCGCCAATTTTTTTATTGGGGGCCGGAAAATGGGCATGCTGGTGGTTGCCCTGTCGGCAGTTGTCAGTGGAAGAAGTGCGTGGCTCTTACTGGGCGTTACCGGCATGGCGTTCGAAATAGGGTTTGCTGCCGTTTGGGCAGTTGCCGGATATACAGTGGTCGAATTTTTTCTCTTTTTCTTTTATGCACCCCGGATCCGGTGCTTCAGTGAAAAACGTGATTGTATCACCGTGCCGGATTTTTTTGCGGCCAGGTTCAATGACAAAACCGGCGTTTTGCGATCTGTGGTGGTCGGAATTATCATCATCTTCATGATCGCTTACGTTTCCGCCCAGTTTGTGGCCGGGGGCAAGGCCTTTGAGTCAACATTCAGTATTTCCGAGACCCAGGGCATTATCCTCACCACAGTGATTGTGTTATTTTATACCATGGTCGGGGGCTTTTTGGCAGTCAGCCTGACCGACACCATACAGGGGATATTTATGATATTCGCCCTGGTCGTTTTACCCGTTATTGCCATTTCCCATCTGGGCGGATTCAGCACATTCTATATTGAAGCCTCCGCCCTGGCAAACGGACAGTTTTTTAATCCCCTGGCGTTGTCGGCCGGCGCCTTAATCGGTTTTGCAGGAATTGGCCTGGGGTCACCCGGAAACCCGCACATCATTGCCAGGTATATGTCAATCAAAGACCCGAAAAAACTGAAACTGGTTGCCATGGTGGGCACCAGTGCCAATGTGCTGATGGGGCTTGGAGCAGTCATCACAGGCATGGTGGGGAAAATCTACTTCCCGGATGTCAGCCTGTTGCCGGGAGCGGACCAGGAAAACATCTATCCGGTAATGGCCAACCAGCATCTGCATCCTGTGATGTTTGGCATTGTCATCGCAAGTATTTTTGCCGCCATTATGTCCACGGCTGACTCCCAGCTATTGGTGGCAGCCTCTGCCCTGGTCAGGGATATTTATGAAAAACTGATACATCGCAACCGGGACATCCCGCAGAAACGACTGGTTTTTCTGAGCCGCGGCGTGGTCATTTTGCTGGTCGCACTCTCCCTGGTGCTGGGATTGCTGGCGGAGGAACTGGTTTTCTGGCTGGTCTTGTTCGCCTGGGCCGGATTGGGGGCAGCATTCGGCCCCACCTCCATCCTGGCTCTTTTCTGGAAAGGAGCTACCAAAAAAGGAATTATATCCGGAATGATTGCGGGGGCAATTACTGTTATTATCTGGATAAGGATTTCTGCACTTGCAGACCTTGTGTATGAACTGATACCGGGATTTATCATCGCTACCCTGACCACTGTCATCGTCAGCCGTCTGACAAAGAAGCCCGACGATGCAGATGCACTGTACAGGGACTTAAAGGAATAATAACCAGGACCATTCCCGGACACAACAAAAAAGGCCGCTCAATGAGCAGCCTTTTTGCATTCCGGTTATTTAATATGCAGACTGATGCGGGCAGTAAACTTATCTGCGACCGCCACCTGCCTGAGGAGATCTTCCTCCGGCTCTTCCTCCGGACCGGGCTGAATGAGCCCTGTCCCGGTTCATTCGCCCGGTGCGGCTGTCAAAAATCACCCGTTGTTCTTCTGTAAGCAATTCACGAACAGCCTGACGATGATTCACATTTTCTTTCATTTGCGCATTTCTTAATGCAGTCATCTCATCAATCACATTGTTGACGGCGCTCATGTCAGGATCTGCTTCCGTCATCATCGAACGCTTCCGGGCTCGCATTTCATCCATGGCATTTCTGTGTTGCGTATTCCGCTCAAGCTGTTCAAGGCGCAGCGACTTAATCTGCGCTTCCTGTTCTTCCGTAAGATCCGGGATCATCTGACATACATCAGCGAACTGATGCCTTTCCGTGCGCTGTTCAAGCGGGCGCTCAGAAAAACGCTGCTGAGGGCGAACATCCGGAGCCCTTCGGCCGCGCTGGCCAAATGCATCCGCAGAAAAAAGCAGGATAAACGCCATCAGCGATGTAATAACAATTTTCGTTTTCATAATGAATTTTTTTTATGTTTTCAATTCCGTTCAGTCCTTTGATATCCTTTTCAGTAAATAGTTTAATGCAATAATAAAAAACCTTTGGGAATATAAAAAGAATTCTTGCAGTACTCCCCCCTCCCGAAATCCCGTGACTGGGAGTTGCCGTTCAGTAAGAGTTGCCGTTTCAGCATTTAATCGTTAATTTTGTTCCAGGAAAAATTTCCGTCAACACATAACCCCCTCTCCTCATGGCACTGACATTTTTTAAAACTCCGCGCAACAAAAAATATGGCTACAAGCCGGTCTATTATGACAAGAAAAAGGAAGAAAGGGAAAAGCGGCAGAAAGCAGCCATGGAAAACAATGAAGAAAACTATGAAAAAGCGTTGAGAGACCGGCTGCAGATGCGCTGGAAGCGCTCATCAGGCAGCAGAAGCCAGACAGCCTCCAACCAGCGCCTCGTGATCATCCTGATCGTGATGTTCTTATTGCTTTACCTGATCTTTTTTGTTTAACCCCCATTTTAAAACCAATGACTGCATGTCAGACGTGATCAAGCTCCTGCCGGATGCCGTGGCCAACCAGATCGCAGCAGGTGAAGTTATTCAGCGACCTGCCTCAGCTGTAAAAGAATTGCTTGAGAATGCCATTGATGCGGGAGCAGACCATATCCGGCTTATTATCAAAGATGGGGGAAAAACCCTGATCCAGGTGGTGGATAATGGGGCGGGGATGACAGAAGCCGATGCAAAGCTTTGTTTTGAGCGCCATGCCACCTCCAAAATTACCCGGGCAACAGACCTTTTCGCCATTCATACAATGGGATTCCGGGGGGAGGCCCTCGCCTCCATTGCCGCCATTTCAAAGGTAGCGCTTAAAACCCGCACCAGTGATGATGAAGTCGGCACCCAGGTGCTTGTGGAGGCATCCGCACTTCAGTCTCAGGGCCCTTGTCCCTGCCAGCCCGGCACAAACATATCTGTGAAGAACCTTTTCTACAACACCCCGGCCCGACGAAATTTCCTGAAGTCCGAAAATGTGGAAAAAAGACATATTCTTGCTGAATTTCAGCGTATTGCCATTGCCAGACCTGATATTTCCTTTCAGTTCTATCAAAACGACCAACTTACCCATCAACTGAACAAGGGGAACCTGAAACAAAGAATTACCGGGCTGTTTGGCAGCAATTACAACCAGCGTTTAATCCCGGTGGAAGAAGAGACGCAGCTACTGGCAATCAATGGTTATGCTGCAAAACCTGAATATTCCAAAAAGACCAGGGGGGAGCAATTCTTTTTTGTAAACAAGCGCTTTATCCGGTCTCACTATCTCAATCATGCTGTAGAGCAGGCATTTGAAGAACTGATCCCGGAAGATGCCTTTCCGGGTTTTTTTCTTTTTCTGGAAACTGATCCGGAACAAATAGATGTGAACGTCCATCCTACCAAAACGGAGATCAAATTTCAGGATGAGCGATTTGTTTACCAGGTCATTAAATCCGCAGTAAAGCGCTCACTGGGTAAACATAATGTTTCTCCCACCCTGGATTTCGAGCAGGAGAGTGCCTTTGATGACATCATTACCGATAAAAACCGGCCGGTGAGGCCACCCGGCATTCAGGTCAATCCTGATTACAACCCGTTTCAGCAGGAAAAAGGTATGGCCCCGGGAGGAAAAACACTGACCGGCCGCATCAACCCCGGACAATGGGAGCAATTATTCCCGGGCGCAGAGGAAGTGCATGAAATTACCGGACATCAGGGTGGAAAACAAACAATCATCAGCCCTGACTGGGAAGAAAGAAAGCAGGACAACGGGCAGAAAAAATTCTTTCAACTGCACAACCGCTTCATCCTGACGCCGGTTAAATCAGGTATGATGGTTATTGATCAGCAAAGGGCCCATGAAAGAGTGCTGTTTGAAAGGTACATGGACAATATTGCAAGTAAAAGTGCTACCTCCCAGCAGTTATTATTTCCGGAAAACATTCGTCTGAATGAACAGGAAACAGAGATTCTTAAAGAAATAATTGAGGACATCCGCTCACTGGGTTTTGAAATTAATCCGTTGGGGAAGTGCTCCTTTGTGATCAATGCCATTCCCGCGGGAATCTCAGAAGACAGCTCCCTTCAGGAGTGCGTGGAAGGCATCGTGGAAAATATTCAGAAAAACCGTATAGAACTTAAACATGACAAGCAGACGAACGTGGTTCGTTCCCTGGCCAAAAGACTCGCTGTAAAGCATGGGAAAGCACTCACAGAGGAAGAAATGTCCACACTGGCAGATTCCCTTTTTGCTTGCGGAGCCCCCGAATACTCTCCTGCCGGGAAACCGGTGCTGACGATCATTTCAACGGAGGAACTATCCGAACGATTCAAATAGTACAGAAATCGTATTTTTGCCTTTTGTTTCGGGATGATTTTTTGGAAAACACAAACTTTTTCTGCCCGGGAACGTTCCATTTTATATATAAGAACACTAAAATTCAGCAATGTACAGACCTTCAGGTTTCAATTTAATGCCCCCGGTGGTTAAGAATCTACTGATCATTAACGGCTTATTCTTTCTGGCCACCATCTCCTTCGGCAGCGCCTTTCACATCAATCTGCTCGATATACTTGGATTGTATATGCCCGGATCTCCAGACTTTGAACCCTTCCAGTTGATCACGCATATGTTCATGCACGCCAACTTCTCCCATATTTTTTTCAACATGTTTGCCCTTTGGATGTTCGGGACAGCCATTGAAAACCTGATGGGATCCCAGCGCTTTCTGACATATTACCTGATCACTGGCTTCGGAGCCGCATTCCTTCACCTGGGCGTCAGTTACCTGGAAATGCTCAGCCTGCGCTCAGAGCTTCTGGCAGCCGGCTATAGTGTCACGGACCTTCAGAGGTTTGTCGAAACAGGTTCATACAACATTCTGCCCGGTGTGTCCGAACGTACCCTGGTGGGATACCTTACCAAATTCTTTATTCCCACAGTCGGGGCTTCCGGGGCTGTTTTTGGTATTTTGCTCGCGTTCGGGATGTTTTTCCCCAACAGCTACATTTACCTGTTTTTTGCCATCCCCATCAAAGCTAAATATTTTGTGATGGCCTACGGCGCAATGGAACTATTCTTCGGCATCGCCAATCGTCCGGGCGATAATGTGGCCCATTTTGCGCACCTCGGGGGGATGGTATTTGGTTACCTGCTGATCAAATACTGGCGCAACCGGAGAAAGATTTATTATTAACAGATCTGTTCATCCGCCTATGCAAACATCGCTTTTTCAGGAGATCAGGAACTTCTTCGCACGGGGTTCCATACTGGCCAGGCTCATTGGAGTCAATGTGGCCATATTCGTAGCTGTCAACCTGATACGTGTCTTCTTTTTTCTTTGGAATGTGGACGGGACAGCTGAAGCCATGAGTCAGTGGCTGGGAATTTCTTCCAATGTACACGTCGTCCTCCACCGGCCCTGGACACTGTTTACCTACATGTTCCTTCACTTTGACTTTCTTCACATACTTTTCAACATGATCGTGTTGTATGTGGGGGGACGGCTGTTCAGTGATTTTATCGGGCAGGACAGGCTGACGGCCACTTATTTACTGGGGGGGCTGGCAGGTGCGTTATTTTATATTATTTCATTCAACGTGTTTCCTGTTTTCGAAGAGGTGGTTTCCTTCTCTCTTGCCATTGGAGCTTCCGCATCCGTACTGGCCATATTCATTGCCATCGCGACCTATATGCCGAATTACCAGCTTCCCTTGTTGCTTTTCGGGCGTATACGACTGAAATATATTGCCATCTTTTTTGTGGTGCTTGACCTGATAAGCATTGACCAGGGCAACCCCGGCGGTCACCTTGCACACCTGGGCGGTGCATTATGGGGTTACATATATGCCCGCCTGCTGAGGTCCGGTCGGGACCCGGCCATGGTACTTGGTTTTTACCTGGAAAAAATGATCCGTATTTTCCGCAAAAGACCAGCCATGCGGGTTGAATATACCAGGGAGCGTTATGTAAGCGATGAGGATTATAACGAACAACGGGCGGAGCAGCAAAAAAAGATAGATCACATCCTTGATAAAATATCCAAACACGGGTACGATAGCCTCACAAAGGAGGAAAAACAACTGTTATTTAAGATGGGGGACAACTAACTTATGCCATTCAAGCTGACTTCAGATTTTTCTCCAACCGGGGACCAGCCCGAAGCTATTAAGCAGCTGAGAGAAGGATTGGAGCAGGGACAGCCATACCAGACTTTGCTTGGTGTGACCGGATCGGGCAAAACATTTACCATTGCCAATGTAATCCAGGAAGTACAGCGTCCTACCCTGGTGCTCAGTCATAACAAAACCCTTGCTGCCCAGCTTTACGGAGAATTCAGGCATTTTTTTCCGGACAATGCGGTCGAATATTTTGTTTCCTACTACGATTATTATCAGCCTGAAGCTTATCTGCCTACAACCAACACCTACATTGAAAAGGATCTTTCCATCAACGACGAAATTGAAAAATTGCGTCTCAGCGCCACCAGTGCACTATTATCCGGACGTCGTGACGTGATTGTGGTCAGTTCTGTTTCCTGCATCTACGGCATAGGCAACCCGGATGACTTCAACGAGAACATCATCCGCCTGGCGACCGGACAGGTCATTGCACGTAACAAGCTATTGCATCACCTTGTGGGTAGTTTATACAGTCGGACCACCACAGAATTTACACGCGGCAAATTCCGTGTACAGGGAGATACGGTGGATGTTTTCCCGGCCTACGCAGATATTGCCTGCCGGATCGTTTTCTGGGGAGATGAAGTAGAGACCCTTTCCTCCATTGATCCGGTAAGCGGTAAAACCATCGAAGAATTGGAACATTTGGCCATTTATCCTGCCAATATTTTTGTAACCTCCAAAGACCGCATGCAGTCAGCAATGCGTGCGATACAGGATGACCTGGTTGGGCAAACAGCCTTCCTCAGGAACATTGGAAAGGAGCTGGAAGCCAAACGTTTGGAAGACAGGGTGAATTATGATATGGAGATGATGCGGGAGCTGGGCTATTGTCCGGGCATTGAAAATTATTCGCGTTACTTCGACGGTCGAAGTCCCGGCTCCAGGCCTTTTTGCCTCCTGGATTATTTTCCCGACGATTACCTTATGGTCATTGATGAGAGCCATGTCACCGTATCCCAGGTTCACGCGATGTATGGCGGAGACTTTTCCCGCAAAAAAAACCTGGTAGAATACGGTTTCCGCCTTCCGGCTGCACTGGATAACCGCCCCCTGAAATTCGACGAGTTTGAGAATCTGTTGAACCAGGTGATTTTCGTAAGTGCGACACCGGGCGATTATGAGCTGCACAAAAGCGAAGGAATTGTTGTCGAACAGGTGATACGTCCGACTGGCCTGCTTGAGCCACCCATTGATGTCAGACCCAGCGTGAACCAGATAGATGACCTGCTGGAAGAGATCAATCAGCGCACCATCCAGAATGAGAGGGTGTTGGTTACCACACTTACCAAACGGATGGCGGAAGAACTGACCAAATACCTTACCAATGCAGGTGTTACATGCCGGTATATCCACTCGGATGTGGACACCCTCGAAAGGGTCGAAATTCTCAGGGATCTGAGATTGGGCAATTTTGACGTACTGGTGGGGGTGAATCTGCTCAGGGAGGGACTTGACCTGCCGGAAGTATCACTTGTAGCCATACTGGACGCCGATAGTGAGGGTTTTCTGCGATCGGAGAGATCGCTGATTCAGACGGCAGGCCGGGCCGCCAGAAACATACACAGTAAAGTCGTAATGTATGCGGACAAAATCACCCGGTCAATGCAGGCAGCCATTGATGAAACCAACAGGAAAAGGGAAAAGCAGCTGCAATACAACGAAAAACACCATATCACTCCCGCCCAGATACAGAAGTCGGTAGAAGCCATTCACGGACAAACCACGGTGGTTGACAAAAAGGGCGAAAAGAAAGTATACGCAGAGACGGAGAGTGCAAGCCTTGCTGCCGATCCTGTAGTGCAATACATGGATAAAGACCAGTTGCGAAAAGCCATTAACCGTACCAGAAAACAAATGGAAAAAGCAGCCAAAGAGCTGGATTTTATGGAAGCAGCAGCGTACAGGGATGAGTTGTATGCGCTTGAAAAAGTATTTAATGAAAGGTTTATGTAAAACATGGAGCTATCTAAACTTCTGAAAGTTAATCAAGAACGCCTGCACCCGCTCTTCTCACCGGATCTGCAACCTGACAATTCAATTATGCTTGACCTGTCAGCAAGCAACAGGGATCTGCAAATGCTTGATTTTACTGATGCCACAGGCCTGGGTCAGCTGATATTTGATGAACTGCAGTCAAAAAACGCTGTTTACGCTTACGGCGGATACCTGGAAAACAGGGCCGTTTATAAACGCAGTCCGTTGTTTGCGGCTTCAAATGAACAGTCAAGAAGCGTCCATCTTGGAACCGATATATGGGCTGAAGCCAATACCCCGGTTTGCCTGCCACTGGGAGGCAGAATCCACAGTTTCAGGAACAATGACAGTTACGGAGATTACGGCCCGACCATCATTGTAGAGCATTTGTTGGGAGATACAAGGTTTTATACCCTCTACGGCCATCTTACCACCGACTCCCTTAAAGACAAATCAATCAATATGGCCCTCGGTGCAGGCGATGTTCTCTGTCACATCGGAAGTGCTCCGGTCAACGGCGACTGGCCACCCCATTTGCATTTTCAGGTCATTGCAGACATGCAGGGCCGGATGGGTGATTTCCCGGGGGTATGCACAAAAGAGGAACAACCCCTTTATGAGAGGATCTGCCCCGACCCGGGGGTATTTTTTCGAAAGCTTTATCAGCAAAATGGGTAAGCGACAAAAAATATTTATTCAGTTACCCACATATTTTGTTGTTTTGAAATATTTTATCATATAATTTTGTCGGGTTTACTTACTTCGTTTACAAAAGTTGTTACCACAATGGATATTTTTGCCAAAGCAACTGCCAGAATGGGCCCCTTGGGCCAGTATGCCAGCCAGGTACACGGATACTTTACCTTTCCGAAGCTGGAGGGAGAGATTTCAAACAGGATGCATTTCAGGGGGAAAGAGAAGCTGGTCTGGAGCCTGAATAACTACCTCGGACTGGCGAACCACCCTGAGGTCCGAAAAGCTGATGCGGAGGCAGCAAAAGACTATGGTCTTGCACTGCCCATGGGCGCACGCATGATGTCGGGTCAGACGAAACTGCATGAACAACTGGAAAATGAACTGGCTGATTTTGTAAAAAAAGAAGCGGCCTATCTTCTGAACTTCGGTTACCAGGGCATGGTTTCCGTCATTGATGCGTTGATAGACAGGCAGGATGTGGTTGTGTACGACAGCGAGTCACACGCCTGCATCATTGACGGCCTTCGCATGCACATGGGGAAGCGATTCGTTTTCCCGCACAACGACATTGACAATTTACGTACGGAACTCCGGCGGGCCAAAAAACTGACGGAAAAAACCGGCGGCGGCATACTGGTAATCACCGAAGGCGTCTTTGGGATGTCAGGGAGCCTTGGCAAACTGGATGAAATTACTGCATTGAAGAAGGAATTCAACTTCAGGCTTTTGGTAGATGATGCCCATGGAGTGGGTACCATGGGACCTACCGGTGCAGGTACCGGGGAGCATTTTGGGGTCCAGGATGAAATAGATGTGTTTTTCGGCACTTTTGCCAAATCATTTGCTTCCATCGGTGCCTTTGTGGCCGCACCCAGGGAAATCATCACCTACCTGATGTACAATATGCGCAGCCAGATTTATGCCAAATCATTGCCCATGCCGCTCGTGGTGGGTGCATTGAAACGCCTGGAATTGATGCGCAATCATCCGGAATTCCGGGAAAAACTCTGGACAGTAGCCACCGCCCTTCAGAAGGGGCTTAAATCCAGGGGATTCAATATAGGCAACACCCAATCTCCTGTTACACCGGTTGTGCTCAGCGGCGACACACCGGAGGGGGCCAACCTGGCGCATGACCTGAGAGAGAATTTCAACCTGTTCTGCTCTGTGGTTGCTTATCCGGTTGTGCCTAAAGGAACAATCATTCTCCGGCTGATCCCCACGGCAGTTCACACCCTGGAAGACGTGGAGTATACCCTGGATGCGTTTTCTAAAGTCAAAGACAAGCTGGATAAAGGGGAATATGCTACCGGCAAGATCGTAGATGTGGTATAGGAGTTAATACAGTTTAGACCTTTTCAGCAAGAAGGAAAGCAGTACATTTTCATACCCCTGGTTGATGCCGGCAGGCACAAAATCTATTTTGTACTGCATACACTTGAGGCGCATTTCCTCATAATACTTCTTCATCTGCCTGACATACTTTTCTTTCAGGTCTGCCGGGTTCAGACGTATCATCCGGCCTGTTTCCATATCCACAAAACGATAAGGGCGATTGCCGTAATCAAATTCCAGCTCCTTTTCCTGTTCGTGCACATGAAAAAGGATTACTTCATGTTTGTTGTGTTTCAGATGCTGCAAGGCAGAAAAAAGAGAACCGGGGTTTCCTTCGTTATCGAGCATGTCCGAAAAGATAATCACCAGCGAGCGTTTATGGACCTTTTCAGCCAGCAGATGCAGTAACTCAGCGGTATCAGTGGTTTTTCTCTCCTCCTCTTTGTCGGGATGATACAGTTTCTCCAATTGTGTGAACAACATTCTGTGATGCACACTATTTGAACGGGCGGCGGTATGCAGTTCCATCTGATCGGATATGACACTGAGGCCTACTGCATCACGCTGTTTTCTTAAAAGGTAAGTCAGGGCAGCTGCACATTCTACGGAAAAAGCAATCTTTGAATAATCTTTCCCGTCACGGTCCCTTCCCTGGAAATGCATGGAGGAGGAATTGTCCACCACAATCTGGCAGCGGAGGTTGGTTTCTTCTTCGAAACGCTTCACAAATAGTTTTTCAGTCCGGGCATACAACTTCCAGTCGATATGCCTGGTGCTTTCCCCGGGATTGTATATCCGGTGTTCCGCAAATTCGACAGAAAACCCGTGAAAGGGGCTTTTGTGCATACCCGTAATGAACCCTTCCACCACCTGGCGGGCAAGCAACTCCAGATTTCCAAACCGACCCGGAAGGTCAGGATCAATTCTCTTTATCAAAAAACAAGAAATTTAATGTATTACAGGAGGCTTTCAATCTTGTCAACCAGTACATTCTTTGGAACTGCACCTACCTGCTTGTCAACGACTTCTCCCCCTTTGAAAAACAAAATTGTGGGAATATTCCGGATACCATACTTCATGGCCACTTCGGGATTGCTGTCTACGTCTACCTTCCCGACCACAGCCTTGTCTTTATATTCTTCAGCAATCTCTGCCACAATGGGTCCCACCATGCGGCATGGTCCGCACCATTCAGCCCAGAAGTCAAGCAATACGGGCTTATCTGCTTTTAATACAGTTTCTTCAAAGTTGGAATCGGTAATTTCAAGTGCCATAATTCTATGTTTTAGTTAAGTCTTACGAATACAAATATATTACTTATACACCACAGTATTTACTATACCGCAGGAATTAATTTAAACGGTATTTGACATGGTAATGTTTTAATAACTCCTGCAAAAAGCCTATCGGGTCAACTTTAACCGTCCGGGAGATCATTTCCACCGTACAATTCTCCACGGGATCCTGCAGGCTGATTTTCAGCCTGGATCTCCCCTTGTGCTGAGCAGCAATTGTTTTCATTTTTTCCACCAGCAAGGCATTAATGTCGCTCACCGGAAGATTCAGGATCAGGTCTGAATTGTCATTTTCAGCTACCTCACTCAATAACTGCATACTCTTTACCCTGATATCCGACTGCGCAGGGTTCCTTCTGTTTTGCTGCAACCTTGCCTTCACCATAACGGCATTCTGGACCACCAGAAAGTGTTTCACTTTCAGGTAATCTTCTGCAAAAATAAAGAGCTGGTGTGAGTCTGAATAGTCCTCGATCTGGATCACTCCATAGGGCTTTCCGTTTTTGGTATACTTGTGGGCAGCAGCAGTAATGATCCCTGCAAAACACAGTTCCCTGCCCGGGGTCGGTTGATTATTTTTCAGATATCCCACGTTGGTGTTGCAGTAACTCTGAATATGAATCTTAAAATTATCCAGGGGATGGCCCGAAATGTACATTCCGGTGACCTCTTTCTCCTGTTGCAGCATCTCCATTTTCCCCCAGGGTTCACATACCGGGAGTTCGGGATCGGGAAGGACATTTTCTGAACTTTCGTCAAAAAGATTCATTTGAGATGTATTCTCGCGGAGCAATACCTGCTGCGTATGCCTGATCACCTTATCAAGGAATATACTGGCACCGTTGTCATCGGAATGGAAAAACTGGGCACGGTGACATTCACTGAAACAATCAAAGGCACCGGCCCTGGCCAGTGACTCAAACACCCTTTTGTTTACGGTCCGGAGATTGACTCTTTTTGCAAAATCAAAGATGTTTTTATACGGACCGTTCGCGTTTCTTTCGGCAATAATATTTTCCACTGCACCCTCTCCTACCCCTTTAATGGCTCCAAGTCCGAAGCGGATCTCTCCCTGGTCATTCACCACAAAGTTAAAGGTACTTTCATTGACATCAGGTCCGAGCACCGGTATTTTCTGACGCTGACATTCCTCCATCATGAAGGTAATTTTCTTGATGTCGCTGAAGTTATGGGTCAGCACAGCGGCCATATATTCCGCCGTATAGTTGGCTTTCAGGTATGCGGTCCGGTATGCGACAACAGAATAGGCGGCCGAATGGGAACGGTTGAATCCATATTCTGCAAACCGGGCCATCACATCAAAAATCTTCTCCGCCGTGGCCTGTTCGATGTCCTTTTTCCGGGCACCGTCAATGAAGAAAGTCTTCTGCCGGTCCATCTCCTCTTTCTTCTTCTTCCCCATGGCACGCCTGAGGATGTCCGCGTTGGCCAGGGAGTAGCCGGCCATGATCCGGGCTGCCTGCATGATCTGCTCCTGGTACACCATGATCCCGAAAGTGGGCTGCAGCATCTCCTCCAGCCACGGATGCGGGTACTCCACCTTTTCCAGGCCGTGTTTCCGTCTGATATACAAGGGAATAAAATCCATGGGGCCGGGCCTGTAAAGGGCATTCATGGCAATCAGGTCTTCAATATTGGAGGGCTTAAGTTCTTTAAGGTATTCACGCATCCCCTGCGACTCAAACTGAAATGTCCCAATGGTATCTCCCCGTTGATACAAGGCATAGGTCTGCTCATCATCCAGCGGAACTTTTTCAATGTCTATTTTGCTGCCATAGCGATTTTCGATATTCTTAAGTGCTTCTTTGATGATGGAAAGGGTTTTTAGCCCCAAAAAGTCCATCTTGAGCATCCCCACCGACTCCACATGCTTGCCTTCGTATTGTGTAACAGGCAAATCAGTGTCTTTTTGTGTGCTTAATGGCAGACAGTCAACAAGATTTTCCGGACCAATAATAACACCACATGCATGCACCCCGGTTTGCCGGTTCGAACCCTCAAGACTTTTAGCAAATTGCAATGTTTCCCTGACCTCCTGTGAAGCTTCCTTCAGCGCCTGTTTCAGTTCGGGAACTTCCTGATAGGCATCAGACAGATGCGTTCCGGGCCTGTCAGGAACCAGTTTGGCCAGCCGGTCTGCCTCAGGGAGGGGCAACTTAAGCACCCTGGCCACATCACGGATGGAAGAACGGGCGGCCATTGTGCCAAATGTCACAATCTGCGCCACTTTTTCACGGCCGTACTTCCGGATCACATACTCCATCACCTTTTCACGGCCGTCATCGTCAAAATCGATATCAATATCCGGCATGGAAACCCGTTCCGGGTTCAAGAACCGCTCAAACAGCAGGTTATACTTGATTGGGTCAATGGCCGTAATTCCCGTACAAAAGGCAACTGCCGACCCTGCAGCACTTCCCCTGCCCGGTCCGACGGCCACTTCCATTTTCCGCGCCTCATTTATAAAGTCCTGTACGATCAGGAAATAGCCGGCAAAACCCATTTCACGGATCACATTCAACTCAAAATCCAGGCGCTGACGAATCTCTTCAGTAATCTCCGGATACAGGGCTTTTGCCCCTTCATAGGTCAGATGCCGCAGGTAATCGTCTTCAGTTTCAAATCCTTCAGCCAGCGGAAAAACAGGTAAAAGTACCTTTTTCGTGGTGATCTCATAATCCTCCACCTTGTCCGTTATCTCGACAGTTCCGGACAGTGCGGAAGGTAAATCGGAGAACAGTTCCGCCATTTCTTTCCGTGTCTTCAGGTATTCCTGCCCCGAATACTTCATGCGGGTTTCATCATCCAGGTCACGGCCGGTTTGCAGGCAGATCAGTATATCATGGGCCCGGGCATCCTCCGCGTCAATATAATGGCAATCGTTGGTAGCGATCAAACGAACACTATATTTTTCGGACAGCCTGATCAATGCCTGATTTACAGGTTCCTGTTCCTCCAGCCCGTGACGCTGCAGCTCCAGGTAAAAATCCTCTCCGAACACATCCAGGTATTCTTTCAGGGCAGCTTCAGCCGCCTCTTCCCCTTTTGCCATTATAAGCTGGGGCAATTCCCCGCCCAGGCAGGCGGAGGATGCGATTAGTCCTTCGTGATGGGCAAACAGCAACTCTTTATCAATCCTCGGCGTGTAATAAAAGCCCTCCAGATAACCCAGGGAACAGAGCCTGGAGAGATTTTTATACCCCTGATAATTCTTGGCCAGCAAAATCATATGGTAGCCGCTCCGGTCTTCTTTTCCCCGCTTTTCCTTCCGGCTTCCCTCCGCCACATAAACTTCACAGCCAATGATGGGTTTGATCCCGTATGTCCGTGCAATCTGGGTGAACTCAAGTACGCCATACATATTTCCATGGTCGGTGATTGCCAACGCCTTCATTCCGTCTTCGGCAGCTTTTTTGACCAGAGGTTCGATCTGGGCAGCCCCATCCAGAATGGAGTATTGTGTATGTACGTGTAAATGAGTAAATTCAGGAATTTCCATAACAGGGCATTTTGGAAGATAAAATTAGCGAAAATGCACGAACCTGAAAGGCATATTCGGGCTGTTATAATTTTTTTAATAAAAAAAAAATCCGGAT